>JBLHGQ010000010.1:0-38391 GCA_047614505.1 Rhodothermales bacterium | reverse complement strand
TACCTGATCCAAAAAGCGAGGGACCTGGCGGAAAAGGGAATAGAGCCGACAATGGCAAGCGACGGAAACTTATACAAGGTGCGGCCAATGGCAAGCCTGAATAATGTATCAGATTTTGAGGAACTGTTGCTTGAGTACGGTGAGCAACTGAAGGCAGTGTATTCGGAGGCCGAAGCTGGTTGACGGAATACTAAAGTCCACAACAGCGTGGCGATAGAACTGACTATTGAACCGGTTACGTTAAAACCCGGTTTTCTTCACCGTTTTGTGACATGAATTATCAGGAATAATTATACGGTCGCTTCCACAAACCCGCCGTCACGCATATACAGCCTCTGATCTCCACGTTCTCCGACCATGGAGTCGTGTGTTGCAATTGCGACTGTCTTGCCGCTCTTATGGGCTAATTCGCATAACAAATCCGTAACAATCATTGCATTGGTACTATCAAGGTTACCGGTTGGTTCATCAGCGAGAATAAGCGGTGGATCATTCACCAATGCCAGAGCTATTGCAACGCGTTGTTGCTCTCCACCGCTGAGTTCGTCCGGTCGTTTATCTGCTTTCTGTCTCATTCCGACAAGATCCAGCAGTGCATGGCCACGTTCCTTTCGCTCTGCGGCACTCATACCGACCACCGTCATTGGTAGCTGTAGATTGTCGAAGGCCGTAAGTCCGGGAATTAGATTAAAAGCCTGAAATATAAAACCAACATCATTTAGTCTATATCGTGAAAGCCAGGATTCGTCAGTTGTTTTTATAAGCTCATCGCTCCCAACCATAACTTTACCACTGTCCAGGATGTCAACACCTCCCAACAAATTCATGAGCGTTGTTTTCCCACAACCACTTGGCCCCTGTATTACCGTTACTTTACCGCTTGGCATACTGCATGTAACGCCATTGAGCGCATTAAACATTTCTTCGCCAATTCGATATGACTTCACAACGTCATTGACACTGATGTCAAAGCCGGTTCTTTCAAACAGTTGTTTACCAGTATTCAAATTTCTACCCTCTGTCTGTTTTTCTTCAACCTTCTCTAATTGCCTCACGTGCCGTGAGGCGAAAAGGCCAGAGTCCAAATGCTAAAGCTATAAGTATCAGCACACTACAAAAGCCAAACACGATTTGCCATGCTGTCGATGTAAATATCAGATGGTTATCTAAAAGACCTGCAACACCATAAACCCTCGGTACGTCCCAGATAGCTTGTGCCATCCCAAAACCAGATACTGCACCAAGCAGTATTCCCAAGCCTATTCCTATAATTACGGGGAGCAGAAACATTGACAAGGACACACGTAACAATACTGACAAGGGCATTCCACGTAGTCTCAGAAGAGAAAAAGTTCGTCGTTCTGCTACAAAATTTACCAGACCCACAACGAAAACACCCGATACCGCCAGGATCAGTCCGCCAATCATAAACACCCACATGTTCTCCAGTGCGAGTGAAATAAACATGTCTTTATTTACATTTTCAATTTCTTGGGTTTGTAATCGTACCGACTGCGGTTCTAACGGTAATTTGCCGATTAAATCATGTGCTTCTTCAGGGCCGATGTTTCCTTTTGTATTAACTAATAAAACAACCCTGGATGGCACGACTTTAAGCAGATTCAAAGGGCCATTCAACAAGCTGTCCAGGGATGTGATTACTCTGGCATCAGATCTGGTTACGTAATTCAGATAATCAATTTCCTGAACTACATAACCTTCCCTCTGCGTAACTTCAATACTTGGCTGTCCAGGCAGAAATGCAATAACATCCTTGATACTACCCAATATCGCATTGCCTTCTTCTGTATACCCCAGCTCAACTTCTCTGTCTAAAGGAACTTGACGGACACTTAGAAAACCCTGAGACGCGGTTAAAGACTCATCTTTTAGATCATTGACAATTTGTGAAAAAGATCGCGATAAACCGAACTCGTTTTCATAGTAGACGTTCTCAAGATAGTGTTGTGAATCACCTATCAGGTTCAACATTAATCCGCTTTGATTAGGAAGATAAATGCTGGGTATGATGTATTGCTGTATCCGGGTTACAGAATCTACCCGCGGATCGTTTCCAAGCAGTTCTTCAACTTTTTCAAGTTTGTCGGTAATAAGATCAATGTAGGCTGCGACTGGCTGAGGGTCGTTATGACCTTCTGCCAGTTCTGACATATTGTACTCAAGCTGAATATCACCGCCGACAGATGACTTTACACCGCGCACTACGCGATCATAAAAAGAATCGGCCGCAATCTGCGGCATTATTGTGAGTGAAAGGGCGAGCGCTGCTAAAAACAAGGTTCCGGCAATGCGAGTTCGACTCAGGGCCATATGTTCTGCAACGAACCATCTGAGTTTCCCGACAAAGGGAGCGATCAGAGCATTAAGAAGGTATTGGAACCAAATCATACGCCATCTGAGAATACCGGTGACACCGAATAAAAATAATGGCACCGCTATAAAGTTGAGAATCGCCTCTGCCAACAGCAAGACGGAAATGTAGTTTTCAGGCAGCACACCGCCAAACAACTCAAGCAGAAGAGAATGACCCGCGGCCCATGCCATGATCTTGTACCCGCCTAGAACTAAGGCAAGGACTGAGGCAATAATGAATGACCTGGGTAAACGCTGTAAATCTTCTTCAAATCCTCGGTCTGCAATTCGAACCATAGCTTCGCGCGGCGTCATACGACGGATTCGATTAATCACACTGCGGCCTGAAATCAATGCCAGCATAATTCCCACACCTATGAATATCGGGATATAAACCAGCCCACGCATCAGGGTTGAAAGTGGTGGTGCCGATTCTCCGGCAAGACCATACCCGGCTATGGGTAATCCAAGCCCGGCAACCACGCCCAAAATACCGCCGATCAATCCGCCGATAACAAGCGCGCCCATCATGGTCTGGCTGATGAGGTTCATTGGAATTCCGCGGATAAGCGCAAGACCAATCAGGCGTCTTTGATTTAGCAATAACAGACTGCTTAACATCCTGGCCACTATCCAGGCCAACCATAGCAGCGGTATCGCTGCCAACAGCGTAACCAGCCAAATCGACCTTGATATCTTCTCCATGGTCACAAGAATTCGTTGTAGATCACTACCTACATACGAAATTGATGCGACTTTACGCGCCTCGGATTCAACGAAGGCTATGAGAGGTTTAAGTTGCTTAATACTTGCGGGAAGATTCCAGGGTGTCACCCACTCGCGACGATCAAGTCTGATCAAGTGACTTATCTCGGGAACATACGGGGGTGCGCTTTCCGTGGAGTGCATCCCTTCGGAGGGCAACCAGAGCGTATCAAGCTTGCCGGAAAGCGATTCGAATTCCCGCATCGGAACAGAAATGATCAGGGATCGTTCCGGCAAATAGGATAATGAGCCAACGTTGTCGAGCATCCATCGGTTGAACTCCAGTCTTTCAATTTGAGCGGGTTGATTATCAACGATGACATCAAATAACGTTTCTATTTTTATTTGCGGTTTATGTTCGTGTTCAGAAGGGCCCTCTGACGCCTGATCACCACCACCTCCATCATGTGAGTGTCCTGAATCTGGCTCAACTCCCATATCCAGTATTTTCAATACACTGCCGGCACTGACAGTCAGGTAGCTTTCATTTTCATTGCTGGTTGACACAAGAGCCGCTTGAACGCGTATTAGCTCATTATCATTTGATGCAGCAGAGTCCGGGCCTCTACTACGCAGTTCTGGTGGCAGCAGCGTGTTATTTGAAGCGGACATAACGCCAACCCAGTAAATTTCTGTTGGCTGGCCGTCGATCTCAACATGGATAGAACCGCCGTTCTGAATTCTTATAAAACCGAGTGCCTCGACCTGCTCGACCGAATCAATATCTTTATATTTTTTCTGCAGCTGGGGATAGGAATGCAGCGGTGTTCTTTGTATTGCGGTCACGTCCCAGGGAAGCCGGTTTAGCTGCTCTGTGACGTACGATTTGAGCGCATATTCGGAGGTCAAATATAAGGATGAGAGCACCACAACTGACAGGAAGCAAATACCCCCAAAGTAAAGCGCAATCTGGCGTCCGAATATACCAAAAAGGAATCTTCGCATGGTTTAAAATTTAAATGGTTGCTAGCGCTTTATCAGCGTTCAAACATTGAATAACCGGCGACAAAAAACTCGTAGGTTCCATCTTTAATCTGTTCCCACTCTTTCGAAACCCATGCCCACGGATCGTCAGCGTAATCTTGCTTATAGTTACCCTTGACATTGACTCCGGGGATGGCCGGAATCCAGTCATAGCTGAAAATTGTGTCCGGGTCACCGTATTTGGACGCCAGGGCACGAATTTCCGGATTATCAAAAGCACTGGGGCGCCCCTTCTCGGATATCGTGATCCACTCGCCGGTATCCCGCAGTTTCCACTTTATCGTCGCAAAGTAGTTATGGATATGACTGGTATGACCGGTCGGAAGCTCGTTTTCAAATGCGTACATTAAAAGCGCTGGATCGGTGCGGAAAATACCGACATTGTCCTTACCGTCCTTCACCGCCTGCTCTACTGCTGATCGCTTGAAATCAAGCATACCCGATGCGCCAGTGAATGATAGATGCTGCACACCTGCGCGCTCACGTTCCCACAGGTTAGGCGTGTCGGTCTGACCCTGGATCAGGGTGTTCATGTTGCGCACCTTTTTAGGGTTGGTCCCTAAGCCGTCACCTGACAAAAACCAGTAACCGCATTCAGGAAGGTTGGGATAACAGACAGTTTCCGGACTGAATTTGGGATGGCTGATGAGTTCCCGGAAATAGTCGCCCGTTTTGCCGCCGCCGACTACCTTATCAACACGGCCATGTTTGCTTAAGTACACCTTCATGCATGGCATAAAGCCAGTATGATTGGAGCAGCCAGCTACGACCCCCTCCATCACAGTTGTGTCCATGGAGTGGGGATATAGAAACATATGATTATTCGCAATGGGCAAATTCGCGTATTGCGACCATTTCCAGGCCAGTTCGCGGGACACTTCCCAGTGAATGTCCGTGCCCTCAGGATCGACAAGGGTGCCTTCCGAGACATACTCCACCGGCTTTGCAGTGGTCTCTTCCACCAGACTCCAAACATCAGCAGGATATTCGGAACTGTGATTCATCACATCAATGGCGTTGATATAAGTCCAGTTGGCGATATGCTTATCACAATGGTTTGGAGCATACACACAGAACCAACCGCTCGCGCCGGCCGGATCCCTGACAAGATGCTCTACCTCAGTGTGCTTATCCAGATACTCCTCGAAACCACTTAATACCTCTATCATGCCCATGGTTTTACCAAATTTTTCCTGGGTTTCCTTGGAGAGGTAGGGGTAGTAGCCGGGATCGAACATGCCTATTTCTTTGTAGGCCTCATTTCCATGCAGCAGGGCATCATTTTCCTTGAGTCGTGATTCGAACGCCTCTTTGGTCTCGCCTGAAGCCTCCCAGGGCTGGACCGGAACAGCTTGAACATTCCTTTCTTCTTTCCACGCTTGTTGGATTGCCTTGAAGACATCCATATCCTGGTTGTAAGGCAGAAAAACATGAACCTTCCAACCGGGCTCTGCACGACCCAGGCCACCCATGCCATGGGGCTGACGTACGACAATTCGGGCTGCTTCCAAAAGTTCCTCGCTCGATGGATTAACCAGTGTTTTCAGATAACGTGGAGCCGCGTAATCACCGGTGATTTGATCCTCTTCCTGTGCCGCTATCGTATTACTTCCAGCGGTCACCCAGGCAAGCAAAAATAGTGCTACAAATCTGTGAGATGTCATCTGCACAAACAGAGCAGGACGAACCCCGGTCTCGACACGGTTACGAATGGATGCAAGGCAATTATCACTCATTATAGCTTCCTCTCAAAAAGAACAATCGACGTGGCTGAATCCCAAAAGACATCCTATCATGAGCTTTCAAGATTCAAATAAATTCAAGAAATAATTAAACATGTTGTAAAAATAATTCCTGATAAAATAGGGTATTTGTAGTATTTAGTCTAATTAATTTAGAGTGCGACCCTCACAAGATCACGGCGATCGCATCGCATTGGAGAACAAGGTTGAGTGGTAAATCCGGATTCAACAGTGTGTGTCGGGCCGGTCTCGAATCCGGATCTGGAAAGGCTTTCAGCCAAAGTGGATTAATCTCTTGCCGGGCGTCCGTGTTTTTCACCCAAAATGTCATTTTCACTACTGATTCCAGACTCGCCCCGCCTGCTTCCAAAATAGCCTTCAAGTTGGCGAACATAAACTCGCACTGACGGTCTGCATCATCGGGTATTTCACCACTGCCGGTATCCAGGCCGTAGACCCCACCAGTTACAAGGATATTGCCCACACGTGAGGCTGCCGGAATAGGCTGTTTACCGTGACTAAAACCTTCAATGTCTATGCTCTTACGTCGTGGCATTTACTCTTACCTTATTTCCAGACCATAAAACCCAGTCCAACACCTGTCCCGGCCGCAGTGCGTTTCACCGGCACATAGTCGACCAACTCACAGTTCCGACCCTCCATTACCCCAGCTAACATGATCCAGTTACTGATCTCCGAGCTCCCGCCATTCAGCGCTCCTTGAGGTATTCCACACAGTGTATCTGCATCCCCTGTCTCCAATGCAGTCAGTACCTGACGGTCCAATATTTCATCGCAGACGAAGTGACTCAGTCCTCCAGAAGCAACCACTGCTACCCGCAATGGCTCTGGGTATGACTCGATTGCCTCGCGCAGAACTTTTCCAATGTGATAACACCGCTCTGGCACTGGTCGGTTTGGTGGAAAATAGGTATTCAGAAGTACCGGTACCACGGGAATGCTACGCCCATTAAATAGACGGTGGATTATAAAGCCGAAAGCGTGCCCGAAGCCCTCGATATCTGTCGTCTCTACTTTTGATATTGCCCCAACATCCACATGTCGGGCCACCAAATTTTCAATCAGAAAACGGCCCAGCTCAGGCGATCCGGCAAAGTAACGTACTTCATCCATGGCGTAGCTTTCTGGCACCTCCGAATCATTCAGCCAATGAGGAATATGATCCATGGTTTCCAGAGGACGTGTCGCCAGTTCATCCCCATAATAAATCGCGAAGGCTGGGAGGTTCGTCAGTGGAAATAACTCATCCTGGTCATCGCCGATGATGACCACAACGTCCGGGGCGGCGGAACTCAGCGCTGCCTGCAAATCGTCCAACGCCTGTTGACACTGTTTCGACTGGGCCTCAAAATTCGATAAAGTTGCTTGCTCCGCATACCGGGCGCCCACTTCGGCCTCAAGTTCCGAGTAACTGAGATAACGTCCGTCCGAAAGATTAAGTTTCAGGTTACGCTTATCATCACTTCCACGCCCGGTCCATTCTGCCGGCGATAGTGCCAACAGCGGGCTGTGAGAGGTACCGATCCCAAGTACAATTTCAGCCATGATTTTTTCCCTACAATCCCAATCGACCGAATAAGCGTCGCGCGTTCCCCTCGAACAAAGCGTGCAAATCAGACTTTGTCAAGGACTCGATACTTTCGATCACCGGCTTTAAATCGTCGTAGGCCAATCCCGTAAGCGGGTTGATGCCACCGCCGCTGCCAGGGCGTTCTGTTCCAAAGCAACATCGGTCCGTACCCACCACACTCAGTAACAATTCCAGAGAAGGCTTATGATGCACCAAAGTATCGAACCAGAACCGGCGCAACGTCACATCAAAAGCTTCATGGTCTTGGGGCAGGAAACCAGCTGCTATTTGCATCTGAGTGTTTGATTGCCAGCGTCCCATTTGGTATGGAATCGCTCCGCCACCGTGGCTTACCATTAACTTCAGCTCTGGAAAGCGCTTAAAAACACCACCTCGAACTATCGACGTGATCGCAAGACTCTCTTCTGAAATGAAATGCTCGTCGTAGGTCTCTCGTTTTGTACATGCACCACTGTGAATGTGAGCTGGTAAATCCAGCTCGCACAACCGCTCGTAAAGCGGGTACCAGTAAGGGTCCCCCAGGGGTGGTGATTCGCCTGTTCCTTCACTGGGATCAGGGTTTAGCAATACGCCTACAAAGCCCAGTTCCTCTATACACCGCGTAATCTCATCAAACACCGTTTCTACCGGCCGACCCAGTGACTGCGGCAGTGCCCCGACACCGCGAAATCGCGTTGGATGCATCTGCACAGTGCGCGCTATCAGGTCGTTATTTGTCTCTGTCCACGCCCTTATCTCATTCCACCTGTTAGTGCCGTGTAGCAGGATGAATGGCCGCGGCGATAATATCTGCACGTCCGTGCCCACTTCATCCATCAGCGCTACATTGTGGGCGGCCGCCTTGCCCAAAGCCTCGTCGCTAATGTTGGCCTTGAAATAACCGAACTGACCCCGGAAGGCCACCAAGTCCGTCCGGTACTTGTACAGCGAATCCGGTGCTACCAAGTGTGCATGACTGTCGATGATCATGTTCTATCTTGCCCCCTGTTGTTTTTTATAAATGTCCCGGACAGGCTAGTGGATCCACGGAAATCCGTTGTTGGGAAGTAATCTGATTTGCGCCCGTCCATTGTGATTGATTTTAGCTTACTGATTAGACAAATGATATACTTAGGATGTATTAATTTAACCACATGGAATGTTTATGCCTTGCGGAGACAATGTTTCTGTAATGAAAGCCGGGCTATGATGATATAGACCCTTATCGGTTGAAAGAGGTGGCGTTCATGTTGAGTGCGGAGAAAAACCAAATACTGACTGAAGTGGGCCCGGATAAACCTATGGGCCAGTTGTTGCGACGCTACTGGCACCCCATCGGTGCAGCAGCGGAGTTGATAGAAAAAGCCACCAAACCAATCCGCCTGATGGGAGAAGACCTGGTAGTTTATAAGGATCTGTCGGGTAATTTTGGCCTGGTTCACCGTCGTTGTGCGCACCGCGGCGCCGACCTGGCCTACGGTACCGTGGAGAAATGCGGCCTGCGTTGCCTATACCACGGCTGGCTCTACGATTCTGATGGCCAGTGTATCGCTCAACCGTACGAGGACATGGTCAGCCCAAAGGGCCGGCACAAGAAAAATGTCCGCCTCAAGGCCGCTTACCCCGTGCAAGAAAAAAGCGGTTTACTTTGGGCCTATTTGGGTCCGGAACCGGCGCCGTTGCTCCCAGACTGGGAACCATTCACCTGGAAAAACGGTTTTCGCCAGATCGTCATCTCCGAGATCCACTGCAACTGGTTCCAATGTCAGGAGAATTCCATCGATCCGGTGCATTTTGAGTGGCTACATGAAAACTGGGCGTCCGTTCAGCAAAACGGAGAAGCAAATGCGCCCCGTCATTTAAAACTGGCCTTCGACGAATTCGAGTTCGGCTTTGTGTACAAGCGTGTACGTGAGGGTGGTGATGAAGACAATGAGCAATGGACAACCGGGCGGGTGGCACTGTGGCCGAACTGCTTTTTCCTCGGTGATCACTTCGAATGGCGCGTGCCGATTGATGATACGAAAACACTCAGCATCATGTTGGTTTTCAACAGCGTGCCGAAAGATCGCGAGCCATTTGAACAAGACCGAATCCCGTATTGGTATGCACCGTTGAAAGACCCCGAGACCGGTGAATGGATCACCTCTCATGTCGTTAATCAGGATATGTTGGTCTGGTCCAGTCAGGGGATAATTGCTGATCGCACGCAAGAGCACCTGGTAAGAAGCGATCGCGGCATCATCATGATGCGGAATCGATTTTTCTCGGACCTGGAGAAAATCAAGACCGGCGAGGACCCCAAGGGGCTGATCCGAGATCAAAAGAAAAACCAAGGTGTTCAATTACCCATTGTTGGAAAAGAACAATATACAGCGGGTCTGAGTCAGGAAGAGATTGAGGCCAATCCGAATTACATCGCAGGCCGACCGCGCGGGTATCTGTACAGTGCGGGACAACCTGAAGAAATACGCAAATCTTACGAAGCTGCTATGGGTTTTGAAACTCAAGAGTACAGTGTCGAATTCTTAACCGGGAAACCACTTGTAAAAAAAGAATGATAGCCAGAAATCACAGACTAAACGACCGCATTACCGATTCCAGAATAGCGTGTCTGACACGCATAACGTTTGGCGTTGCACAACGAACATTAGGCAACACTCGCCGTTTCTGCTGTTCTTGCATTCATTTATCAGAAGGTTTATTTAGTGAACCATAATTATTATTGTGACCAGGTAGGCAGCCTGATACGTCCGGAGAAATTGCTTGCTGCCCGTAGTGCCTTCGAGGCCGGCCGGATCGACAAAGAGAAACTTAACAGTATTGAAGACGAATCAGTGCTGGAACAACTCAAAATGCAACAAGATGTGGGCATTGAGATATTCAGCGATGGTGAAATGCGCAGGGATGCCTGGCAGACCAACTTCAGTCAAGCGGTTGAAGGGTTTGAAGGGAACTATCCAAAGTACGATATGGAAACACCCGAAGGCGAGCCCATTAAAATTCAATTCCACACCAAGATCGTTTCCGGAAAACTCCAGAAAGTTAAAAGACTGGCAGCTGTTGACGCACGATTTATGTTTGAACACTCGCCAGCGCCATTCAAAATAACCATGCCCAGCCCATCTCACATCACCATCAGCAGTTTCAAGAAAGGCATCACAGATAGCGTTTATCCCGACATGGATGCTCTACGGCAAGATATCGTAGCGATCATTAAGGATGAAATGCAGTCGCTGGTTCAGGAGGGAGTAACTTACCTTCAGTTGGACGAGGGTTTTATGAATTATTGCTTTGCGGATTGGCGTTTAGATATGAAAGGGCAGGGTATCGATCCTGAAAAACTGCTGGAGGCGGAAATTGCTGCAGACAACACATGCTATGACGCCTCCCGAAAAGAAGGCGTAACCATGGCAATGCATTTATGCCGCGGTAGCCGGGTAAGCTGGATGAAGAGAAACGGCGACTACGAATGGCTGGCTGAACGACTTTTCGATCAACTGCATGTTGATCGATTCTTACTCGAATACGACACAGATTCAGCAGGTGGGTTTGAGCCATTGCGATTTATACCCAAAAACAAGATTGCTGTATTGGGCCTTGTATCAAGCAAGAATCCTACACTGGAATCCCAGAATGAATTGCTGCGACGAATCGATAGCGCCAGCAAGCATTGTCCTCTTGAGCGCCTGGCGCTTAGTCCTCAATGCGGATTTCAGGGTGCGGCCACTCGCGATGGTGTTCATATGAGCCCAGACATTCAGAAGCGTAAACTTGAGCTTGTAGTAGAAACTGCTCGAAAGGTCTGGGGATAGCAAAAATTCATTGAAAGCTATTTATTTTCCGTCATGTGCTTAGCCGCCACATAACCGAATGTCAGACCCGAGGCCAAAGAATAGCCTGCCTGATAGCCAACACCATATTCCGTATGAGCTGCAGCATTACCCACTGCATAAAGGCCGGCAATCGGATTCCCGCGCTGATTAATGACCTGTGCTTGAGCGTTCGTTAACAGGCCGGCAGAGCAAAAAGCGCTGGGATGAAGCTCTGCGGCATAGTACGGAGGCTCAGATAAACTGCCTAATGTAGGATTGGCATAACTGGGTTTGCCATCCTCTTCGTTCCATGCTTCCCTGTTTCCTAGGGACCACTTTTTATCGCCACGTAGAAAATCTTCGTCATAACCGCTTTCTGCAAACCCGTTGAATCGGCTGACAGTATTCATCAGGCCTTCGGGGTCGATATCAAGTTTCCCGGCCAAATCCTTGAAATTATCCGCGGATGCAACCCAATCCGGAATATCATCACCTACAGGATTCCCCACAAAAGAAAATTTCTTCTTGAACTGACTATCGAAAACCAGATAACAGGGAAGATTCACGAAAGTATGGCGTGAAGTACTAAATTCACGAAGAGCGGGAATTATGGATTGAAAATAGGACTCGTCTGCGAACCGTTGTCCCTGACCATTAACAACCAGTGTATGTGGACATAGCATCTCGGTGATCCCGACAAGCCGGAAAAACGGAATGCTATCTTCCTTTTTACGCGGGACTACAAACCCTAAGAAAAGCGCCATATTGTTATGAATAATCTCGACTGCGGCCCCAATTTCGGTAGCCATGACCATTCCATCGCCAGTCAAGGTATCCGGAAACATGGAACGCCATCCCGGAAGTCCTTCATATGTTGCAGCAAGATCATCATTCGATTCATATCCACCGGTCGAAATAACAACCGATTTCCCTGCGTGAATAATGTCTCCGTTTACCGTCGTTATACCAATAACCCGATCGCCATCCATTCTGAGCTTGTCCGCTGCCATGCCACGATATATCGGGACCTCACGTTCAAGTAGCGCTTTCACCAGATGAGCAACCAACGCTGCACCTCTTCCGAGCATACGCTCAGAACGCCGCTTTTCTACCAGTTCCATATCCCATCCGGCCAGATTATTAAACCCTCCCCATCCAATACTTTCTTCCGAAGTGACTTCCGGAGGTTCATTGGGAGACATAAAAATCTTATCGCGCAAATCACCAAGTTCATTCGCGGATATGAGTTTTGCTTCAATTGTGCGGCCCCAATCCCTGGATCCGGGCCCATCGGGGAAATAGTGATCCGGGATATTCTTTATGAGCTTGAATTCCACCCCGCATTGCTCATAGAACCGAAGGGCTTCCGGTGCCACATCTACGTATGCAAGCAGTTTTTCTTCATCAATCTGAGCCCCGCCCAGGAATTTCATGTAGCTGATGATGTCATCCCTGGAATCCGTTACACCGGCTTCCTGCGCCAAATGGTTATTACCGATCCAGATACCTCCAGCAGACACTCCCGTGCCGCCACCCAGCTTTTCACCTTTTTCTACTACAATAACTTTCAGACCCGACTCATGTACGGAAAGTGCTGAAGCCAATCCACCAACACCTGAACCGATAACGACAACATCGCATTGAATTTCCATGAGCCTGATCCCGCTGTGATACTACTGAATTTAAATACTTCTTAGATCCAAGAGAGACTCCAAAATAGGCTGTACCGAATAATACCCGGTGGGTTGACTCATCTCTGCGGCTACAGCACTGCTAGCGGTGAAACTCGCCAGCAGTGCTATTACAAACTTTCGCAAAGACAATTTAACCCTGTTCTCATCTAAAGACGTGGAGACTTCTACAAAATCGTCAGGCCTAGAAATGGTAACCGACAGTTACGCCGTAGGTACGCGGAGAGCCGGGCAGGCCCAGGTCCTGACGCGTGGTGGCGTTGGCAAATTCGGATGCATAGTAGAACTCGTCTTGCGCGTTCTTCGTCCATAAGTTAACGAATAACTGTCCGTCGGGAGAATCGTAACTTATCCGGCCATCCCAAAGCGTCAAATTTGGCTCGCTGAGAAGGGGGTTATTTGCCTCTTCAAAGAATACCTCGCTTCTGTAGCGCATATACCCATGGAATGACAAGGTCCCTCCGTTCGACAGCTCAGTGGCGAAGTGGGCACCGAGACTGCCCGTCCACTCCGGCGACATCCTCAGGAAGTTGCCTTTGCGTTGTAATACGGGGGGATCGGGAAGATCCAAAACACTGGCTGTCTCAAAATCATCATACTTGGCGCTGAGATATCCGAGCGAACCATTAAATGTCAACCGGTCTGTTGCCAGCCAGGTTCCTTCAAACTCGAAACCTTCGGCCGTCGCCGCCGCCGCATTCTCGTAGATTACGGCCACCACTACAGCACTGGCCGTTGGCTGGGTTCTGCCAACCTGCAGATCCTTATAGTCTGCATGAAATGCTGCCAGTCTCATGTTCAGGCTGTTGTCAAAGAAAGTACCTGTCATACCAATTTCATAGTTGGTCACGAGCTCTGGCTTCAGCACCGGTGTGTTGGTCGAAGCCGCGTTAAACATACCGCTGCGGAAACCTTCGGTGCGCGTGGCATACCACATGCGGTCCTCTGTGGGCCGCCATTCCAGGGTCACTTTCGGGTCAAACTTGGTGTCTTTACGCGAATCCGCCCAGACTGGGGGAGCGCTTACCGGTACGGTCCCACCAAAAGTAAATCTCACATCGCCACTGCGTGTTTCCTCGGTGTATCTGCCGCCTAAAACCAGGGTGAAATCGTCATGAAAATCGATTTCCACGTTACCAAACACGGCTTTGCTATCGGTATCCACTGTCGCGAGGTACTGAATCAACACATCTCGAAGCGCAGGACTGACGGATTCCGCAGGGTTAGGGCCTACCCGTGTATCAGCCAAGAGGTCTTCTTTGAAAAAATACGCGGCCACGAAACCACGGACGGAGTCTGAGTTGTAAGCCAACTGCAGTTCCTGCGTGAAGGTTTCGGCGTAAGGGTTACCATAATAATTAAGCGGTGTGACATTGGTACCCGTATCCCAGTCCATCAAGTTAATGACATCTGATTCACGGTAGTCAGTCAATGACTGCAGCGACCAGGTATCGTTGATTACCCAATTTATGTCGGCTTGCAAACCCAGGGTTTCCCGATCATTAAGTGGATCCAGCTGCGCTGCGATATTACGTCGCGGATCCTGGGCGTAACCACCGGCTCCGGCAGCTTGTTGGTTTGGGTAAAGTTCAATTATCTCGGGTGTGTAAAGCGGCTGGACAAATTTACCACTGTAAGCATTGTCATCTTCGACAGACCACTCGCCCATGAGTCTGATACTGACATCATCCGACGGAAGCGCCAGAAGCTGGAAGCGGACGCTGTCACGTTTTGCATCATCAATGTCATTACCCGTCAGTTCGTTCATGCCATAACCATCACGATCCGTACTCTTGTAGGAGAAGCGGCCCAGTAATTTACCCTCGACTATCGGGCCACTGATGGCCCCTTCCACTTCCAGCAAGTTGTAGTTGCCAAACGTGCCGTGGGTATAACCTTCCAATTCTTCGGTCGGCTTGGCGGAAACCAGATTAATCACGCCGCCTGTGGCGTTGCGACCGTAGAGCGTGCCCTGGGGACCGCGCAATACCTCGATACGCTCCAGATCCATGAAAGAGCCCAACTGGGCCGTGGGCTGTGATATGACCGCCCTATCGATATGTACTGCAACGGCCGGATCGGCGCCCAGTATTGCAATCGCATGGCCCAGTCCCCGAATCGTTACCTGCCCCATACCCAGGACATTACCAACAGTCACATTCGGCAGGCCAACGACAAGATCATTGACATCAGTGATTCCCTCATCCCTGATTTGCTTAGCCCCCAATGCGGAGATGGACATACTGACATCATTGAGTGCCTGATCCCGGCGTTGAGCCGTCACGGTAATTTCTTCCAGGACATTTTCATTTGTATCGGAGGATTGCGCGAACGCACTCAAACCCGGCGTGAACGTAACAACAGCGGTCAATGCTATTAAGAAGTGCTTATTCATGATCCTCTCCAACTAAATAGAACAGTGATTGTGGTTAATTAACTTGAAACGAAAATTCTAGTAGCAGAATAAATGATTTTAGATATTTTTTACACATTTATTTAACATATGGTTAAAATAATATGGATTTAACTAAACATATTGTAATAAATAATGCTGCGTAATCTACACAAAACTAATCAAGCAACTTACGACTATGTCATTGTAGGCGCCGGCACCGCCGGATGCGTTCTGGCCAATCGCCTGACCGAGGACGCGAACATAAGTGTTTTGCTGCTAGAAGCCGGTGGCTGGGATCGCGATCCATTGATACATATCCCGCTCGGCTGGGGCCGCATCCTGCAACAGCGTTTGCACGACTGGGGCTACTTCGCTGAGCCTGAATCAAACATTGACGGTCGCGCGGTGGAGTGTGCTCGCGGCAAAGTCATTGGCGGCTCGTCGTCGATCAACGCGATGGCTTACGTGCGTGGCAATCCCGCCGACTACGATCGCTGGGCGACCTCGGGCTTGCACGATTGGTCGTATGCGCATGCACTGCCTTATTTCAAGCGCCAGGAGACGTGGGAAGGAGGGCCGAGTGCGTTTCGCGGTGGCGATGGCCCGGTGTCGGTGCAGACCAGCACTTACGCCGACCCGCTGTTCGACGCCTACCTTGAGGCCGCCGTCGCTGCAGGCCATCCGGTCACGGAGGATTACAATGCGCAGCAACAGAATGGCTTTGGCAAAATGCAATGTGCGGTGCGTGACGGCCGCCGTTGCGGCGCGGCAACCGCCTATCTTCGCCCCGCGTTGGCCCGCCCCAATTTGAGCGTCGTGGTGAACGCTCACGCGACACGGGTGTTGTTCATCGGCAAGCGCGCCGTTGGGGTGGAATATAGGCGCGCTGGTCAGACGCTTGTGGCCCACAGTGGCCGCGAAGTTCTACTGACGAGTGGTGTGATCAATTCGCCGCAGCTCCTCATGCTTTCGGGGATCGGAGAGGCGAGCGAACTAAAGGAACACGGAATTCCGCTGCGGGCTGAACTCAAGGGCGTCGGCCGCAACCTGCAGGATCATGTCATGGCGCCGGTGAAGTATCGTCGCAAGACACCCGGTCCATTCCAGCGCAACATGCGCCTGGACCGCATCGCATTGCACTTACTCAATGCCCATTTTCGCGGCAAGGGGTTCGCGACCAATTTGCCATCGCCCATGACCGCGTTTTTGAAGACATCCGACCAGCTGTCCGTACCCGACGTGCAGTTACTTTTCCACGGCGGACCACTGAGTGCATCACCGTATTTACCGCCGTTCAGACCCGCCTTCACCGACGGCTTTTCGGTGGTGGCCGCGGTGCTGCGCCCACACAGCCGTGGCCGGGTGCAGCTGGCCTCAGCTGATCCATTCCAGCCCGCGCGCATCCGGCAAAACTTGTTGGCCGCGGATTACGACTGGAGTACCTTGCGTGCGGGCCTGCGCCTGGTTCGCGGGATTGCGCGTGAGTCCGCGCTGGGCGAATACATCAGTGCTGAAATCGCGCCCGGCAAAGCCCATCAAACAGATGCGGAACTCGATGCACACATACGTGCGTTCGCGATCACGGTGCACCACCCGTTGGGCACCTGCAAGATGGGGCCGGCAGCGGATGACATGGCGGTGGTCGACCCGCAATTGCGCGTGCTTGGGGTCGATGCCTTGCGAGTGATCGACGCCTCGGTGATGCCCGACTTAATCGGCGGCAATATCAACGCGACTGTGACCATGATCGCTGAGCGCGCGTCCGATCTGTTACGCGATCGGCCGCTATTGCCTCCTCAACATTGAGCCACAGAATGAAAGATATGACTGCAAAATACTCGCTCCGATTTTCAAATCCTGAGTCTCGCCGGAGATACAAGGCGAGTCAGGTGAATAAATTCGATTGTGAAATACAGAAACGGCTACAGTTAGCATTCGTTAGCGATATTAGCCACAAACATCTGGGGAACTGATATGCGATGGTATTACGGTTGGAATGTAATTGGCGTTGCCCTGTTGTTCCAGGCAATCATTATGGGCACCGGCCTCTACACCTTCACATTCTGGGTCACGCCCTGGATGGAAGAATTCCACACCAGTCGCGCAGAAATCATGACGGCTGTGGTAGCGGCAACATTAATGATGGGCTTCATGGCGCCGTTCGCTGGTTGGGCCATGGATCGATTTTCTATTCGGCTGCTCGTGTGTATCGGTGGCATGTGCTGCGCTCTGAGCTTTGCCTTAATCTCCGTTACAACTGCTTTTTGGCAGATAATTCTGATTTATGCGACCCTGGTTTCTGGCGGTTTCATCCTTAGCGGTACAGTCGCCGGCCAGGTGCTGGCCGCCAAATGGTTCTTCCGGCGTAAGGGATTTGCCCTTGGCATCGTGACGGCGGGTTCCTCTGTTGGTGGGATTCTTCTGCCGCCTCTGGTGGCGTATCTCTTGATAAACTTTGGATGGCGCGATGCTCATATGATCCTGGCCGTTCTCGTGCTGCTTATCGTTATCCCACCGACCTGGCTGATTGTACGAAACAACCCCAAAGACAAGGGAGTCGAACCTGAACCCAGCGGCACCCAAACGGACCGCGCTTTACCATTTGGGAATGAACATAAATGGACGATAAAGCAGATTCTATCTCAGCGGGTTTTCTGGATTATTGCTATCAGCATTATGATACCAACCGGTTGCACACTGGCGTTGCTCCAGAACCTCGGGCCAATCAGTCTTGACCTGGGTTTTCATCCGCAACAGGCTTCATTCCTTGTTTCGATAATTTCCGGTGCGCTTATTGCAGGCAAGATAGTCTTTGGCGGCTTGACTGATCGCTGGGACATCCGATATCTCTATTGGATTTCTTTATCCCTGTTCGGCATATCCATGATCCTGATGATGGGTATTCCCGGTTACGCCATGATGATGGTGCTATGTGCGCTATTCGGGTTTGCTGCAGGTAGTCATCTGCCTTTGCTTGGCGTGATGATCAGTAATCAATTTGGCCCTCAATCCTTCGGCCAGATAATCGGCATGGTCTATCCCATCGTCAACCTCAATATCTTTACCGCCATGCTGATGGGTGCCATCCGCGACCACACCGGTAGCTACAACGACGCTTTTTTGGTCTTCACACTGGCGCTGATTCCGGTTGCTATCATAATGGTTGCGCTGCCTAATCAAACCAAGCCACAAGCACTGGCCTAGGAGCCTGTCGGATTTAACATGATCTACTGCGGAAAAGTTGAGTTTGGCCAGATTTCCCGTTCTTTTGCATCAAATAGCGGTGCTATTCTCCTTAAAAGAGCGAAAAATCTGACTCAAATCGACGTCCCCTCGCTACGATCGGTCAAACCCGACAGGCTCCTAGGAGAAATAAAATAAGGGAGCACCTTAGGTTCGGTGCCAGTTTAAAAAATCAAATTATCAGTTTACTTTTTCTCTAAAAGTGCCACGGTGTTGCAAGCCATTACACCACCGTGAGCATGTACCAGTGCCCGCGTGGCATCAGGGGCTTTCAATCCGAGGGCCGTACCATCAAGCTGCTGTATCCCCTCGAGCAAGGCATCCATAATGCAATTGATAGCACTCTGACCGAATGACAGCGAGCCTCCATTGGGAAGAATCAAAGGCGACCCTGGTCCGCCTTTTGCCCGTAGACCGCCGCGCGCCACAAATTCAGCAGAGCCGCCGCGTTCACACAAACCCAGATCTTCCAGAATCATCATGACATGAAAGGCAAAAGGTACTGAACTCGAGACAACATCGACGTCATCGGGTCCGAAACCTCCAAACTCGTAGGCCTGCTGAGCGGCCGCATAGGCGCCGCTGACAGTGACATTTGGCCTTTCTTTCCACGGGCCGAACCCGCCCAGTCCAAAGCGACCGATCACATGCTCATGGGTCACAGTCTCTCCAAGAGCGCGCACATAAGTAGCTGATCCATCTGGATTAATGTTATTTTCAGCGCGGGTCAGTAGCACCGCTCCGGCGCGAGACCCTTTATAAAAGGGTGCGCAATGCAACAAGCGGTTTGGTGATGCGATCATTGGTGAAGCCATAACCTGTTCAACCGTCAGGGGGCCCTTTGAGCGCATGGTCGCTTCCGGATGTTGCAGGGCATTGGCCCGCAGATCCACGCAAACTTGAGCCAGATCCTCTTCTTTTATTCCATGTTCATAGACAAATCGCTGACCGAACTGGGCGTATAACGCCGGCGTAATAGGGCCGTATGGCGCCTCGAAATGTAAATCGGCCTCGATATTGGCCGTTTGTAAGACCAGATCGCGCAGCATGACCGGGGATGCGTCGCCGCTGAGAATCAGGACATAATTGGCAAGCCCTCTTTCCAGTAGCAGTGCTCCATACTTCAGCCCACTAAGCAAACCACCGCCATGGTTAGTAATAGCGGTCGAAGATTTGGGTGCAATCTTGAGTTCTGCAACGAGCTTCTGACTCCATTGATTAAACGTATCACCACCCGGTGATCGGTGCGTAAATAAGGCATCCACTTGGCGTCGATCAATATCCGCCATCTCCAGGGCGACTCTGGTCGCTTCGTTGATCAAACGCACCGTGCTTTTTGGCTCCTCCCCAGCCTGCAGAGGCAGTCTCTGAACCGCAGATCCATGCCCGGCTATAATTACGTCCTCAAACGGCATCAGATGTTCCTTGTATCTCAAATTTTAACAGCGTACCCCGAGAGGATTCCTCAAATACTGGAGCAACACGAGCACCAATAAAAACCTGGTTCGCGGGAACAATTTCAGCGAACAAAAAAACATCCTCATCGAGACGAACACAGCCGATGCTGTACGGTACTTTCCAGCTCGGGTCCGGGGCTCTATGCACAGTACTGAACGTATAGACTTCACCTGCTCCGCTTACTTTCGCCCAGCTTAAATCATCACTGAAACAGTGTTCACAGGACTCCTGCCGTGGATGGGAAAAACTTCCGCAGGTTTCACACTTCTGGATCAGAACTTCGTTGCGACGAACGCCCTCCCAAAAATGAGTTGCACCTGGATTTACGTCGTAAGGTCCCATCCAAAAACGGTCTACCCTTAACTCCAGTTGATCACCAAAATTGGACAAAATTTTTCCTCCGTTTAAGTAACAAATTCCTGCAGTGATTGCTTCTTGATTTTACCGCTGTCGGTTAACGGCATCTGTTCAATAAAATAGATGCGTTTCGGGATTTTGTATTTCGCCAAACTAGCTGAACAAAATTTAATCAAATCGGATTCAATGACAGTACTTCCGGGAATGAGCTCAATGACTGCAACGATGGCCTCACCGAGATCCGGATCCGGAATACCAATTACAGCAACCTGATGTACACCAGGATAGCTGGAAATTACCGTCTCAACCTCAAGCGCGGAAACATTTTCGCCGCCGGGTTTTATCATCTCTTTAAGACGCCCTTCATAGAATAGTCGGCCCTGCGCATCAACCCTGCCGAGATCTTGCGTATGAAACCAGCCCTGCGTATCAATCGAACTTTTAGTTGCTTCATCATCCCGGTAATACTCCAATAGCCGAAGGACACCGCGTATACAAATTTCACCGATTTCATCGGATTCAAGGGACTCGCCACTATCTGGATGAAGGATCGCAAAGTCCGTACCTCTGGTCGAAAAACCTACTGTCCGTCGACGTATCTTCCATGGGTCGGATGGATAGCTGGAAAACGAGCCGCACTCACTTGAGCCGTACACCTGTACCAGTCCTGCAAGAGGATATTCCGATCGGATCCGGTCCATAACCCCTGGGGGTGCGACCGTCCATCCGGTTCGCATGCTACTCGTGTTGAAATTTCTGAAGCCGGGAAGCTCCATTTCTCTGAGATACATGGTCGACATACCGCCGCGCGAAACACAATGCTCCGTTTCAATAAGCTCCATTACGCGTTGAGGTGAGTAATACTCTGGCGTCACCATCGTGCAGCCTAAAAGAATCGGACTCGGCAACGCACCGATTGATCCACCTACGTGGTAGAAAGGTTGGGTATTGAGGAAAGCCTCGTCAGAGCGAACGCCCAATCGCATCCATGTTTCCAGACCCCAGTTAAGGCAGTAAATCTGAGATAACAGCGCCCCCTTGGGGCGACCCGTAGAACCCGATGTGTACTGGACCAGAAACGGCTGATCCGGATCTACATCACGCTGTGGAATTTCCTGACTGGACTGATCGTCTATCTCGTCCAGACAGATGATATCGTTACAAGTTAGCGTCTTAAGGTGCAATGGAATCAGATGGGGGCGTTCTGCATCGGGGCCTTTTGAAAGGTCCTGTAACACAGTGTCATATTCGGGATAAATTTCTGCAAGCAATGCGCAAAAATCGATATTGAGGAAACGGGGCTGAAAGATCAGAACCCTGGCATTGCTGTGACGGAGAACATGCTCAGCCTCCGGAGTCGTCCAACGCGTGCTCATGGAAGCCATCAACCCACCTGACATTGCGCTTCCGAAGAATGTGTAGGCCCATTCCGGTACGTTTGGAAGCCAGACGGCTGTAAGATCACCTTCTCCTGCACCCGCTTTATGGAGAACGGCAGCATAGGCGCGAGACAGGTTTTGCATTTGTGTAAAAGTTACACGCTCATCATCAAAAACCCACCCGACCCTATCAGACCACCGACCCGCGGCTTGCTCCAGGGCTTGCCCTAAGTTGAGTCGAACAGGCAACTCCTCGACTTCAAGATTGTATCTACCTTGCACCTGGCGCTCCATCAAACTGATGTTGTCACTGCTTTAGCGGATTGATGTTTTTCGAATTAGCTGTTTTGTAATTGTTTGCTTGAACGGATATTGATGATTCCCTTTTTTTCGTGAATTCAAAGTTCAATCTGCTATTGCCTCATCATAGCTATATAATCCGAAACGCCCTCTTGCAAAGAAAAGGCCGGTTTATATCCCAGATCACTTTCTGCTTTTTGTATGTCCATGACTAAATAAACGCTTCCGAAACCCATCGGGTCAAGACCAGAACCAACTTCAATATCCGCATCCGGAATCACTGATTTAACCGCTTCTGCGTATTGTTTCGGAGTGGTTAACCGTCCACTACCAATATTATAGGCCGTGTGTCCAAGCGTCTCGACCGTTGCAGCCTTGACGATACCCTGGGCTATGTCTTTCACATAAACAATGTCGTCAGGCTGATCGCCACCGGCGGGAATCCTGACAGACTGACCTGTTACAGAAGGTTCCAGAATATTGCTGTACAGGGCCATTGGGCCATGATGCACCGACTTACCCGGTCCATAAATTGTGCCGAATCGCAAGGCCGCAAATTCGAGTCCAAAGGAATTCTTGTAGTGAAGGCCGGCGTCTTCGCTAAATATCTTGCTGGAACTGTAAACAAGCAGGCCGCCGGACAAGGATTGCCTTGGATATTCTTCTGGTAGCGGCTTATAAGTGGGATGGCCATATTCACCTTCGATTTGGCCATAAACCGCCCTTGAGCTCGTATAAACCACTCGACGCACATTGGTTCTTCTTGCAGCTTCTAAGACATTCACTGTACCCATGGCATTGACATTGAATGCCTGATAAGGATCGCGGTCCGCGAGGATAATCACACCCATGTGGATAATCACATCAACCCGATTTGCTGCCAGACACGCTTGCAAAGATTGCAGGTCCGTGACGTCTCCTTGTACGTATCTAACACCTTTGGGCAAATTCGATACGCTGGATTCCGGCATCACATCCATCGCTATGACATCAATACCCTTTTCACTCAATGATCTTACAACCCAGATACCATTAACACCCAGGCCACCTGTAACCAGTATTGTCATGGCGTATGCTTCCCTGGAAAGTTAAATCCCATTTGGTGTAATAACGACCTTGATCGGATCTTCATCTTTATAATCTCTGTCGGCGGCGAGGATTGCATTTTTTGAATCTGATAATGGAAACCAATGTGTGACAATTTCATCAAATGGGTAATTAGTTCGTACGGTGAAATCAATCGCCCGCAACATGGCCCAGCGTTCATTAGTAAAAACTGACTGCAGTCGAATTTCTTTCATTAATAGGGTATCCATGGGTACACGACTAAGTGCACTGTCTCCAGACACCCCGGCATTGACAATAGTCCCGCAAACCCGAACCAGCTGACACGACTTCTGTAGTGATTTTTCGGAGCCCGTAATATCAAGGACCAGATCAGCGTGCCGCCCCCCCGTTGCAGTTAATAGTGCTTCGACAGGATCTTCCTCTTCTACATTGATGGTTAAATCCGCACCCATTTTCAGTGCAAATTCAAGACGCCGTGCATCCTTCCCCAATCCTGTGACCGCAATGTATTTTGCACCAGCTTCTCTGGCCACCGCAGCACAGGCAAGACCAAGTGGACCACAACCCTGTATCACTACAACATCACCCAGCCTGATGTTACCGTGACGAACGGTCCACTGGATGGCATTTGCGATAACGACGTTCAACAGAATCGCTACATCTTTACTCATCCCGTCAGGGATTTTATAAACCTGGCTGCCCGGCGCCACGTACATATATTCACTGTAGGAACCCCAAAGAAAAGGTGGCGTTGCTGCTGAGGTTAAGGTGCCATATCCCTTAATGTTTTCACACCACCGGTAGGTTCCAATGATGCAGTGCTCACAAAAACCACATCTTACGACACCCTCTACAGCCACTCTATCACCGAGATTAACGTTCCAGGTACTTGCTGCTTCTTTTCCAATCTCGACTATTTCACCAGTGATTTCGTGGCCAAGAATCAGAGGGAAATCAGCATACTTTACCGTTCCGTGAAGCAGAGCGACGTCGGTACCACAAATCCCTGCCCGTTCAACTTTGATTACTGCATCATTATGAGAAACCAAGGGCAGCGGAAATGTCTGAATTTCGATGACATCGTTTTCAAGCAAAACCGCTGCTTTGGATTCAATTGACATTTTTTAACTCATCAATACCGGCGTAACGCGCGTATCCAGCGCCGTCCAGCAGTTTGGGCAGCAGGTCTGCTGAAATTGACTGTCTGAATCCACATAGAGGCGTGGATTTGTCTCGATCTGGGGCCCGGAAAATGACACATCGGCGGTAAACGTTTTCAAATTCCCGGGTATTCCCTCCTCTGACTCAGAAATTTGTTCGCCGCAATTGTGACAGGCCCAATACGACTTCCCATCGGTACTGAGCTCAACCAGTGAATGCTTGACCGAATCCTCTAGCGGATGCATATGACCCAGCGTCTCAGTCTTGACCAACTCGGATTCCAAGAGCTGGGATTTCCGAGTTTGACGTATCTGCTCCCGCCGTTTTTCGGTGCCTGCTTTTTCGACCTCATTATCGACGATTATCGTGCCGTAGATATCTCTGGCAACGTCGATCGATACTTTGAATTGTTGTATGTCTCTCAATACATTTTCCGGGTCACGCAACAAAGGATCACCATATCCACCACCACCCTGCCAATGCATAAAATACACATCACCGGGATTTAGCTGGGTCACTTCCTCGCAACCCTGGATGATTGTTTTACCTTCTATCGCTTCCAGGGTCTCCGGCATCAAGCCCTGTGAAAATAATTCATGAATGTTGGAGTTGGCAATGGTGACATCTCGTTGAGTATTCCCCGGATAGCCGCCAGCCAAACCAAAATTCATCGGAATCGCCTTGCCCGAACCGGAAATTACCTGGGCAATTGGGACCGCAGTGTCATGTGGTACTACAGCCAGGGAAGCAGAAAGTCCACCGCGGAACATGCCGGGTCCTCCACTGTTGGTTTCCTCCCGTCGCCATAGGTACAGAACCGGGATAACGAATTCGTTCATTTCTACATCGGGCATCTTGCCCATGGATAATATTGAGATACCGCCTGTATCCACACCGTCCAGATCAACACCGGCACCAAAGCCACTTCCCATCGGGTCCATGAGCATCGTTGCAAATGGGTCGCCTCGTTGATCCAGCCCTGCCAAAGCACAAAGATCCCAAGTGCCACAGCAGCCACTAAAGGTATTTTTCTTAGTTGAGGCGCTGCTGTTGAGCATTTTACCCAAACATTCAAAAACGCAGTTAGTCGTGGCCCAGGCCGAGGCTACCGACCCTTTGCCCACTGCACTGGGAAACACAGCATCATTGAGAGTGCCCGGTTCGCTGATGATGGTCACGCAGCGCATCAGACCTCCGGTGGACCAGGGAATATCACCACACAATACCGGCATTAAGGCGGAGATAATGCCCCCATAAAGACCAGCATAAGTGCAGTTGATCATACCGGCCTGGGGGTCGGTGCGACGAAAATCCATGGTCAATCCGTCTCCGGATTTTGTCATGGTGCAGCGCACTGCATGCAGCCCGCGATCACCGGTCTTACATTGCTCCTGATAGGAACTACCCGTCCACACTCCGTCCGGGCAAGACTCCAGCTTCTTACGTAGTTGATATTCCGCATCGTCCATCTGCCTTTGCATGACAGCCTGAACAACTTCCGGAGTATATTTTGCCGTCAGGGCTTCCAGCCGCTCCCGACCCAGCAGATTGGCCCCCATCTTCGCCCGCAGGTCCAGACCGACCAGCTGGGGAATACGAGACCTACGCAAATACACGTCTTCCACATCGACCAGAATCTTCCCGTCCCGCACGATTTTAATCGGCGGGGTTGGCAGGGATTCCCAGAAAACATCTTCGGCCACTGGGGTCCAGCTTCCCGGCGCTACACCACCCAGATCAACCTGATGCGCCACTGCCGCAGCCCAGGCGAATAATTTGCCATCAATAAAGATCGGGGCGAATAATGCAACATCATTTTGGTGGCTACCGGCACCAACCCAGGGATCATTGCATAAGAACATATCGCCTTGGTCGATGCCCGGAGCTTCGCTGCGGTTCACCAAAATCCACTGAATTCCTAAACCGATTGCAGCAACCAACCCACTGTTATATGGTCCAACTTGCACCGGATTGCCCAGAGGATCCGTAATAACCACATTAAAATCATTGGCATCAGTTACCACCAAAGAACCGGACATTCTCTGTAGAGCTTCTCCCATAAGGCTGGTTGTTGCCCAGATTCGATGGCGTATGATTTCATACGTCAAGGGGTCAACTTCGGGCAATTCTGCCCTGTCAATTGTATATACCTCAACCAAGCCATTGAGGGCCTTAAACATTTGGTCTTTTGTAAAACCGCGATTAGCGAATTTCCCGGACCCCGGTACTGGTGTGATACTCATAACTTTATCCCTCAGTTGTCAGCCTCAGGCTGACATTGCCAAACTCATCAATGGCTGCCGTCGTTCCGCGAGGCACCACCACCGTTGTACTCGGCACTTCAATCACCACCGGACCCTCAAAACAGTCTCCGGCTGCTACGCATTCATAATCGACGATTAACGTCTCTTCCCAGCCCAATCTGCTGTCTAAATGTACTTGGCGGGTTCCTTTGCTCGCCCGATTCATCAAATCACCCTCAGGTTGGTCCTGGGCTATCCAGGGAGGAGTGAACGGCATATGACCCGTGGCAAACACCCGGTAAGAGATAGCCTGATAACCGGCCTCGCCGTAGCTGGTCCCGGAACCAAAACGTGACTGGTAGGTCAGCTCAAAATCGTCGACCAGGGTCTTCATATCCTGCTCGGTAAGTGCCCCTCCTTTGATGGCCGTTGGCACTTCAAATATCTGCATGGCGTATTTGATATCCACTTCACGACTGAAGGAAATATTCTTATACGTCACCCCCTGTGCCATGAGTTGATCATGGAGCTTCTTCTCCAGAGTCTCAAAATGCGCTTGAACCTTCTCAGCATTCAACGGCAAATTCTCCGGATCGGATATTTCACTGGAAAGGATCACATCCGACGCTGTCAGACCGTAGGCGGAAAATGCCGAAGCACTGACGCCTACCGGAATGAAGATTTCCTTGATCCCAAGTTCGGCCCCGTAGGCGTGACAATGCACCGGACCGCCACCGCCAAAGGCGTACAGAACAAAATCCCTCGGATCGTGCCCCGCACCCATGATGACACTTCGGACTTTGTCGCTGGTCTGGGCATTCTGGATTTCAAAAACTGCTGCTGCTGCCTGTTCTGCTGTCAACCCCAGTGGCTTACCGATCCGCTCCAGCAAGGCCCGCTCCGCCAGATCCTTACGTAGCTTGATGGTGCCTTCGGCAAAATAGTCGGGGTTCAATATCCCCAGCACCAGATTCGCGTCTGTGACCGTGGGCTCAGACCCACCTTTATCGAAACAGGCCGGGCCTGGGACGGCACCTGCACTGCGGGGCCCGACCTTGATGTTAAGGGCATTATCAAGCCACGCGATTGCGCCGCCTCCGCTCGATATGGAGGTGACATTTACCATTGGTACATTTAATCTGAATTGGTTCAGCGTGGTGGAATGGATGAAGTCAGGCTTACCATCCACGATCAGACCGACCAACAGGGTTGTGCCACCCATGTCCGTTGTGATGACATTAGGGTGATTTAGGCGATCGGCCATAATCTTGGCCCCAACCACACCGCCCGCCAAAACCGAACCAATGGTTGAAATCGCCACATCCGGCGCGTCGGTGGAAGCGATTGAACCGCCGGACCCCTGCATGATGAGCAGCGGCCCTTTGAATCCCCGTTCCTTCAACTGTTGCTCCAACGGTCTGAGGTAGTCCCGCAGTGTCGGACCAACTTGCGCATTCATAACGGTGGTGACCGTTCGCGGGTATTCCCGGATTCTGGGAACCAAATCAGAAGAAAGACAAACATACAGGTTTGGGTCGATCTCGTGAATAATTTCCCTGATCCTTTGCTCATGCTGGGGGTTTTTGAACGACCATAAAAGTGACACCGCAATGGCATCCACCTTTTCTTCGATCAACTCCCTGATCACTTCGCGGACATTCGCTTCATCAAGCTTGACGACAGCTTTTCCTTCGTAGTCAATGCGTTCCGTGACCTCCTTGGCCATCCTTTTTGGGATCAAGCCGGGTGGTTTCCGGGTGTGGGTAACATCCTGAACTGCTTCAGCCCCCAGGCCCGCGTAGCGGCCCTCCAGGTTCATGATGAAGATAGAATCCCGATGACCCCGGGTCGTGATCAACCCGACATTGGCAACGTCACCCGTCATCAGTGCATTCAGTGTGGAAGTCGTGCCATGACAGATATAGGACACATCCTCCAAACCGCGTTCCTGAGGGAGCCCTCTCAATCTGGCAAGTTCATCGATGGCTTTGAGAAAACCCTGCTCAAAGTTTGGTGGGGATGACGGCACCTTCACGGAGAGCGTCAAATCTTCGCTATTCCCAAGATAAGCATCCGTAAACGTTCCGCCGATATCGACCCCAATAACCGTATCCCTCGTCATTGATAAAACCTCCAATTCCAGTTAATCAAATAGTTTGACTATTTATTACACCCACACTTCTTACGAATGGCTTAATGGCGAAGTGAGTCAGATTAAATTACTCCTGCGTAGCAGGGCTTGTTTTTCTTTTGACGCCATTTACTTACACGGAAAATTTCTCCTGATTGATGCAAAATGAGGTCAAACAACTTCGTACTCCACTTCAACATTGCCCCTGATGGCATTCGAATAGGGACATACGCGCTGTGCGGCATTGACGAGTTCCTCCGTTTCCTTTTTATCCAGGCCTTGCAGGCTTACGGCCATTTTGACGGAAATTCTGAACGAACCATCGTCCAACGCATTCAAGGTCACTTCAGAGGTCACCGTTGAATCTGTCACTACCTTATTTTGAGATTTGGCTGTTTCACGCACTGCCATCTCGAAACAGGCCCCGAATCCAGCTGCAAATAATTGCTCCGGATTGGTGCCTTCACCAGTGCCGCCGAGTGCCTTGGGCAGAGAAAGATCCAACTCCAGAAGGCCATCGTCGGATTTCGCATGACCGGCGCGGCCACCTTTCGTTGTCACAGTGGTTTTATATAATGGGTTCATAATCTTCACCTTTATTAAGAGTCATTTGTTTATTCAGGAAATTGAATTCAAGCTACTGGTGCGGGACAACAAGAACTCAATATCAAGGCAAGGAAAGCATATGCCCTACAGCCAGATAGCCAAATGTCATTGCGGAAGC
Organism: Rhodothermales bacterium; assembly: GCA_047614505.1. Taxonomy (GTDB): domain Bacteria; phylum Pseudomonadota; class Gammaproteobacteria; order Xanthomonadales; family SZUA-36; genus JABDJL01. The sequence continues at coordinate 8,971 of JBLHGQ010000010.1, read as the reverse complement.
GTGATGAAAACCACACTGATACCCGGTTCCGAATTCCAGCTTTGCCGAAGTCATCCCCACCGCATACAGGCCGGGAATAGGGCGTCGTCGCTGATGGATGACCCGGCTATATTCATCTGTGAGGACACCCGCAGAGCCACCACCGGTTGGATGTAACTGTACGCCGTAGAACGGCGCTTTACTCAGGCTACCCAGGGTCGGATTGGTATTCGCCGCATTCGATTGTTTCGATGTTTTCCAGGCACGTTCGCCACGGTGAAAATCCTTGTCCTGCCCCTGCTCAACGAGTTGGTTGAAGCGCGCGACCGACTTCCCAAACTTCACAGGCTCTATATTCAGTTTCTCTGCCAAACCCCGCAAGGTATCATCACGGGCCACCCATTCAGGGATAGGCTCGGAGGTCATCCGGTTCAGGAAAGAATAGTTTTCCGTGTACTGACTATCGAAGATCAGATAGGTTGGTAAATTAATATATCGGTGTGTATTGACATCGAAGTGGCGCATTGCCGCTGCCACATCCTGAAAAAAAACCTCATCAGAAAACCGTTCACCTTCCCGGTTGACCAGGATTGTATGAGGACTGCATAACTCGACAATACTGGCAGCCTGGGGAATCCTTTTTCGGCCGCCGTTCTCAGGTGGCACATCAAAACAGAGCTGCACCGCGAGATTGTTTCGCAGGACATGCACAGCCGCCCCTTGTTCACTCGCCAGAACCAGGCCGTCGCCGACGTTTGAGTCCGGAAAGGTTGAGCGCCATTCTGGAAATCCATCGTAAGCTGCAATCAGGTCAGGGTTAGACTCATAGCCTCCAGTGGCAAGAGCGACGCCCTTACGCGCCCGCAGTTTCCTGCCGTCAGCCATCTGGACACCGATGACGCGATCGTCTTCCAGTAAAAGCCGTTCAACGTTTTGGCCCATGAGTATGGGTACATCGCGGTCCAGCATACACTTGAGTAATTGACACACCAGGCCGACACCCTTGCCGCGCAAGTCGTCTTTCCTACGCTGACGCAAAAGGTCCTGATCCCAGTGCTCGATACGATTGATGCCACCCCAGTTCACCTGCTCTTCCATGGTGAAACAACAAGGTTCCCACTCCGGCTGGCGGATTTTGTGGCGCCACTCCCCCAGTTCAAGGGCCGAGACAAGTGCGGGCTGTAGAGACCGCCCATCCGCCGCCGCACCTGGCGCCATGCCGTAGTAATGATCGGGCATACCTTCAATGAGGCTAAATTTGACACCACAATCTTCAAAGAATTGCAAAGCCTCAGGACCCCGATGAACGAAAGCTTGAAGGTGCTCTGCACGTCCTTCACCTCCGGCCATAAACTCCATGTAAGCCATAGCGTCGTCACGATCATCGCTATGACCAGCGGCTTCAGCAAGGTGATTACCCGCCATCCAGACTATTCCATACGATTCTGTTGATGCACCGCCGATCTCATCCATTTTCTCGATCAGAAGCGAACTCAATCCCTTCTCTGCTGCGGCCAATGCGGTCGCAAGACCGGCAACCCCGCTGCCCAGGACAATTACGTCAAAATCATCATCGAATTCCACGGCATTTTCCATATTTGAATGTTTATTTTCGCATCTAATTGCAGACCCACTGATTTATCTGGAGCAGATAAACATCTTCATGTGGATGTGATAGTCAATTAATATTAAACCAGGGACGCGGGATCATCCCGTGTCCCTGGTTAGGTTTGTAAGTGATCATCTAAAGTCATCAAATAAAGTTCAGCATATCTTTATTAGACCACCATCTTTTTGAAGCCCGGTTTAAAAGTCAGAGTGCCATGAAACACCAAATGTTAACGGTGGTGTATATTGAACCCTTATGACAAGCGGTATGGTCGTCAACCCGAGAGCCGTAAATTCCTGCTCATCAGTTAGATTTTTAACCCAGAAATTAACATACCAATTTCGGTCACCCGGCGGCGTGTACATGAGATTGGCGTTAACCAGGGTATAGGCGTCCTGAGAAGTAATCGCACGAGCGGGTACACTGTTTTCATCAAAAAGCTGATCACCTGTGTATGTAGCTTCTAAACCAGCTGTAAGAATCCCGGTATTTTCTAAATGGAAATCGTGTTCACCAAATAGATTAATTCTCCAATCTGGCGACCGGAGGGGTGGGTTCCCAGCCAACTGAACAAGGGCAGCTTCGGGGTTGCCAACAGAGGCAGGATTGAGAGCGTCTACAGACGTATAGTTCCCGAACTCCGCGTCGAGATACGCAGCAGCTGCGCTAATGCGGGTGTTTGCGTTAACAATCCACATGGCATCCATTTCAAGACCCGAGATATCAAGACCTTCAATATTGGTGAAGAGCGTGATCAACCCAACTGTTGGGTCTGTAACGGTAGCTTCTCTCTGCAGCCCTTTAACATCAGCAACAAAACCATTTATGTTAACCGTCAAGCGTCGGTCTAACCATTGAGTCTTAATACCGAACTCATGGTTTTCAATGAAAGTAGGCTCAATGATGGGCGCACTGATCTGAGCGAGTAAACCCGCACCAGATTTGAATCCTTCGGAATATGTGTAAAAGAATAATGCATCTTCCGTTACCTTATAATCGATGCCCAACTCACTTGTGTATTCAGAAAAGGTTTTCTCTCCATCGGTCACTAAGGGCGCACCAAAAATTTGTTTCTCAAGGTCAAACCGGGGACCCCGACCACCAAAACGAAGTAAGGCGTTATTATCTATTTTTCTTGTCTCATCGGTATACCGTCCACCAGCTCGTATGGCAAATTGATCTGAAATATCGTACTTGAGGTTCCAGAATGCCGCCGAGGAATCGGTATCACCCACACCGGTCCACAACAACCACGGAAGACCGTTATCGCCGCTTACAGCCGTTTGACCAACCTGACTCAACTTTGAAAGAGTTTCATCGTATAAGTAGAGTCCGCCAATCGCGGTCAGTTTCTCACTTTGATATATCAACTGGAACTCTGCACTCCACTGGTCTCCGTTAGCAGTTTCATAATCCCAGGTACTCAGACTACCGGTCAGTGTTGGGCCATTCTTGATCGCAGAGGCATCCAGATCTTCTTCCTTGACCCTGTTAAAATCTCTATAATTAAATATCGTACGAGTCGAAAGCTGTTCATTCAAACGCCAATCCAGTGTGGCAGTAAATGATGAGGTTTTCTTGAGGGTGTGTGGATCAAAATCCTGTGCCACGTCCCGTGAACCTGCCACCGGGAAACCTCCGCGACCGCTTGAGGCCGGTTCATCGGCACCGAGGTAGAACTCTCTCAGAAAACTGAGGCTGCCACTTTTATCATTACGTTTCCCGTACTCTCCTGATAAAAGTAACTGGACGTCATCCGAAATATTAAACTGCAATTGAGCACGAAGCATTTGCCGCTTTTCATCATTCACATCGTTGAGGGTAACCAGGTTCTTCGAAAAGCCATCACGCTGGATGGAACTAAACGCTACCCGGCCTAAAATTTTGTCGGAAATTGGTCCACTTGCAGCACCAGTGATTGAACCATAATTATAATTTCCACCTGTCACACCCAGATAACCTTCAAACTCTTCAGTGGGTTTGGCTGTGATGAGATTAATCGTCCCCGCTGTAGAATTTCGGCCGTAAAGCGTGCCTTGAGGACCACGAAGAACCTCAATCCGTTCAAGGTCCAAAAAAGCCAGATCCTGAATATCAGGCCTCCCAACTACTGCGCCATCCACATGCAATACAACATCTGGATCTTCACCAGAAAAACTCGCCGTATTTCCAAGGCCACGCATGCTCATTCTCACAAGCCCAAACTCATTCCCGACCTGGAGTGAGGGAACTATATATTGAAGGTTCTCAATATCAGTAATAATGCCCTGCTCCAACCGCTCTTTCGACACCGCGGTAATGCCAATAGAAACGTCCTGAAGAGACTCATTAATCTTACGGGCTGTTACAACAATCTCCTCTATTTCATCTTGGGCCTGGACATTAACTGTAAATAGTAAAGTTACTATCATTGATAAACCTATCACCAGGCTCACCATCAATTTATTTCTAACTGGGCTTTTCATTTTACTCCCCACACATAAGGTTAATTATCATCAAAGTTAATACCCATAAAACTATATTTTCATCAAGACCAAAAAAAGCGCTTAAGTTAATTTAATGAAGTACAAATAAATACAAATGCTTTTTCGAATAGAGGCCTAGAAGAAAGTTTTTTTGACTTGATTTGCCAAAAAATCTCATAAAAACTTCACTAATTTACCATGTAACTAATTTAACCGTAAAAAATGTAACAATGCAACTAATTTAACCGCAAAGGGTTAAGCGTTTTTTTGAGATTTTGTCAATTACTGCTAGGTTTGGTCGATTGATTCAGGCGACGACCTGATTGGCTTGCTGGCGGAGTACATGAACGGGATAAGCTGGAATGCCTGTGCCGCTATATCGCAAGACCAGAGGTGTCTTCCAAACGTTTGTCAATGACCCATAACTTGTCAGGTACGCGAAGCGTGTTTTCAATATTGACGTCAGAACTACGCTGCAAGCGCTGTATGCCTTGTTTGATAACGCCAACTCCCTGCACACCAATGCCTTTGATGAGGCGATTACCACCCCCACGGAAGAATCCGTGCGCCGCGCAGTGGCCATCCAGATGATCATCAATAAGGAACTGGGCCTTAACTTTTGTGAAAACCCCTGGCAGGGCAGCTTTATCGTGGACGAACTGACCGAACTGGTGGAAGAGGCCGTGTACCAGGAATTCGAGCGGATTTCAGAACGCGGTGGCGTACTCGGCGCCATGGACACCATGTACCAAAGAAGCCGGATTCAGGAAGAATCCATGTACTACGAGCACAAAAAGCACGACGGGAGTTTGCCGCTGGTTGGGGTGAACACCTTCCTGGGCGAGGAAGGCAAGCATGTGCATGGTGGGGAGCAGGAACTGATGCGCTCGACCACGGAAGAGAAGGATCAGCAGGTGGGTAATGTTGAAGAGTTTAGGGAGGCTCATCTTACTCAGGCTGAGCCGGAGTTGGAAAAGCTGCAGCGAGTAGCGAGGGAGCGGGGAAATACTTTTGAGGCGTTGATGGAAGCGGGGAAGGATTGTTCGCTAGGCTCGATGAGCCATGCGCTTTATGATGTGGGGGGGGAGTATCGGAGGAATATGTAGGGCGGGCTGATCTCCCACGCTTGTTCAGGAAACTTGCCGCAGACAATCAGGCGTTTCACCCGAACCATGAACGGTTTCACATCAGCCGTTCACGGTGCTATCAATTACAGCTGCCACTCTTGCCCCGGCCTACTGCCGGCACCGCCGGCGCTATATGCCATCATTGAAGCGCATTACCCACGCTTTCTTGAAGCGGTGGAGTACTCGAATGGCCACCTGCCGGCGTTCGTACGTCAGGAGTTCGAAGACTACCTGAAGTGTGGACTGTTGGAACACGGTTTCCTGCGGGTGAAGTGCGACGGCTGCCGCCACGAGCACCTGGTGGCATTCAGTTGGCCGCTTCTGCGCATCCCTGCGCCCGCGGCATTAGTGAATCCATTCACGTCACCACGCCGCGGCTTCTGCCCGAGTTGCGGCGCAAGGCGCATGGTGGAGTCGGCAGCGCGACGCCTTGACCGGCATCGAGGCGCGCGGGCCGCCGGGGCGGGGGAAAGAAACGTTGCAACTGATGTAATGACCGGGGGCGGTTAGCCCAGGGGATGATTTGGCTGCTGTATGGGAATTGGGCTATTGAGGACTGGCTTGGCTACTTTCCAGTGCCCTGACGGCAGTGATTTGGGTGATGCAGGAGTTGTTCAGGTCAAATTCGGTACCAGGTAGTGGCTCCTGATACTTGCGTGAATTCAGGAAAAGGTGGTTTATACTTCCTATCCGCAATCGAATTCTGCCGGGCGCACCACTAACTTCATACTTTTATTGGATATTGGCATTCGACCTATATGTGGACTCACTGAACTGCTAACATTAGAATCTGGACAATATTTTCTCTTAAACAATACGAGCCAAGCTTTGAAAACAAATTTGCATCGACGGACCCATTTAACAATGCTGCCCTCATTGTTAGCCTTGCTATTAGTGACACTGTCTCTGCAACTGTATGGCGCTGAAGCAGAGCAGGAAGAGTGGAAAATCATCAACTACTGGTCTGAATGGTGCGTACCTTGTCGTGAAGAAATCCCCATGTTGAATGAGCTAAGCAAGCAACTATCGTCTAGTAAGGTCATCGTGTTGGGGGTCAACTTTGATGACGACCCAAGGGAAACCACGCTAGAGATCGCCAAGGCCATGAGTATCGAGTTTCCGGTTTTGACACTTGAGGAAGTTGCTAAGTTAAAACTGAGAGCTCCTGATGTGCTACCCACAACTTACATCCTTTCTCCCACCAATGAAATTGTGGCCAAATTGATAGGCCAGCAAACTCATGAAGATTTAATGGAACAGTTGGTAGTTCTTGGCTTGTTACCTTTCACTGATCAGGAATCCGGGCATTAACTTTATGAAAAAATTAACTGACAATTCGCTGCAAAAAACTATAACTTTCAAACTCTTGATTGCCATGAGCAGCGTTGCTTTAACCATCGCATTTGCGAATGCGAGCGAGGCGACCCTTGAAACAATTTCATCACCCGCTCCAATTAACAGCAGTCTATCACGCGTTGTCAGTGACGAATCAGGACAAGTTTATCTGTCGTGGGTAACTCAGGAAGCTGACTTGCACAGGCTTTCCTTCGCCCGACTTACAGCGGATGGATGGACTGAACCAGAAGTAATCAGAGAGGGGAATAACTGGTTCTTCAACTGGGCTGATTTTCCTGGATTGTCGGTTAATGAAGGCAATATTGCTGCTTATTGGTTGCAATTAAGCGCAGGTGGAGCCTATGACTATAACATTCAAGCGCGCTTTTTTGACGCGGGTAAAAATCAGTGGAGCGAAGACAGCATCATTCACAAAGATGGTTTGAGCGCAGAACACGGTTTTGTATCTATGTTGCCAATGCGGTCAGGCCACACTTTTTTCTCTTGGTTAGATGGTCGTGAAACCATTAATGATGGCGGAGCCATGACCTTGCGAGCTGGCATCTACGATCTCTCAGGAAATTTAGTGAGTAATTGGGAGTTGGACCATCGAGTTTGTGATTGCTGTCAGACAAGTTCAGCCATAACCGCAGTGGGGCCGATTGTTGTTTATCGTGATCGTACTGAGAGTGAAATTCGAGACATCTACTACACACGATATAGCAATGGGAATTGGACCGAACCCCGGCCCATCCATAATGATAACTGGCAAATAGCGGGCTGTCCGGTAAATGGCCCGGCAGTATCTGCCAAAGACAATCTAGTCGCTGTCAGCTGGTTTACAGCTGAAGACGATTCGCCGAAAGTGCAATTAGCAGTATCTGACGACAACGGTGATAGCTTTTCTGCGCCAGTGCTAGTCGCAGGCCCAAATACAAATGGCCGTGTTGGAAACGTTATTCTCGACTCAGGGAAAATCGTTGTAAGTTGGATAGACACGACCGAGCCAGAGGCAAAAATAGTTCTCTCGCTTTATAGCGCGAAAGGGAGTTTCATTGAAAGTACCAATGTTACGATAACGAGCGCCTCTCGTCGTAGTGGTTTTCCAATCATTAAAGGAGTTGGCGACTCAGTCTATGTGACCTGGACTGACATTAGCGAAAACCCGCAAGTTAAAATAGCCAGGGTGAACTATCAGGGCCAGTAACCACCAAGTATAAACTCGTACTGAATCATATGGGTATTCTCACCTTTAGTGGTTAAAATAATCTATGCAAGACTTTGCAAGCTTTATTGTTCAGTGATTGAGAATTTAATCTTTTAATAACAGCAAATTAGACTCCGCTGTGTGAAAAAGCTACGCTTTCCTAATCTGGGGGCCACAGGTTCGAATCCTGTCGGGCGCGCCAATTCTAATGAGGTGCATACCGGAAACATGGTTTACACTTTATACCGGAGACATAGTTAACACTTTGTCTCCTGCGAAAGGATTAGGGGCCGGCTCAACCCGGCCCTTTTCTTTGTCAAAGAATCCTAGATCATAACCCATAAAGCTGACAAGCCATATTTCGTCAGCCACCTCTCTAATGCCCACTATCTGGCCAGCGAACACAGTACTGAGGTTGATTTTGCGCTTACCAATGCAAAGCCGCCCACAGCGCGTAACCCGGATGGTGCGGTCATGATATGGATACTTGGGCTCATCCGGTGGTCGGTAAATCCTCGGTGAAGGTGTATAGACATCACCCGGATAAACACCATTTAGCGCTTGGTGTGGTCGCTGATTGTTGTAAACCTCCATGAAGCCATCAAAGCGTTCTTGCTGTTGGAGGAAGTTAAATGAGGCCGGTCGGGTGGTCTCGTTCTTGAGTGTCAGGTGCATGCGTTCGTGACGACCGTTCTGCTCCGGGTGGCCTGGCTTGATGCGTTCGATATTGATACCCAGTCGTAGCCACCATACCGAGAGTTTACTGAGACCAAACAGGGCATTAGCACTGGCGAACGGTACCCCGTTGTCGGTGCGAATAGCCTTGGGCAGTCCGAAGTCTTTGAAAGTACGCTCAAAAACACTAAAGGCAAAGTCTGATCGGGTCGAGCCCAGTCCTTCACAAGAAAACAGATAGCGTGATGCATAGTCGGTGATGGTCAGCGGATAACAGTACTTCTCGTTACCCAACAGAAACTCACCTTTGTAATCGGCACACCAAAGTCCATTAGGGCTATGGGTGGTACTTAGTGCTGTTCCTTCAACTCTGTAGCGGCGCCGCTTGCGGCGCTTAACCAGGCCATTGCGGTCCAATACAGCATGTACGGTGCTAATGGCTGGTGGCACGCTTGTTCAGGAAACTTGCCGCAGACAATCAGGCGTTTCACCCGAACCATGAACGGTTTCACATCAGCCGTTCACGGTGCTATCAATTACAGCTGCCACTCTTGCCCCGGCCTACTGCCGGCAC
>JBLHGQ010000009.1:0-38717 GCA_047614505.1 Rhodothermales bacterium | reverse complement strand
GAGGATAGTACCCATTTAGGGCTTTAATTACCGTGAAAACATTTTTTCTCGTCAGCGCAATAATTTTGTATGGCCAGCCTATGCAGGCGGGATATTGCGCTATGGGAACGGAACAATCTCCTGTACAAAATAGTACCGTCATTGATGGTTTGCACGGCGATCTTGAAGGAACAGGTGATTGTTGTAATGATGAGACGTCTCAACCATCTAACGATTGTGACGGTGCTGCACATTGTGGCTCGTGTGTGGTTAGCGCCACTGCCGTAATTGAATTATCAAGATATATCGTCGATTTACAGACAGGCCAGCCCTTCGCTTTGTCTATCCCCGGTTTGGCTCCCAGCCATTCAGTGCCCCTCTATAGACCCCCCATCTCCTGACCTGAATATCTGCGTCCCGGCCTGATGGCTTTCAGGGACTGTTTCGAAATTCGCTTTATTGACGCTGTAATCAGCGTGTGCAGGTTTATTGGAGAAATACATGATGGAGATGCACAAACGCATCAATTCCAAACGGGTTTCAACCGTTCTGGCAATGCTTTTGATTTCGGTGACAGTTGGCCAGATTGCGTGGGCGAACCCACTCAGCCTGGAACAAGCCGAGGCACTAGCCATACTCAACGACCCTTCGGTTTGGGCAATTCAAGCGAATAAAAACGCCCTGGCTGAATACGCCATTGCCGCAGGACAATTTCCGGATCCCATGGTCAAGCTGGGCGTAGCTGCCCTGCCAACCGATACGTTCAATCTCGGACAAGAGCCAATGATTCAATTCCAGTTTGGCATTGTGCAGAAGTTTCCTCGCGGCAAGTCCCGCTCACTCCGGACAGAACAGCTAAATGAACGCTCCAGGGGGATGGAGGTAATGGCTCAGGACCAGAACTTGCGTATCACGCTGGCGGTGCGGGAAGAATATCTAGAGATTCTGAAACAACAGAAACTTGCAATCATCAATAAAGAGGCTATTAGGGCATTTACCGATTTAGCCGATATTACGCAGGAAAACTATGCAACCGGCCGCGTGCAGCAACAGGATGTTTTAAGGGCCTCGGTTGAATGGGCCAAGGTGCAGGATCGGGCCACCCAAATTTCACAGGAGGAAGACCAGGCCCGGATCCAGCCTTGGCGCTTTCCATCATCAATTCGGTGGCGGTCTTGATTATAGCCTGCCCTTGCGCTTCGGGGCTGTCAACACCCATGTCCATCATGGTCGGTACCGGTAAGGGAGCGATCATGGGAGTTCGAATCAAGAACGCCGAGGCATTGGAGGTGCTGCGCAAGGTGGATACGCTGGTGGTGGACAAAACCGGCACCCTGACCAAGGGTAAACCCAAGCTGGTTTCAGTTGTTGCCATGAGTGGGTTCCGGGAAGAAGAACTTTTACGCCTTGCCGCCAGCCTGGAACGCGGCAGCGAACATCCTTTGGCGGAAGCCATTGTGCGCGGTGCTGAAGGCCGGGGTATCACGCTTGCACCGGCGGAGCATTTTAGTTCCACCACGGGCAAAGGTGTAAGTGGTCTTGTCGATGGTCATAAGGTGGCGCTGGGTAACAAAAAAATGCAAGAAAGCCAGAATATTGACCAGGTGCATGCCGAGGTGTTACCCGAGCAGAATGCGGAAGTCGTCCGTGAACTTCAGGAGCGGGGCAGGGTTGTCGCTATGGCCGGTGATGGAATCAATGATGCACCGGCGCTGGCCCAGTCACACGTTGGTATCGCCATGGGCACTGGCACTGATGTTGCCGTGGAAAGCGCCGGTGTCACGCTGGTAAAAGGCGACCTGACCGGCATTGTCCGAGCACGGCGCCTGAGCCGGGCTACTATGGCCAATATCCGCCAAAACCTGTTTTTTGCATTTATCTACAACGCCTTGGGCGTTCCGGTTGCAGCCGGGGTCTTGTAACCGGTTTTTGGTATATTATTGTCATCCATGATCGCTGCAGCAGCCATGAGCTTCAGCTCCGTATCGGTGATTGCCAATGCTTTGCGGCTGAGAAATTTAAAGGTATGAAAATGCCGACAATATTGATCATGACTTTGCTTTGCCACCTATCACATAGGAAAAATTTGACCATGAGAAATCTATTAATATTCCAGCGTTCTGCCACAGCATTGTTGGCGGTGTTTGCTTTCCATTCCGTTGTATTAGCAAGTGAACCCGATCCGGAATTGGTTAATATCATTCAGGCTGTCGAGAACGGCTGGGAAAATGGGGATGGGACACCATTTCGCAAACACTTTCTTGATTTTGAGGCTGCGCGGTATTTTGAAAGCGGTGGCCAAAACGAAGGACTGGATGACCTTGTTGAAAACCATGTTGAACCTGAAGGCGATGTGCTGTCGGGGCTGGAACTCGCTTTTACCAATATTGAGACACATGTTGAGGGTGACTTTGCCTGGTCCATTGCTGACACGGAAGTTAAAGCTACTGTTAAAAAAGACGGCCGAGTAATTCACAACCGCGGACACCAGACTTTCCTGTTCAGAATGGTTGAGGGTGACTGGAAAGTGGTGCACACCCATAGTTCATCCCGGCCGGTCAAAGCGCCCTGATCCGGCTACATTAAGCAAACAAAAGGGGGCTGAATTTTGCCAGTGACGACCTCGTAATGCAGGTCTTCTGGCACGATGAAAACTATCGCTACAGGTCTATTTGCTAATTGCAAATTGGGCCTGAAATACCTCTCCGATCAAATAATAGAAAACTATAAAAAACATAATAAAATCATTGGTTTCTCTTTTACCTTCAGCTGACTCAGATCAACTCATTGATAATACTTTAATGGTCTAATTAGCTCTGGATAGAGCGCTGATATTGTCAGTTCTATTCGGTGTTTAAAAAAATTAGCAATCTCGTGGATATTTAAGCTTTGATGGCCTTATATAGATGCCTATGGAGGTATTTGAAATGAATAAATTTGCAGGAGGCAGATGGTTCCGTCCCTTAGTCTGGGCAGTTGCCTTTCTAATGCCCGTATCGGCGTTGGCCGATGAAAACTATGACTTGTTGAAAGCACAAGTTGAAGCGCTTCAAGAACAGCTCCTTCAAGTTCAGGAAGTTCTTCAGCAGTATGAAGGCGAAAAAGTTACTCAGACAGAAATCGCCGATCTAAGGAGTGAGATTTCTGAGGCTGCGGAATGGAAGGAACCCAATACATTGATTCATATGTCAGGGTATGCGGATATTAACTACATCGATGCCAATAATTCTGACGGCGCTTTCAACGTTGGAACATTTTCACCGATTTTCCACTATCAGTATCGGGATCTCGTGATGCTCGAGTCCGAAATGGAGGTTGAGATAGATGAAAATGGAAATACCGAAACCGCGCTGGAATACCTGACGATTGACCTTTTTCTGAATGATAACCTGACACTTGTGGCGGGCAAATTCCTTAGCCCGGTGGGTCAGTTCCGTCAAAATCTGCATCCTTCCTGGATCAACAAGTTGGCATCTGCTCCTCCTGGCTTCGGCCACGATGGTGCTGCTCCGGTTTCTGAGATGGGCGTCCAGGCGCGAGGTGGTTTTGAAGTTGGCAACAGGTTTGCCAACTATGCACTGTTCGCGGGTAACGGACCCAAATTACAAGCGGTGTTTGAAGACGATGAGTTCGAATTGGCTGGTATCGAGGCTGAAGGATTCGGATCAGACAATGATGGTAAGAAAGTTTTTGGTGGTCGGTTTGCTTTTTTGCCGATATCTGGTCTGGAAATCGGCTTTTCAGCCATCACTGGCAAGGCAACTGTTTCCGGTATTGAGGATGCTCATGGTGGTGAAGAGCCTGCAGAACACGGTGAAGAGCCTGGCGAAGAACCCGAAGGTGAGCACGATAAAGAACTGGACCTGGCTTCCCTGGATCTGAGCCTGGAATCACCACGGGACTACGATGTATATGGTTTTGATTTTGCATGGAGACTGAACAATATCAACTTCCGCGGCGAGTATGTCAAAACGAAAGTAGGTGCAGATAACCTGGGAATAACTGCTTCACCTGGAGCGAGCTGGGAGACGTGGTACTCTCAGGCATCGTACGCATTCCCACAAACCAAATGGGAAACTGCACTTCGCTATACAGACTTCGATTCTCCTCATTCAAGCGAGGATCAGCAACAATGGGCAATTGGCTTTAATTACCTATTTGCAAGCAGTGTGATAGGCAAGCTCACATATGAACTTAACGACGGACAAGTCGGCAGCAAAGCTGATACTGATCGTTTTTTGTTCCAGCTTGCTTACGGCTTCTGAGGGAGATTTGACAGATGAAAAATTACACACAAAGTAAACGTAATTCCCTGATGAGTTTAAGTACACTTTTATTCATGTTGCTCGCCTCATTCTCGCTTCAGGCAACAGATTATCTTGAACCAGGGGACTCCATGAAAGGAGCCAAAACATGGGCGGATAATTGCTCGCGATGCCATAACATGCGCGACCCACAGGATTTGCGTGATGATCAATGGATTTCCACCGCATTCCACATGCGAGTTCGCGCCGGACTGACTGGACAACAGACACGGGACATACTGGAGTTTTTACAGGTCGCCAACAATACAGCTGTTGTCCAGACTTCGAAACAGCCTCAATCTGATGCCATTACTTCAACCGGTAGCGAAACATACAATCGCAGTTGTATCGCGTGTCATGGAGCAGATGGCACCGGCACAGTACCTGGCGCCCCGGATTTTACGGATAAAGAAGGGCCCCTCGCGCAGTCGGATGCCGTGCTGATTGACCACATCCGGGATGGCTTTAAATCGCCGGGATCGACCATGGCAATGCCTCCCAAAGGTGGAGATTCCAGCCTGACTGAAGGTGATGTAAAAGCTGTGCTGGATTACATTAGGCTAACATTCGACCAATAATTTGCTTGTTCTGGGTCAGGCGGGAAAGGGCGAAAGTTCCCTTTCCCGCTTTTTTTGTTAAATGCATAAGCCAATTAGTTTCTTGAATTAGCATATGGTTGTCTATACAGTTGGCGATCAGTCATTCACTTTGAAGAGATAAACTAGTGGCGGATAGTTCCAGTTCGAAGTTCATTCACCGGATAACTGCTTTGATTACCACTATTGGTTTCAGCGGTGCAGTTGTTGCACACGGGCTTTCCGAAGATGCCAGGCAACGCATGATCGAGGGGGGTAATCTCGCCTACGTCCGCCTTGGTGCGGAGCACATGATCACGGGCTACGATCATCTCTTTTTCCTGTTCGGTGTCATGTTTTTACTAACGCGCCTGAGTGACATCATCAAGTTCGTAACTGCGTTTACCGTCGGTCATACAATTACTCTTATTTTCGCAACGTATCTTCAAATAACGGCCAACTATTATCTGGTGGACGCATTCATCGCTCTAACGGTGGCTTACATTGCGTTCGAGAACCTCAATGGATTCAAAAAGTACCTCAATACTGCATCGCCCAACCTTTTGCTAATGGTCTTGTTATTTGGACTTGTTCATGGATTTGGCTTGTCTACCCGTCTGCAACAATTGCCAGTGGCAGAGGAGGGCAATATGCTGCTGCATATTCTGTCCTTCAATCTGGGCGTCGAAATTGGACAAGTCACTGCCCTGGTTCTCATGTGCGGACTATTACGCATATGGCAATCCCGACCGCAATTCACGGTCATCAGCAAAATCGCCAATACCGGGTTAATGTTTGCTGGTGCGCTATTGCTGACGATGCAGTTACATGGATACAGTCATACTTCATATTCAGATGAGTTCCCCATAAGTCGCGATGACCATATGCACGCGCATCTGGAATTGTCAGACTCCGGTCACGGTCACAACCCGGATGGATCGCATTTGCCAGGCTCGGGGCAACAAGCGGAGGGTCACTCACATGGCCCGGAAGGCGATCACACACACGAAACGGCGGATGTACCATCACATCCATAATAAGGAGATACAAGCAACATGAATGCCCAAGCGATAAACTCTACTTCGAAAACCAAACCTGCACTGGCGGTTCTTCTCGCCTTTGGTTTGTGCGGGTCAGTTGAAGCACATCAGACTTATCTCATCTCGGATCTGTATGAGTTGATGCCTGGAACTGATAACTGGCTGACATTGAATAATGGCACTTATCATGAAAGCGGATACTCAATCACACGCAAGATGTCGCGTGACATCAGTATCGTGATGGGTGGCGAGCGCAAGACGCCGCCTGATAATGAAGTCTCAGATGTCGACTCAAACCCGAATTACAAGAGTACTTTCATCAAGGTGCTCGCCGAGACCGAAGGAACGGGTCTGGGCGGAGTCGCGGCAAATCCTGATTACATTGCTTTGCCAGAGATCATGTTCAGCGATTATCTCGAGCATGAAGGAATGACAGAAGCGCTGGCTGAGTTCAATGCCAATAACACATTGAAAACCATACGTGAACGCTACACCAAGCACGCCAAGGGTATATTCCAGGTTGGTAAACCCCTGACCGATGATTACAAGCACTCGCTGGGGTATAAAGTTGAGATTTTCGTCGAGCAAAATCCGGGGACAGTGAATGTTGGTGATGACATGACCTTGCAGGTTTTGTATGAGGGAAAGCCTTTGAGCAATCAATCTGTTTACGTCAGCTATGCAAGCAGGGAAGTACCCGAAAATGCAGATATACCCGATCTGAGTGCCTACACTTTGCGCACGGACGAAAATGGCCGGGCAACATTTAAAATTACCCAGAAAGACAAGTGGTACATCCAATTGATTCATATGCAAAAAATTGAAGATGAGGATGCAGATTACGAGTCAAACTGGTCGACGATTACATTTGAAATCAAATAGGGCGGCGATAACAGAATTTAGCAAAAAATTTGCAGGAGTAGTGATAGTGAGAGTTTCCAACAAAATTGCCGTGGTCATTGCCCTCGCGGTCACAATAGCAAGTACGCCAGTATTGGCGCATGAAATGTTCGTCAGGGCCAATGAGTATGTAGTAGCAGCAAACACGGATCAGATCGTTCGCCTCATCAATGGCACATTCGAGCAGAGTGAAAACAGTATCAGCCGTGACCGTATGGCCGATGTCAGTATTCTCGCCAATGGTGTGATGACTCACCCGTCACCTGCAGATTGGACCGATGATGAGAATTCTTCTTATCTTAAATACCGGGCCGGTGAGGCCGGGACATACGTTATTGGCGTTTCAACCAAGCCAAATATTATTTCGATGACGCCGGAAGAGTTCGTTGCTTATTTGCAACACGACAATGTGCTGGACACGCTGGCAACATTTGAGAAAGAGAACCAGCTGACCCAGGTGCGGGAGCGGTACTCAAAACATGTGCGAACCATCGTGCAGGTTGGAGATACCAAAACTTCCGACTATGCCGGCGAACTGGGGTACCCGGTCGAGATTTTGCTTGACCAGAGCCCAAGCGAGCTCCGGTTTGGTGACGACGTGAGCTTTCGGGTTCTGTTCAAGGGTGAACCAGTGAGTGATCAACGCGTTCGGGCAAGCTATGAGGGTTTCCACGATCACGATGCGGAGGGTAATCACCTCAACTCCTACGATTTGGTCACGGATTCCGAGGGTCGTGCAACGTTTCTGCTTAGCAATAAGGCGCTTTGGTACATCACATTAATTCACATGCAGAAAATCGATGGGCCTGAAGCCGACTATGAATCCAACTGGGCGACGATCACCTTTAAAGTGAAATGAGGTAGATATTTTAGTGGGCTTTTAGCCCTAAAAGGAAACACAACGGTGAAAATAGGCGTGAGGCACATTAAGTTCTTGCTGTTCGGCGTATCGATTTTCCTGCTGCTTTGCGGATCTTCTGCAATTGCCCAGGGTGTTCAATGGAAAACGGTCAAAACTGACGTGGTTACTGAGCTAAACAGCGATATCAAGCCTGGTGTCGCAACCGTCGATGTTGGCATCTACTACCCATCAAATTTCGACAAGGCTTTTACTGATCAGTTTTCATTGGATGACCTGATTACAGAGTTTGCCAAATCAAAGGAGATTTTCGCGGTTGCCGATGTACAACTGAACCTCCTGTGGATCAAGACAGGGCGTATTGAGGAGTCCTTTTTCGAAATTCAGTCCAACAATATGTCTGGTGCTATTCCAGGCGGTCTCTATTCAAATATGTATGTAAACAGCCGGCGTCACCCTTCAGTGTTGACACCTTCGGCACAGAGTGCGTTTGAGTCCATCATTGAAGAGCATGAAACCAGTGATCGTACGGTTTATCTGGTCGTCCTCCAAAGTGTCTTTATGTCGTTTTTCGAAAAACTGGACGAGCGAACATGGGAGCTTCGGACAATTACTACCGGAGGGCTCTCTTTCCCTTCCTATATCTATCAACAGATTCCCCGTCATATGCGCGGAGTAATCACCGTCAACAGAAGTGACCCGCTCAGGGGCATCGTCGCCCATGAACTCGGGCATAAGCTTATGAACGTGAGTCACGAATACAAGGACATCGATCCTCAGCACGAAGTCCGCGATGAAGGTGGATTGATGCTATATGGCAGTGGCACTGATATTCCTTCCGGCATTGAAGGCCGCTGGCACAAGGAAAGACTCCATCTATCTCCCTATGTATATGTTCAGTCTGATGATGGCGTTCGAAGATGGAATCCCGACTATCTCGAAGGCGGACATTACTATGATCCGATCTACGGCGACAAAGTTGTTCAGTTCGGCACTTTGGAACCCGAATCCATCGAAGTTAAATAACTGAACCTTTTGGAAAAAATAATGAATAGTACGTACCCACGCACGCCGTTTGCTGTCGTTTTCGCTTTGCTTCTTGTCTTCAATATTGGAGGAGTGCAGGCTGAGGAACCCATTCTGGCCAAGGATCTGCTCAAGCAGTATCAACTCAGTGAGCCGGTAATATCTCCTGACGGACAACGCATTGCTGTAGCAGTTACCGATCCAGTGAAGGGTGACAAGCAAAACAGCAGCATTTGGCTTTATGAAAAGGCAGCGGATAGGTTCCGGCAACTGACCACTGCAGGAAGTAAGGACAATTCGCCAAAATGGTCACCTGACGGTCAAACACTTGCTTTTCTTTCACAGAGAGAGGAAGAAAAACCGCAAATATTTCTTTTGCCGATGTCTGGTGGTGAAGCCAATCGATTGTCAAAGGCCATTTCTGGCGTTGGCAAGTTCGAGTGGTCACCTGACGGGAATTCCATTGCATTCCTGGCAGAAAAAGACCTTAACAAGGAACCGGAGCAAGATGTAGACAGCAAGGATGATGAAATAGTTGTTAGCGAAAGTTTCAAAGCCACGAAGCTGTGGTGCATTGAGATTGCATCGCAGGAAGTCCAGGAAATACTTGAAAATGGAGACTGGACTGTTGCTGATTTCGCCTGGCTGCCAAGTAACGAACAGTTCGTGGTTACAGCAAATAATGCCGGCAAGCCGGAACTCCTGACCGATGAGCTTTTTATCGTCGACCGGGGAGACGGAAAAATGCGCGGGCTGGGAAAACCGGACGGGCCAATCCACGGGTTGCAGGTCTCGCCGGACGGCAAGACACTGGCATATGTCGGGGTTTCTGATGGCGGCCCCGAGCCGCATGACCTTTACCTTCAATCAGTCAGTGGGGGCACATCACGTAATCTGACCTCCGCAATCATTGATCGCCCAATCTCAAGTTTCGTATGGCGTCAGCCAGACTCATTCGTGTTACTTACAGACGATGGTTTTGGCAGCGCCCTGTACAGGATGGATGCAACTGGTAAAGTCGGACAAAGAAAGAACTACTCCGGTTTTCAACTTTCGAATATTGCGGTTAACGAAACGTTGCAGGTTTCCGTACGATCAAGCGCAGTAACACCACCTGAATTGTGGATCACCGACGAAGCGGGCGAACGGCAAGTTAGCAAACTGCATCCGGTTTCCCCATTGCTTATTGCTCCGGAGATCTTCCGATATTCCAGCGATGGCGGTTTGGAGATTGAGGCGGCGCTTTTTCTGCCATCCCAGACTCAACGCTCACCTTTGCCGCTGATTACCCTGGTTCATGGTGGGCCTACGGGGCGGTGGTCGCACAAGATTAATGATTGGGCTCAACTGCTGGTTTCGCGAGGGTATGCCGTATTCGCGCCTAATATCCGTGGTTCAATTGGTTATGGATTGTCCTTTGTCCGTTCGAACCGGCACGATTGGGGCGGTGGTGATTATCGTGATGTAATGGCCGGTATCGATTCTCTCATTGCACGCGGTATTGCTGATCCCGAACGACTTGGCATTGGTGGGTGGTCTTACGGCGGATATATGAGTGCCTGGGCAATTACCCAGACCGACAGATTTAAAGTTGCCGTCATTGGTGCGCCGATGACTGACCTGGCCGTCGAGTACGGAACCGAGATCGCGGAAATCAATGCGTATGACACATGGTTTCTCGGCACGCCCTACGAAAATCTTGACGAGTTCACCCGTATGTCTCCCATGACCCATATTCGAAACGTTCGAACGCCTTCGTTAATTTTGGTCGGTGAGGACGATCAGATTGATCCGCCGGCGCAATGCTGGCAATTCTACCGGGGCCTGCGGAGGTATGATGTTGATGCTGAGCTGGTCATATATCCACGCGAACTGCATAGCATCCAGGAAGAGTTGCACAAACTGGACGTGCTGGAGCGTATGACTGGCTGGTTTGAACGTTATTTGAACTAAGCGCCTCCTCAGATGCAATCGTCGTCAAGCGAAATAATTCAACCAAAAGCCACCTTGAATCCGGAGAATTCGATGCGAAAGACAATAGCAATAAGCTGCCTGATCCTTCTGCTACTCAACGTAAGTTTCATTGTTTTGGCAGATGATTCGGATTCGTACATAAAAGCAGGAAAATTGCTTGATGTGCAATCCGGAAAACTTTTGACCAACCAAATCCTGGTTGTACGGGCAGAGCGGATCGTCAAGATAGGATCTTTCGAAGATATCGTGCCGCCAGATGGCGCGCTAGTTACCGACCTCAGCGAATACACCATATTACCAGGCCTCATCGATACGCATGCTCACCTGACTATGAGTGGTGAAGTGCACGGCTATGGTGTTCTCGCCTTGTCCGTGCCCCGAATCGCCATTTCCGGGGTGCAGGGAGCTTCAAGGACTTTGATGGCAGGTTTTACAACGGTACGCAATGTTGGTGCGCCTGCATTCACCGATGTTGCTTTGCGTGATGCCATCAATGCTGGAGAGGTAATTGGCCCACGAATGCTTGTGTCTGGGCCTTCTCTGGGGATGACCGGGGGGCACTGTGACAACAATTTATTACCACCTCAATACAACGTTACAGCAGAAGGTGTTGCCAATGGTCCGTGGGCAGTTCGTGCCAGGGTTCGTGAAAACATCAAATATGGAGCCGACCTGATCAAGTTCTGCGCAACCGGAGGTGTTTTATCAAAGGGAACCGCCGTTGGAGCGACTCAATATACCTTCGAGGAAATGCAAGCGCTGGTTGATGAAGCACATATGCAAGGACGGAAGGTGGCAGCACACGCACATGGGACCAATGGCATCAAACAGGCCATTCTTGCCGGTGTTGATTCGGTAGAACATGTGAGCCTGATGGATGACGAGGGTTTGGCGCTGGCAATCGAAAATGGTACCGCTCTGGTTATGGATATCTATGTCGATGACTACATCATTGGAAAGGGGGCAGAGCAGGGAATACTTGAAGAGTCGCTGGATAAATCGCGCCAGGTTGCCACCAATATGCGTGAGAATTTTCGTAAAGCGCACAAAGCCAGAGCAAATATAGTTTTTGGTACAGATTCGGGGGTTTATCCTCACGGAGGCAATGCCGTTCAATTCGCTTATATGGTTCGCTATGGAATGACACCGTTGGCCGCTATACAGGCCGCCACCTCCAGGGCAGCGAAACTAATGGGGCTTGAGAACGATGTAGGTGAACTTTCACCTGGCCATTATGCCGATCTGATTGCTGTGCAGGGAGATCCGCTCGTTGATGTGACTATACTTGAGCAGATCGAATTTGTTATGAAGGGAGGCAGTATCGTCAAAGATCTGCGCTAGATGTTGGATGCAGCGTTTTTGTGTCGACAATTACATCGTTTCACTTGACATTTTGATGTGATTGTCTAATGCTGTATATACAGCTCTATATTTGAAAATTAAAGGTGCAGGTGATGTGCTTTTCGGGTTGGGGTTTTTTGGGATTGTGTGGGAACTAATTAACAGATAGGTCATGTTTCATTGTTGATCGATCATCGAAAATTTATAGTGGGAGTACAAAATGAAGTCTAGATTCGAATATCTCCTCGGAACGCTTTCAATTTGTTGCGTTGTAATGTTTTTGCCAAGCGTGGTTCAAGCTCAGGACGCAAACGATGAGAGTGTGGGTTCTTTAGAAGAAATAATTGTAACCGGCAGTCGAATAAAACGTAAAGATTTGACCAGCGTCGGCCCTGTCACGGTCATAACTGCCGAGGATATTGCAAACACAGGCATTACCAATCTCGAAGTCCTGCTGCAGCGATTACCTTCAGCAGCCGGATTTGGTGGTAATCAGACCAGTGCATATTGGGTATCAAATGGTTGGGGCACTCCACAAATAAATCTGCGAGGCCTCGGCATCAATCGCACGCTTGTGTTGCTTAATGGGCGTAGAGTGGTTTTCGGTGGTACTGGAGCGAACAGCAGCGTTGACTTGTCAATGATCCCCATGTCTTTGATTGAGAGAATCGAGGTACTCAAGGATGGAGCATCTGCAACTTACGGTGCCGATGCGGTCGCCGGGGTGGTCAACCTGATTACTAAATCCAGTTTCCAGGGTTTGGAGCTTTCCAGCAAGATTGGGCAAACTGATGAAAGTGACGGTGAGGAATTTCTCGCTGATCTTACCTGGGGCGTTGCAGGTGGAGACGGTAGCGTCATGGTCAATTTAAGCTTCCAGGACAATAGCGCATCCCCGTTATCAGACAGCAGCCGTGCACCTTGCCCATTGTTTCCTGATGGAGCTGGCGGATTGGTATGTGGTGGAAGTTCTTCAACTGTAGGTGGTCGCACAACGCTCCCCGCCGGAACCGTGATGCCCGATGGCTCAGTATTGACCGATCCGACCCGCATTAATTTTAATCAGGATCCAAATGGTAATGGTGATTTCTTTGAGCCATACAGCGGTTCTAAACATTCATTTAATTACAACCCTTATTTCAACGCTGTGCAGCCTATTAAGAGAGCAAGTTTCAGTACTTTTGGAACCTACAACCTGAACGCTGAAAGCAACTTGTTTACAGAAATTATGTTTACACATAGAACGTCAGAGCAACCTGCCTCACCTGCAACATTGACGAATATTCCTTTTGCCGCTGATCACCCGACCAACCCAACCGGGGTTGCTTTTAACCTAGAGCGTCGCAGGCTTTTAGAGAATGGTTCGAGGACTTTTCTTCAGGAAGTAAATACCTGGCGAGTCGTTACCGGCGTACAAGGTTTGTTTAATGATGATTGGTCCTATGAAGCTGCGATAAATTGGGGCCGAAATACAGCCACGGATTCAATTGCCAACAACATTAACACCGGCCGACTGGCGCAAACTCTTGACCCTGCAATTTGTGGAAGCGGGGGCATTCCTTGCGCTGATATTATCGGATACCCCGATGTAACCCAGGATGTACTCGACTACATCGTTTTTAATCAAACTGGAAATGGTGGCAACGAGCAGAAGAGTTTTACAGCAAATATCAGTGGCAGCATATTCGATATGCCAGCCGGACCGGTTGGTTTCGCTACTGGTGTTGAATGGCGTGAAGAATCTGGTTGGCGAAATCCTGATTCTTTAGTTGTTGCGGGTATTGCTTTGGGCAATCAGGCTGACCCCATTGCGGGGACGACCACGTCCAGCGAAATCTATGCTGAGGTTCATGTTCCGATTTTGGAGGGTGCGAGTATGGCGCAATCGCTCGATATGGACCTGGCCTTACGTTATTCCGATTACGACTTATTCGATTCTGATACGAATTATAAAGTTGGTATCAACTGGCAGGTCAACGATACTGTGAAGGTCAGAGGTACATTTACTACCGCATTTCGAATTCCAAATGTACCAGAACTCTTTGGTGGTGTTTCGGAAGGTAACCTAACGACAAGTGACCCGTGTAATAATTGGTCCTCGTTAAGCCCATCCAGTGCTGTTTATCAGAACTGTCAGGCTGCCGGTGTACCAATGAACTACACTCAGCTTGGTAATACAATCCTGACTGACCGTGGCGGTAATCCTAATCTACAACCAGAGGATGCTGAGTCATTTACTTTTGGGCTGGTGCTTCAGCCCACTAACAATCTGTCACTCACCATCGATTATTTCGATATTGATATTACCGATGCTATTCGAGAAACACCCGGCACCACCAAGCTGTCGATTTGTTACGACTCACCGGGTTTGTCGCATGCATTTTGTGGGCCTACCCATCACACACGCGACCCCGTTAACGGTGATGTTAATTATCTTTCCACGCAAAAAACCAATACAGGTAAAGAAGTCATGCAAGGCATGGACTTTGGTGTGGTTTTCGGCTTTGATGCATGGGGCATGTCTAACGTACTTGATTTTAATGCGACTTATCTGATGGAGTACGAATCCACTGCTTTTGATGGTGATGCACCCTCAGTGATTAATGGGTTCATTGGTGGCGGCAATGGCGGTTATCCGGAATGGCGTGCGAATACCTCACTGACAAGCAATGGCGAAAAATGGTCGGGGACTTATTCTGTGCAGATGATTGGAAGCGCAAAAGACTTTTTCTCGACCACGGGAATCGGTTCTAGCATGCCAAATGTCTTTTATCAAAATGTGCAAGTGAGCTATGCATTCAATGATAAAGCAAAGATGAGTTTTGGTATTGACAACATTTTCCAGGAAGATCCTCCTTACGTGGCTTCCTGGACTGATGGAAATACTGACACAATGACCTATGATCTTGCGGGTCGCCGTGCTCACCTTCGTCTGACCTACCACTGGGACTGAAATACCAAGCATAGGAATAGGGAGGGGCGAACTTTGGTTCGCTCCTTTTTTTTCAAAAGCATTCCCTCGCGGTGAAAACAGCAAAGAAGACAGTGCCCGAAACTGAACTTTCAGAATAGGGTATACACTTAAAACAACAAGCAATATCCGGGGTGATTCATGTTAGCGTTCACCGTTCGCAAATATCACAAATGGTTGTCGCTGGTAATAGGGATTCAAGCTCTGCTTTGGCTTGCGAGCGGCGTCTATATGGTGGTTGTAAACCTTGATTTCATTCACGGGGATCACCTGGTTAAAAACGAGCAAGTGCTTTTGCCAGCCGACACGCATCCTGAAGTCACCTTCACAGATATTCAAGCCACATATCCAGATGCCACCTCAATTACTCTGAAACAATGGATTGGCGAACCTCATTACCAAGTGCTTGGTTCCAACTCTGCCCTTTTGGTCGATGCTGTGACGGGTCAATTGCGATCCCCGTTGAGCGAAGCGGATGCAATAGCCGTTGCGCTATACCACTATGCAGGGGAGGGGAGGGTTACAGACGCTCAACTGTTTGGACCAGGTGCTGTGCCTCCCAGCGAGATTCAAACGCGACCACTTCCCCTGTGGCAAATCAACTTCGATGATTTTGGAAATACTTCGTTTTATGTTTCACCGGACCTTGGGAATTTGGTTACAAGACGGCACACTTTTTGGCGCATTTTCGATTTTGTCTGGATGCTTCACATTATGGATTACCAGGATCGGTCGGACGTAAATAACAACTTGTTTCGAGTCGCCGCAACACTGGGTGTAACCATGTCAATTTTCGGCATGTGGTTGCTGTATTTCAGTTTCAGAAAGACAAGTCGAGACAAGCGATCTACCGATCGCAAAAGGGTATCCACATGAACCTGATGCGCAGTCTTCATCGCTGGGTCGGTCTGATTCTTGGAATTCAACTGTTTCTATGGATGCTCAGTGGCCTGGTCATGGGCTTGTTACCGCATGATCTCGTTACCGGACACCATTATCAGAGCGGCTATGTTGACGAAGCTCAGCCGTCGGCGAAGGTGGATATAATTGACTGGTCTGCTGTTGAGCGGACTGTGCGGCTCCAGGAATCTCCCTATTCCGTCAGACTTCAATCGTTTGAAGGCCGCCCAGTCTACCGGGTCATGACAGCCAAAGGCGCAATGCTGTTTGATGCACACTCTGGTCAAGTCATACCAATTGACGAGGCATTAGCAAGACAACGCGCCATGAAGGATTATTCAGGTCCGGGCGAGATTACTGCCTTGCACTTGCTGGATGAACCAACGCTCGCCATCAGGGCACATCAGGGTCGTGCCTGGCGTGTTGATTTCAATGATGCTGAAAGTACGAGCGTGTATATCTCTGCAGAAGACGGACGGGTACTTGAGCGTCGTAATACTTATTGGCGAATTTTCGATTTCTTCTGGATGCTCCATATCATGGACTACCAGGAACGGGCAAATTTCAACAATACGTTGATTATCATCGCCGCGCTCATACTGCTTTGGATGGGTATTACTGGAATTGTTCTCTGGGGGAATAGTTTCAAGAGAGAGGATTTTGCACTGATCGGCAAATGGAAGGCACGTAATCTCCGTCATGAAATTGATATCGTTGACAGTGAGGGTGGGGCGCACAAAACCATACTGGTCCGGCCAATGCAAAGTTTGTTTGAAAGCATGTCTGCTGCTGGATACCCATTGCCATCCTCCTGTGGTGGGGGCGGAACCTGCGGGCTTTGCCGTGTGCGTATTGAACCTGCCATGAGCATTTCAGCTGTGGATCGTAACCGCATTCCTGAGACTGAATTGAGCCAGGGTTACAGGCTGGCTTGCCAGCATCGTATTGCTGGCGATATATCCGTTATTTTGCCCCATGGTCTGCTTGATGCCAGAAATTACGAGGGAGTCATCAATTCTACGCGATTTGTAACTCCATACATTTGTGAAGTAAGAATTCAGCTCTCTCTCGGCCAGAACATCAAGTTTCGTGCTGGCAGTTATGTCCAGATTAAAGTCCCACCTTTCAGTGCCAAGCTTGAACAGATGGATGTTACTAACGAGGTAAGAAATTTCTGGCTCGCCAGCGGAGCATCAACAGAATTTGGTACTGATGTTGATTTGTTTCGAACTTACTCGATCGCAAATGCACCTGGGGAGCTTGAAGGAGAAATTCTATTAAATATCCGAATGGCGATGCCAAACCCGGACAAGTTTGGGGTGCCCGTTGGAATGGGTTCTGCATATCTTGGTAGCCTTAAAACAGGTGATGTCGTTTCGTTCAAGGGACCTCTTGGTGATTTTGAGGTGCAGGATGAAAACCAGGAATTGATCTTTATCGGTGGTGGTGCCGGAATGGGCCCTTTACGTTCCATGGTGCTTGATCAATTAGGCAATAAGAAAACTAGTGTACCCATGTCATTTTGGTACGGTGCCCGTACAGCCAGTGATCTTTTTTATTGCGAATTGTTTAAAGACCTTGAAGAGAACCATTCGAATTTTGGTTGGCACATTGCATTGTCAGAGTCAGAATCTGACGATTCCTGGACAGGGAACAAGGGCTATATTCACGAGATTGTTCGAAAACAATACCTCGAATCGCACCCGGATCTGGGGCGATGCTCATTTCTTATTTGCGGGCCACCGCCTATGCTAAAAGCCGTGTTGGAGATGCTGGATGAATTGGGTGTCCCTGAGTCATCAATCGCTTTTGACGATTTCGGAATTTGAGTATTACGGTTTAAAGCTGTCGACAAATTCAAACCTTGACCCCGGGTGGGTTAATCGCGCAAACGACACAACGCGATCCCGGCTCCAGGTTCTACGCATCAAAAGCAAGCAAGGTTCGTTGTACTCGATTTCTAGCAGAAGTTGCGCCCGGTCATCTGGAAGTATTGATCGCACCCGATGTTCAACTTTTTGCAGAGGGGCATTGGCCATTAGATATTCATTTGGCGTTGTGGTCAAAAAATCGACACTACCATAATCCGGTAATGCACTGCTCAATACGTTACGATTCTCCAATTGAATGGGAATTCCAGCTTCCTTGTGCACGATAATGGAATGAAACACTGTGGTTCCTGGTTCAATTCCCATATGGTGTGCAATTTCCGCTGAAGCGCTTTCGGCTAGATTCTGAACCACATGGGCTGAATATTCATGGCCACGACTTCGAACTTCCTTGGCGATACTTTCAATTGTTATCAAATGCCCCTTTGGTTGCTCATCTGCGACAAATGTTCCCACACCCGCTACCCGGACTATGACACCTTCACTTTTCAATTCTCGTAACGCTCGGTGCACCGTCATTCTGGACACACCATAATGTTTGACAAGTAAAGTTTCTGAAGAAATTTTATGATTTGGTGGCAACTCTCCAGATCGGATTTTCTGCCGTATATCATTCTTGATTTTTGTGTATAGCGGTGCAGCATTAGTTTGCATTAGTCACCTTTTTGGTCATTTTACAAATGATGTAACTTTCGCGAGAAATTTTGAACTCTTCTCAAAAAATTTTTTAAGTTCCCTAATTAACAATTCATCGGAATACATGTATAGGGTTGTATAAAATTAATATGAATCAATTAATCAGAGCTGATTGCATATAGTGTGATACCTGAGATCAGTCAGTATAACATTGATAATTTGACAGAGGTGCTTGTTTTTATGGATCATTCCTCACTTATACGGACTTTAAATCCTATTCAAATAAGTCCTATTCTAGATGCTAAATTAGAGCCAGTGAGATTAGTATACCTGTATATACTGGTATACAATATAGAGCAAATGGAGAGCATGTCTCTAATTAGCTAACTTTACGGAAAACCAGCTCTTCATTGGAAAGCAAACTAACAGCGATCAATTGAATAATGGTGAAGGAAATCCGTCAGGTCATTTCTTAAGGGTTCAGTCAATGGAGACAGATATCAGAAAGCGCGAAGGTGTCATTCGCGCTTCTCGTGGCACAAAACTTAGCGCAAGAAGCTGGCAGACGGAAGCACCTTTGCGTATGTTGATGAATAATCTGGACCCCGATGTCGCCGAGCATCCTGAGTCACTAGTCATATATGGCGGAATCGGCCGTGCCGCCAGAAACTGGGAGTGCTATGACGTAATAATCGATACACTAAAGGAACTTCACGAAGATGAAACCCTACTTATACAGTCAGGTAAGCCTGTGGGTGTTTTCAAAACACACTCTGATGCCCCTCGAGTCTTAATAGCGAATTCCAACCTTGTCCCCAATTGGGCAAACTGGGAACATTTCAATGAATTGGACAAAAAGGGCCTGATGATGTTCGGCCAGATGACTGCCGGCTCTTGGATTTACATCGGAAGCCAGGGAATAGTGCAAGGAACCTACGAAACTTTCGTTGAAATGGGAAGGCAACATTACGGTGGAAACCTTGCCGGAAAGTGGGTTCTCACCGCAGGGCTGGGTGGCATGGGCGGCGCCCAGCCACTGGCTTGCACCATGGCTGGTGCTTCAATGCTGGTAATTGAATGCGATATCACTCGTATCGAAAAGAGGCTCCAATCGAAATACCTTGATCGTAAAGCAAGCAGCCTGGACGAAGCCATCTCGATAATTAGAGAAGCCGCTGTAACAAAGCGAGCAATTTCTGTGGGTCTTTTGGGCAACGCAGCTGAGATTCTGCCGGAAATGTTACGACTTGGAATACGCCCCGATGCGATTACTGACCAAACCTCTGCTCACGATCCACTGAATGGTTACCTCCCCGCTGGCTGGACCATGGAGGAAGCTGCCGAATGTCGCATTAACGATCCGGACAAAATCGTGGATGCTGCTCGTGACTCTATGGTTGTGCATGTAGAAGCCATGCTCGAATTCAAGAGACTGGGTATTCCGGTTTTTGACTATGGAAACAACATACGCCAGGAAGCACTGCAAAAGGGTGTCAAGAATGCATTTGATTTTCCAGGCTTTGTGCCCGCATACATTCGACCACTCTTCTGCAGAGGTAAGGGGCCATTTCGATGGGTTGCTTTGTCTGGCGATCCTGAAGATATCTATAAGACTGATCAAAAAGTCAAAGAACTCATTCCCGATGATGCCCACCTTCATAACTGGCTGGACATGGCCAGGGAACGCATTGAGTTTCAGGGGTTGCCAGCCCGCATTTGTTGGGCCGGCCTTGGCGAGCGTGCCCTCCTTGGTCTTGCATTTAATGAAATGGTGGCCACCGGGGAACTGATTGCTCCGATCGTTATCGGCCGCGATCATCTTGACAGTGGATCTGTTGCCAGTCCCAACAGAGAAACAGAAAGCATGATGGATGGATCAGATGCAGTCTCTGACTGGCCGATGTTGAATGCGCTTCTGAATACAGCAAGTGGCGCGAGTTGGGTCAGTCTTCATCATGGCGGCGGTGTAGGAATGGGCTTTTCTCAACACGCCGGGGTCGTCGTCGTTTGTGACGGAAGTGAGGCGGCGGCAAAACGCATCGCCAGAGTTTTGAATAATGATCCGGCAACCGGGGTTATGCGCCATGCCGATGCTGGCTACCCGGATGCGATTGACTGCGCTTCTGAGCATGGTCTTAATTTGCCGATGCTTAAAGCGAAGCCCCGTTAAGTGCCGCATCTGAATCTGAAGGCTGGCGGGCTAACGCTGGATCAGCTTCGACATATATACGAAGAGCCTTCCACGATTCAACTGGATGAAGACTGCAAAGTGGCGATTCGCCGATCTGCGCAACTGGTCACTGACATTTTGAAGCATGACCGTCCTGTGTATGGAATTAATACAGGTTTTGGCATGTTGGCAGGTAAGAAAATCAACTCAAAAGACCTCACAGAATTGCAACGCAATTTGATTCTCTCCCATGCTTGTGGCATTGGGGAACTGTTACGCGATGACCAGGTTCGGTTGGTGATGCTGCTAAAAATCAACAGCCTCGCCCGGGCCTATTCGGGAATTCGGCTTTGTATTATTGAAGCGCTAATCCAAATGATGAACGCTGGGGTTTATCCATGTATTCCTGGAAAGGGTTCGGTGGGAGCTTCCGGCGATCTTGCGCCTTTGGCTCACATGGCAGCAGTGCTACTGGGTGAAGGCTCGGTAAGAGTAAATGGACAGATTTTTGATGCAAAAAAGGGTTTAAAAATTGCTGGATTGGAACTATTGGAGCTAGCGCCTAAAGAAGGCTTGGCTTTAATTAACGGAACCCAGGTTTCTACAGCCCTCGCGCTTTCTGGATTGCTTGAAACAGAAGTCTTGTTCAACAATGCATTAATTACCGGTGCACTATCCGTTGATGCAGCACTGGGTAGCGATACCCCATTTGACGCCCGTATTCATGAGGTGAGGGGGCACGAGGGCCAAATTGAAGTCGCTGAAGTGTTTCGCAATTTACTGGATAAGAGTGAAATCCGACAGTCCCATGCAGACTGTCAAAGGGTTCAGGATCCGTATTCATTACGTTGCCAACCTCAAGTTATGGGGGCTTGTTTGGACAACCTCCGCCACACTGCACGGGTTCTTGTTATTGAAGCCAACGCTGTTACTGATAATCCACTCGTATTTAGTGAACAGGGAGAGATTTTATCAGGTGGTAATTTCCACGCCGAGCCGGTTGCAATAGCAGCAGACTTGATTGCGATATGTATTGCTGAAATTGGAGCGATGTCTGAAAGAAGAACGGCCTTATTAACCGATAGTCATTTGAGTGAACTGCCACCATTCCTGGTAAATAATGCTGGTGTCAACTCCGGATTCATGATTGCACATGTTACAGCGGCAGCATTGGCTAGTGAAAACAAAAGTCTCGCTCATCCAGCTTCAGTGGACAGTATTCCCACTTCAGCAAATCAAGAGGACCACGTGAGTATGGCTACCTTCGCGGCACGGCGATTGGGTGAAATGTTGGCAAATAGTACGGGGATCCTGGCTGTAGAATTGCTCGCGGCTTGCCAAGGTGTTGAGCTTCGCGCGCCACTTAGTACATCCCCGGTATTGCGCGAATTGTTAGAAAAAGTACGTGAGCGAATTCCATTTTACGATGAGGATCGGTTTTTTGCGCCTGACATTAGCGCAGCCATAGAATTGACGAGACATAATTTGTTAGGCGAAAACCATGAGTACAGGCTATCTATTTAAACCAGTTTCGGCAGATACCAGAAATTGAATATTTGCAGCCGAAGCCCAATGCAGGCATAAATTTGTAGGAAATCGACTTAAATACCACTAAGTAATTTCTCAAATTGATCTTTTGGAACGTCATTTCTGCCTTCCACTCGACTTGATAGGTATCCGGGTCTATAGTGATCTTGAGTCGCCTTCCAAGGGGGAAGTTAATTAGCGACTCGTTTCATCGTACCAAGGGGGAAATCATGATTAATATTTTAATCGTGGACGATCACGAGATCGTTCGCACGGGCCTGCGTTTAATATTGCAGGACTACGGGGAAATTACTTCAATTACCGAAGCATCTACTGGAGAGCACGCCGTTAAGATGTGCCACAAGCTTGAACCTGACGTCATAATTCTTGACATCAGGTTACCAGGATTGTCGGCATTCGAATCAACCAGAAGATTAAAGCGGGTCAGGCCGGCGGCCGGGATCATTATCCTGGCGGTCCATGCAAAGTCACCATACCCAACCAGATTGCTAGAGGCGGGTGCCAGTGGTTACCTAACCAGGGATTGTAGCTCTGATGAATTATTAGAGGCAGTTAAGACTGTTGCCAGAGGGGGCAGATTTATTGGAGCTGAAGCGGCAAAGCAATTGGCTTTATCCATTCTGCCCGGCAATGCTGAGTCCCCGTTTGATGAGCTATCAGCGCGGGAATTGGAAGTAATGTTGAAGCTTACTGAGGGCAATCGCATTCCGGATATAGCATCTCTGATGAGCTTGAGCCCGAAAACAATCGCTACCTACAAATACCGTATTTACGACAAACTTGGCACCAGAAGTGAAGTTGATTTGATGCGTATGGCCATGCGATACGGTCTATTGGAAGCAACTTGAACTGGATTCATGTCTGGATAAAAAGGTGAGGAAAGCGGGAGCAGCTATCTGCTGCTCCCGCACTTAATCGATTAGGTGTCACCACCGGGTTTATCAACCTTGGCAGCGGCAGGTGGCGCCTTGGGGGTTAATGTATAAAGTCCGGCGGTTTGACCACTTGCCTTTACGTTTTCCGGAAGTTTTGGTTTTTGTGCTACTTCTTTACTTACAGCAGGCTTGGCGGGTGTTTTTCTCACACGCTTTTTAGCAGCAGTTTTCTTCTTTGCCGGGGCAGCGGGTTTTTCAGATGCAGAAGCCGCAGCGGTCGCGGGTTTCGCGGTTTCTGGTTTCGCGGTTTCTGGTTTCGCGGTTTCTGGCTTCGCGGTTTCCGGCTTCGCGGTTTCCGGCTTCGCAGTTTCTGTCTTCGTAATTTCTGGCTTCGCAGTTTCCGGCTTGCTTGTTTCTGACTGGGCCGGCGATGCGCCTGCACCAGAGTCCGTCGCCTTGGGCTGCGGTTCCTGATTTGTACCTGTGGTTTCTTTATTCTCGGCACGCGCGTGCCCACCGGCGGTTTTATATGGAGACCGTCTTCTACGGCCACTCTTGCGAGCTACATCACCAGTTTGATTGCCATCAGCAGGTTTGGCGGCGGGCGCAGTCTGATTCCCTGTTATTGCCGCGGGTACAACTGCTTCTGAATGCACCACTGCATTTTCTGTTGACTGGCTGGCGTTTGACGGGTTGTTGGATTGTTGACTGTCAGTCTGCTGCCTGGACCGTGATGGCCTACGGCCACGACGTGAACTGGTTTTCTTGCCTGTTTTGCCGCTAGCAGCACTTTCAGGCTTATTGCCTGTTTCTTGTGCTGTTTGTGCATCTTGCCCGTGTTTTTGCTGGACTTTCTTGCCGACTTTTTTGCCGCGTTGATTGCCAGGTTTACCGCCTCTGGATCTTGTGCCCTGGCGTGTTCGGGATTCTTGCGAACGTTCGTTATTCGACTGGCTTCGTACAGGCCTTTGGTGGGAAGATTGGGTTTTTCGAGCAGCCTTTTTCCGGGCCGTTATTGAATTCTTATCTTCTTCCTCATCCCCACCAGAGAAGAGCAATTTGCCCAAACGGGAAAATAAACCAATGCTTTTCTTGGCAGAAGGGGAGGGTACAGGACTGGTAGGTACAATTGCACTGACGGCCGCTGGAGCTACACTTGCCCGGCCACTAGCTTGGGTGCGCTCACTGGCAACCAATTCAGATTCCGGTGATACCACACGCTTGTAGCTCGGATCATCGCTGATGTCTGCCTTACGCACACGATGTATTTCAAATCGGGGCGTATCCATATACTCGTTGCCGATCATCATGATTGGCACACCGTGCCTGGCCTCAACTTCGGTCAGCATGGTTCGTTTCTCATTCAACAGGAAATTCGCAACTTCACAAGGCGCCTGCACCATAATCTGGCCGGTAAACTCCTTCATGCATTCTTCTTCAACAAGTCGAAGAATAGAAAGCGCCAAAGATTCAACACTTCGAATCGAACCCTGTCCCTCACAACGGGGGCAGGCTTCCTGACTGGATTCACCCAGTGAGGGGCGCAAACGCTGACGCGACATTTCAAGCAAACCAAACCGCGAGATACGCCCAGTTTGCACTCGTGCTTTATCCATCTGGAGAGCACGCTTCAAACGTTCCTCAACTTCACGTTGGTTCTTGCGACTCATCATGTCGATGAAATCAATTACGATTAGCCCCCCCAGGTCCCGTAGCCTTAACTGCCGGCCAACTTCGTCTGCCGCTTCCAGGTTTGTATTGAAAGCAGTTTCTTCAATATCCGAGCCCTTGGTGGCTCTGGCTGAGTTTACATCAATGGCCAACATGGCTTCGGTGTGGTCAATAACCACTGAACCGCCTGAAGGTAAATGCACAACCCGGGCAAACGCCGCTTCAATCTGGCTTTCAATCTGATAGCGGTTGAATAATGGCACCTGATCCGTGTAGAGCTTTAGCTTCCGCAGGTTGTGCGGCATGACCTGCTGCATAA
This sequence comes from Rhodothermales bacterium, assembly GCA_047614505.1. Taxonomy (GTDB): domain Bacteria; phylum Pseudomonadota; class Gammaproteobacteria; order Xanthomonadales; family SZUA-36; genus JABDJL01. The sequence continues at coordinate 13,740 of JBLHGQ010000009.1, read as the reverse complement.
ACTCAGTGGCGTCATTAAACACTTTCTCATCATCGATGAGGATTTCGCCGATGTCATTGCGCAGATGATCACGTAGTGCGCGGATGAATAAATTGCTCTCCTGGTAAATAAGAAACGGCGCTTTGCGTGTGGAAGCAGCCTGCTCAATTGCAGTCCATAACTGCAACAGGTAATCCAGATCCCACTGAAGTTCTTCAGCTTCACGACCGATACCGGCTGTGCGAACAATTATGCCCACGTTATCAGGGGCAGTGACGTGCTTTAGCTGTTCCCAAAGTTCTTCGCGGTCCTCGCCCATAATGCGCCGTGATACTCCGCCCGCAGTCGGATTGGTTGGCATCAAAACCAGGTAGCGTCCGGCTAGTGAAATAAACGTCGTAAGAGCAGCGCCTTTATTTCCGCGTTCCTCTTTTTCAACCTGGACAATGATTTCCTGCCCCTCGCGAACAGCCTCTTTCACAGAAACCTTGCCATCAATCTTGCGAGCTTCGGGGACGAAGGTCTCACGGGAGATTTCCTTAAGTGGAAGAAAGCCATGGCGGTTGGAGCCAAAATCCACGAAACACGCTTCCAGAGAAGGTTCCACGCGGGTGATACGGCCTTTATAAACGTTTGATTTCTTTTGTTCCTGAGATGGAACTTCGATGTCCAGATCGAGCAGATGTTGCCCGTCTGCGATCGCGACACGCAGCTCTTCTGGCTGAGTCGCGTTGATCAGCATTCTTTGCATTGTAAATTCCTCGGGCAACCCGGGCGTATTCAAAGCAGGCGCCTGATATACAGGCGGCTTCTGCCACTTCTAACGCTCCCGGCATTACTTTGAGTTCTGTCGCCGGGGTTACCATGTCTAATTTTTACCGGTTGATTTCAACCGGAACCAGCTGCCAGGAACCCTTCCTGCCAGCGAAATTTTAGTTCGCAACCCGGAGATGAATGTCTGCTATATACAAACTATCGCATCCTGCTGCCGGTACAATACCGGTTCCGGGCTGATTTCATTCTGCCTGTTATGGCACGATCGGATCTGACTTTATACTATTGGACTTTTCGTCTGGAAAGGTCTTTTCTAGTGTCGTGAGACGGCTTGTCGAGCCGTTTTGCTGTCCGGAATTTAAATATCCGGTACGGTAAGATCCGAGCCGTAACAGAGTAGCATTCTTTCTATTTTCTATCAATGAGTTGGCAAATGGTGGTAAACGAAAAGACAATTCTCAAAGCGCACCTGACCAAGGTTCCGGAAGAGCGGGATGGACAGCGGTTGGATAATTTTATCCAGGCCCAGTTGCCAGGTGTGCCCCGATCTGTAATTTATCGGGTTATCAGGAAGGGTCAGGTTCGGATTAATGGTGGGCGTGCAAAGCCTGGCACAAAGTTGGCAAGTGGAGATATGGTACGTGTCCCACCAGCACATATCTCCACGGGTGGTCCTGCACATGTACCGGCCAACATTCTGGAGAAGATTAAATCCAGTATTTTTCATGAACACGCTGACTTTCTGGTTTTGAACAAACCGTCGGGAATGGCGGTACATGGGGGCAGCGGAATCAAATGGGGCGTGATTGACGCTTTGCGACAAATTTATTCGAATGAAGAGATAGAACTCGTACACCGCCTTGACCGTGAAACAAGCGGTTGCTTGTTGCTCTCGAGAAATCTCAAGGCGTTACGCACCTTGCGCAAACAGTTTGAGTCTCGCACGACAAGGAAAAGCTACCTTTGTCTGGCTCAGGGCAGGATAACTGAAGATCGTCAGATAGTTGATCAGGCCCTGGCTAAAGCCGAGCGCAGCGGTGAACGTTTTATGCAGGTTTCTGAATCGGGAAAACCTGCGATAACTGAATTTCGCTTGCTTGAGCATTATGGCCGTCAAAGTTTTATTGAAGCGATACCATTGACAGGCCGTACTCACCAGATACGTGTGCATGCCGCTTTTTTGGGCACACCATTGGCTGGTGACAGCAAATATAGCAGCGAAAGCAGTCTGGACTATTGGAAAACCAAGGGTTTACAACGTTTATTTCTACATGCTCATGGTTTGGCTTTTGAGTATCCCGAGGGCATTGAACAGCAAATCAATATTCCCTTACCGCAAGAACTGCGTTCTGTTCTTGATGCAATCTGAAAGGTGCTCATCCGGCTTGCACGAATTCCTACATCCATACGTACAGAAGGATGTGGATGAGCGCAGTTGGCTGTGATCTAATTCATATATGTATAAGCCTCTCGAAGCATTTATTGGCCTGCGCTACCTGCGAGCTAAGAAACAAAATCACTTTATTTCATTTATTTCTCTGATCTCCATGCTGGGCATCGCCTTGGGTATTACTACCCTGATTACTGTTATTTCCGTGATGAATGGCTTTGAAAAGGAATTGCGAGCCAGGATTCTGGGGGCAATTTCTCACGCAACTATCGAAAGCATAGATTCTCCAATGACCGAATGGGCTGAATTGATCAGCCGGGTTGAGACGACCAGTGAGGTACTGGCCGCGGCACCATTTATTGAAGAGGGCGTCTGGTTACATGCCACTGGCTCAACCGGTGCTTTCTTACGGGGGGTTGAGCCAACTTATGAATCCAGGGTTTCTGATGTCGCGACCAGTATGCTTGCCGGTGAATTGCATGACCTTAAGGCCGGTGAATATGGAATTGTGCTGGGCGTAGGCCTTGCTGCACGCCTGCGAGTTGGCATAGGCGACAAAGTAACCGTCATAGCGCCCAGGCTCAAAGCCAGTCCGTTCGGGGCGAACCCCTTGATGCGTCGCTTTACTATGGTCGGGGCATTCGAATTTGGGGAATTTGAAACTGATTCAGGCCTGGCAGTGATTCACATCGAAGATGCTGCACGGCTGTTGAGGATGACCGACAAATCCGCTGGAGGTATCAGGCTAAAACTTGAAGACATGGATCGGGCATGGATGGTGGCCCAATCTATTGGTGAGCAACTTGAAGGCCGTTACAGAGTTCGGGACTGGACACAGGAGCGTGGCAACCTGTTTCAGGCAGTTAAGACTGAGAAAACGGTCATGTGGGTTATTTTGTCACTGATTATTGCAGTTGCCGCGTTCAATATTATTTCCATGCTGGTAATGGTGGTTACAGACAAACAGGCTGATATCGCAATCCTTAAAACCATGGGTGCCCGTGGCGGAGTCATCATGCGAATATTCGTAGTACAGGGTAGCCTTATCGGTATCATCGGCACTTTGCTTGGTATTGTTGGCGGCATTTTGCTCGCACAAAATATCAGTTCGGTTGTACCGCTTTTAGAGAACTTGTTTGGTTTTGCGCTATTTCCCGCTGATATTTACTACATCACTGAATTGCCCTCTGATTTGCAGACATCAGATGTTATTAAATTTGGCTCCATGTCTCTGGTGATGTCTTTCTTCTCGACCCTTTATCCGGCATGGCGAGCTGCCCGCACCAACCCTGCTGAGGCTCTGCGCTATGAATGAGCAGCGTAATAAAGTTCTCCAGGTAAAGGATTTAAGTAAAGGCTTTCGACAAGGCCCTAAGCGAATAGAGGTGCTCAACGGGATTAATTTTGAACTTGAAGCTGGTCGATCAATGTCGATTGTTGGTGCATCCGGTGCAGGGAAAAGTACATTACTCCACATCCTTGGAGGTCTGGATGACCCCGACTCAGGAGAAATCCTGATCAATGGCAATTCTATTTGGGCGATGAGTGAGAAAGAGCGGGGAAAACTGCGTAATCAGAGCATGGGGTTCGTTTACCAGTTCCATCATCTTTTACCGGAATTCACCGCTTTGGAAAACGTTGCCATGCCACTTCTGATCCGCGGCGAAGATGTAGCTATTGCAGCGCAAAAAGCAGGCATCATATTGGCCAAAGTTGGCCTGGATCATCGTCTGGATCACAAACCCGGCGAAATGTCCGGTGGTGAAAGACAAAGAGCTGCTGTAGCTCGTGCGCTGGTTGGATCTCCTGCACTGATACTGGGTGATGAACCTACTGGTAACCTGGATGAGGCGACTGCCGAGTCAGTCTATGCACAAATGCTCGAATTGAATTCTGAGTTGGGAACCAGCCTCGTATTGGTGACCCATGACCGAAATATGGCAGCACGCATGGATCACTGTCTTGAACTGAGCAAGGGGCACTTGACGGTTCTAAATTAGAGTTATACCAGGGGGAAGGGGATGAAGTTTTTGGCCTGGATTATTCCGGGCTTGTTTTTACCACTACTATTTCCCGTATTACCCGGGAAAGCTGTTTTATTGGCACTGATCACAGTTTCAATGATCATTTCTTTGTCACGAAAGTATCCAGCAATATTATTTTTCCTGTGTGGGTTTGCCTGGACGGTGGTGCACCTCGATTCCCGGCTTGATCAAAGAATTAGCCCTTTACCCGGCAATAAAGTAACCGTCACCGGATTTATTTCTGATTTGCCTAAAAGTCGTGGCGATATGCAGGAGTTCCGTTTTCAGTTAAGCAAGTCGATGGGCAATGGGCTTCCCAAGGGTAGCAAGATGATTTTGCGCTGGTATAAACACCCCCAACAACTCAAGGCGGGTGAATCCTGGAAGTTTGCGATCAAATTAAAACCTGCCAGATCCAGACTGAACTTTAACGGGCCGGATCGTGAGCGGTGGTATTTTGCCGAGGGAATATCAGTATTGGGAATTGTGGATGCTTCGGGAAGTGAGCAGTTGGTTTCTGTAAAAAAGCTTAACTTTCCTGCTTTGCGACAGAAGACCCGGGATTCAATCGCTAAAATTCTTATCGATCATCAGGCCAGACCGCTGATATTGGCATTGGCATTGGCTGAAAAAAATGAAATTCCAGTGCAGGCCTGGGCCAGATACCGTTCGACCGGGACTAGTCATCTACTTGCCATATCCGGAATGCATGTCGGGTTGGCAGCAATTATGGGGTTCTGGCTTGGCAGGCTGCTACTGCTTGTATTGCCGCTACGTATCGGGCTTCTTTTCGGGATGCACTTAAGTTGGCTGAGTAGCTCGGCGTTAGCTGTTTTATATTCACTAATGGCAGGGCTCGGCACCTCAACACGCCGGGCGCTGGTCATGATCCTGGTTTTCTACCTCGTTAGTATGATGAAAAGGAACGTTACACCGTGGCAGGGCTTGTTTGTCGCTCTTTTATTACTTTTGGTGCTGAACCCGCTAGCGCCTCTTGCTGCCGGTTTCTGGTTCTCCTTTTTTGCGGTTTCGATCCTGTTGCTGCAATTTTGTGGTCATACGGATTCGGGTCATTGGTTCAAAAAGCTTATTCTGGCCCAAACCGGTCTGGTTATTGCCATGTTGCCGATCGGTATGTTCTGGTTTCAACAAGCCACTTTGCTTGGCCTTGTCAGCAACTTTATCGCCATTCCCTGGGTTAGTTTTGCTGTTGTACCTGCAACTCTTTTGGCGATCATTACTTTGCCGTTTGATACCTGGCTTTCCCCATTTTTACTGCTATCGGCAGCTGAATCCGTTGCATTGCTGGATTCTATTCTGGAGTGGATAGCACGGACCGGGCAGGGTGTTTCGACAACCACAAGAAACCCCGGCATGTTGCTCGCAGTAACCGCGAGTATTGGCGGTATCATTCTATTAATACCCGGCGTATTGATTCCCAGATACCTCGGTTTAATGTTGCTTATGCCGCTGGCATTACCAATAAGGCACGACAAACAAACTTTATACGTAGAGATGTTGGATGTCGGGCAGGGTCTGGCGGTACTGGTAGAGACACCAAACCATCTACTGCTATATGACACGGGGCCCGGGGATGGTGAGTCCTGGAGCATGGCAGCAACTAGTATCGTGCCCGCCATTGCAAGCCGCGCCAATAGCTCTCTTGACAGAATTATCGTCAGCCATGGCGATCTGGATCATGCAGGAGGACTGTTTGATCTAATGCCGCGCTACTCTCAATCCAGGATTAACGCCAATCTTGGGCAGCTGAAAAAGGGTGTAAGTCCGTGCACGGCAGGAGATGAGTGGTATTGGGACAGTATTCAATTCATAGTCTTGCACCCGTCAACCGGGCTTCCGTACCTGGGCAACGACAGCTCATGCGTTATTGAGATTAAGTTCGCTGGACATAAAGTGTTGCTTACAGGTGATATCAGTACATCAGTAGAGAACAGACTTGTAGGAATGGGTATAGGACCTCAGGATATTCTGTTCGCACCGCACCATGGCAGCAAAAGCTCATCCAGCAAGGTTTTTGTAGAAACTTTACAACCAAAATTCGGGTTGATATCAACTGCATTTCAGAATAAATATAATTTTCCGCATCCTGAAGTCAAAGAGCGTTTTGCACGCAGCGGCGTACCATTACTAAATACGGCAGATTGTGGCGCGGTCAAAATCACGCTGCGCAATGGCAGCACACCACAATTGTCTTCTGCAAGACGGAAGCGGAATGCAATCTGGAGATGGCCACCGGAAGCTGATTGCCCCTGATATCAGAGGGTTGCTTGGGGTATCATTCGACTGTCCGTGCGCTCAAAGGAGTTGTATACGCATGCTTGAAATTATTCTTGCAGGTGGCTGGTTAATGGCGCCCATTCTGCTTTGTTCAACGCTGTCGGTCGCGATCATAATCGAACGATTCTGGTCGTTACGGCGGGTAAAGGTTGTGCCTGATGATGTTGGGGAGATGGTTGAAGGCTGGGCTGCGCGTCACGAACTCGACCTGCGTCATTTGAACCAGCTTCGATCGGCCTCTGCACTTGGCCGGGTACTTGCAGCTGCACTTTCCAATCGGGATCGACCGCGCGAGATCATAAAAGAGGCCGTAGAAGATACCGGGCGGCATGTGGTTCATGAATTGGAAAGGTTCCTGAACACCCTCGGCACGATTGCCGGAATTGCACCTTTGCTTGGATTGTTGGGTACCGTGATAGGCATGATCAAGGTATTTTCTGCCATCATGCTGCATGGGGTCGGAAACGCCAATGAATTGGCTGGCGGAATCTCTGAAGCCTTAATCACCACCGCAGCCGGTTTGACCGTCGCTATTCCCAGTTATTTTTTCTATCGCTATTTTCGTGGCGTGGTAGCCGAATATGTCATATCTATGGAAGAGCAGGCAATCAGCCTGATTGAAGCGATAGAACGGGGCAACATCAACCAGATTAGTTCCGGGCAAAGTCAGTAGTGAAACTCAAGTCTCAACAGGGAGAAGAGCCTGAAGTTAATATGACGTCGCTGATAGACGTGGTATTTCTTTTGCTCATTTTCTTCATGGTCAGCACGACCTTTGAGCGGCAGGCTGCGTTGAAGATCGATTTACCTGAAGCCAGCGTGACGGCGGAAAACCAGGTAGATGACGTGCAGAAACTGGAACTGATTATTGATCGCCAGGGCAATATGTTTCTAAATGACCGGCAGTTGATTGATTCGAGGCCTGCAACCATCAAAGCTGCCTTTATTGAGGCAAGTGGCGAGGCTCGACACCAACCGGTACTGCTTCGTGCAGATGCTTTGACACCTCATCATTTTGTTGTCACCGCAATGGATGTGACCGGCCAACTCGGATTCACTCATCTTTCCATTGCGACCGAGCAGGTCAACGATAGCGGGGTCAATTGATGCCTGTCGGTAATTACACACCCGGCGCGGTCTACCGGCGTTTGTGGGGTTACACGAAAAAGTACTGGTGGATGTTCGTGATCGGCCTCATAGGAATCAGCCTGGATGCTGCAATGCAGGCTGTATTTATCAAATTTATCGAACCCCTGATTGACCGTGTATTTGTAGATAAAGATGCAGAATACGGATTGGTTCTGGCGGGCGGTGTATTGGTGGTTATTGCCATTCGCGTTAGCGGTCATTTTAGTGGCATCTATGGCATGGAGTGGACCGGACGACGTGTTGTGGCCGATCTGAGGCGCGAATTGTTTGACGCTTATCTTCATTTACCGGCAACATTTTTTGATCGCCACAGTGCAGGGCAATTGATTTCCAAACTTGCCTATAACAGCGAACAGGTAGCCCAGGCAGTTACCAATGCCATTGTTTCTGCTGTCAGGGACGTGATGCTGGTCATTTACCTGCTTGCCGTGATGCTGAGCCTCAATTCAAAGCTAACCGCAATCATGTTAATGCTGGTTCCCGTCGTTGGACTGGTGGTTACAGTCGTGAGCCGCAGATTTCGTAAGATAAGCCGCCGGATACAGGATTCCATGGGTGATGTCTCCCATGTAACCGAAGAGGCCGTTGCCGGCCACCGTGTAGTCAAGGTTTTTAGCGGCCAGGAAGCTGAAAGCAAGCGCTTTTCGATTGTCAATGAGCGCACCCGTCGCTTGCATATGCGCATGATTGCAACCCAGCTGCTGAGTTCTTCCATGGTGCAGATTGCGGCTGGTTTAGCGTTGGTAACACTGATGGTAGTGGCGACAAGACCGGAAATGCTAAATGTTATTACCGCTGGAACTTTCACTTCAATGTTTTTTGCAATGGTGGCTACCATTCCACCCTTAAAGCGTCTCACCGCTGTTCAAACCCAACTGCAAAAGGGTATAGCAGCAGCAGAGAGTGTGTTTATTGTGATTGATGCTGAAAAGGAAAAAGATTCCGGTTCGCTTAGAGTAGACAGGGTAAAAGGGAAACTGGAATTCCAAAATGTAAGCTTTTCCTATCAGTCCAGCGAGCAGCCCGTGCTGGATGATGTCAGCTTCGATGTGGCGGCCGGAAGCGTCACTGCACTGGTAGGGAGGTCAGGAAGTGGAAAAACCACTCTGGCCGGTCTTATCCCCAGGTTTTACGGTTACGACGGTGGCCACATCCTGCTGGACGGCCATGAACTTTCAGATTACCACTTGCAGGATCTCAGGCAACAAATCGCTCTCGTCAGTCAGGACGTGGTGCTGTTTAATGACACCATTGCCGGCAACATTGCTTATGGCGGCCTGGCCAGTGCATCCAGAGAAGACATCCTGCGTGCTGCAGAATCAGCACATGCCATGGATTTCATTTCTAAACTAAGCGATGGCCTCGATACTCTGGTAGGTGAAAACGGTATGTTGCTCTCAGGTGGTCAAAGGCAACGCCTGGCCATTGCCAGAGCTCTGCTTAAGGATGCACCCATTCTCATTCTTGATGAGGCGACCTCAGCGCTGGACAGTGCGTCAGAGCGCGCAATTCAGGATGCTCTGGGGGAAGTTATGAAGCACCGGACTACGATTGTAATTGCGCACCGGCTTTCTACCATTGAGAACGCAGACCAAGTGGTGGTGCTTGAAGAGGGAAGGGTGCTGGAATCAGGAACGCATAAATCCTTGCTGGAAAAGGGTGGCGCCTATGCCAGGCTCTACCAGATCCAGTTTGGTTCTTAGGGAATGCGCGCAAGGCTGGAGCAATGGTTGAACGAGATCTGGTATGAAGATCGCCAGCCCGGGCCTTTGCTGACTTTTCTGGAACGAATTTATGGCGCCCTATTTGCCCTTAGCAGCTGGTTCAACAAACGACGCAAGGCAAAGGATTTAGTAGCCAGGCCAATCATTGTAGTTGGCAACCTCAATACCGGTGGCGCCGGCAAGACCCCGATGGTCATTAAGCTTTGTGAATTAGCCCGCGCATGTGGATTAAGTCCGGCAGTGGTCAGCAGGGGATATGGCAGGCATAGCAGTTTACCATTACGTGTTAGTGCCCAATCCAATGCCAAAGACTGCGGTGATGAGCCCTACTTGATATTCAATCGCACCGGAGTTGCAGTGCAGGTTGAAACAAACCGGGAAAGGGCTGTAAGAGAACTCTTCAACGAGGATTATGATCTGGTGATCTGCGATGACGGCCTGCAGCGTATGCAGTTACCCAGATTAGTTGAAATATGCCTGGTCGATCAACAAAGGGGCTTTGGAAACGGCAGGCGGCTTCCGGCAGGGCCCCTACGTGAACCGGTAAAGCGCCTGGAATCCATAGATTTTGTGGTTGAACACTTGCCCGCCGGAGATAAGGAAATGATCGCTTCCGGGCACAGTATGCGTTTGAGGCCGGGTAAATTGGTCGGTTTGCATGATGGGCAGTCGCTATCGGTGCTTGAGGCAATGTCCAGTGAAAATGACGTGTATGCAATCGCAGGTATTTCACGGCCTGATCGATTTTTCGAAATGTTGGAAGGCCTTGGGATCAAGTCAAGCAATCGCCCTTTCCCTGATCATCACCGCTTCAGAAAATCTGATTTTGTCGAGATTCCGTCCGGTAGCATGATTCTCATGACTGAGAAAGACGCTGTGAAGTGTCGCAGGTTGCCGTTGCTTAATGCATGGTACATTCCCGTTGAAGCGATGCTTTCCGAAACGCTTGAAAAAGCTCTGATAGAAAAATTTCAAAGCTGGAAGCGGTCGCCACCATTAAATCGGTCCCGGGCAAAAAGATCATGAGTGCTTCTATAGATTATTGCGTTGTCATTCCCGCTCGCTTTGAGTCCCAGCGTCTGCCAGGCAAAGTACTATTGGATATCGCCGGCAAGCCTTTATTGCAGCATGTCTGGGAAAGAGCTGTTCAATCTACCGCCAGGCAGGTTGTTATTGCGACTGACCATGAGTTGATTATGGAGGCTGCTGCAGGTTTTGGCGCGGAAGTTGTGATGACTTCCAGTGAACACAGCAGTGGTAGTGACCGGATCGCCGAATGTGCTCAAAAACTTGGCTGGGATGACGGACAAATAATTGTGAACCTCCAGGGTGACGAGCCGTTGATGCCGGCTCAATGTCTGCAACAAGTTGCTGCCTTGCTTATTAACGACGATACAGCGGATGCGGCCAGCTTGTACTGGCCCATTGATGATGAACAAGAGTTAGGGGATCCCAATGTAGTTAAGGTGGTTATCGGTCGGGCAGGGCAGGCACTGATATTTAGTCGCTCTCCCATCCCGTTCCCACGCGATTTCACGTCATTTTCCGAGGCAATAGAAGCCGGAATACAGTGGTTTCGTCACCTCGGGCTTTATGCCTATAAATCCGCCAGTCTGGCAAAGTTCAGTAAGACCGCACCAACAACGCTTGAATGCACTGAGCGTCTTGAGCAACTTCGCTATCTTGAGTCCGGTGGCAGAATTGTTTTGCAACAGGCTTGCAGTCACATTCCTGCCGGTGTTGATACCATGGAAGACCTCGAGCGAATTCGAAAAGTATTGTGCTGAAGCATTTGTTTACATGAATAGTAAGTTGCAGATTACAACGTCTACAACAGGCTTTTACTCAGGCTTCAATCGTTTTGTGGCGTTGGGGTCCAAGCTGCTAATCGGCATCCTGGTACTGTGGGCGGGGTTGTTTCCGGCTAGCGCAGGCGAGAAGTTATTAGGGCTGCAAAACTGGTCGACTTCCGTTTTTGGCGCGTGGTACATCTACGTGACTACATTTTATCTTCTAACGTGCCTTGGGCTCGCATTGTGGCCCAAAACGGCGAACATCCGATTAGGAAAAGCAGGTGAAAAACCAGAGTTCTCACGTTTTTCCTGGTTTTCGATGATGTTTGGTGCCGGGATCGGTGTTGGTATGTTGACCTATTCCACAGCGGAACCAATCTTTCATTTTGCGAACAACCCCGATGTGATCAAAGGACTGGCGCACTCAGAGCACGCAAACAATGTGCGTAATGCCTATAAGTGGGCCTTACTTCACTATGGTCTGACGCCATGGGGATGTTACGGCATCGTTGGCATGGCGCTCGGTTACTTTGCCTACAATCGTGGCTTGCCGTTGACAATTCGCTCGTCACTCGAACCTTTGTTTGGCCGACTGCTATCAGGTCCACTAGGCAACATCATTGACATCGTGGCGATTCTCGCAACAATCATCGGGGTGAGCGTCACCATTGGATACGGCGTTTCCCAATTCGCCTCAGGTGTATTCAATATCTCTGGCGCCCAATGGATGGCGAACGGCGTTGGCAAGCCGACTTTTGCGGCTCAAATGCTGGCACTTTTTTTGATCATGCTCGCTTCAGCAATATCTGCAATGTCGGGTGTTGATAAAGGCATCAAGTGGCTATCAAATATCAATATGGGTCTTTCATTTTTTCTGCTATTGTTTTTCGCTTTTTCCGGGGCTCTGGTTTTTGCTTTCCAAACGTTTTTCCTCGCCATCTGGGACTATTTTTTGGCTCTTCCATCTATGTCAATTACCGTTTGGGCAGACGGCCCCCTCGCTGACTGGCAGGGAGCCTGGACAATTTTTTACTGGGCCTGGTGGATTGCTTTCGCACCTTTTGTCGGAATGTTTCTCGCCCGGGTGTCGCGAGGACGCACGATTCGCGAATACGTGCTTGGCGCCATGTTTGTCCCTTCCGCGATGGGGTTGGTCTGGTTTTCATTGGTAGGCGGCACTGCCGTAGACTTAGAGCTGTCGGGTATCGCTCAAGGAACCATTGTAAATTCCGACATTTCCGCCCAGCTTTTTAAGACAATTAACCTCATCTTGAGCCCGTTGCCTGCCAAGTTAATGTCGTTTGTCATTGTGATATTGGTAATGACCTATCTGGTCACTTCAGCAGACTCTGCAATCCTGATCATCAACACAATATCGTCTGCAGGTAGCACAGCACGTAAAAAGGCAAAACACATCGTTGTCTGGAGTTTGATCCTTGTCACTGTTATTGCGTCATTGTTGGCAGCCGGCGGTTTGGATGCGCTACGTTCAGCAATGATTATAGGAGCTTTACCATTTTCATTGGTTACTGCGTTGATGGCGATTTCTCTGATAAAGGCGCTGCTTTTCACAAACAAAAATTCTTAATGTGAATATATTGATAATTCACGCGCAAGCACGCCTTTACTTAATAACGTTTCTCTAAAGATGGTATAACTATATGTATAAAATACTTTTTGTATGCATGGGAAACATCTGCCGATCACCCTCGGCCGAAGGATTTTTCATCCACCACCTTGAAGGCTCGAGCATATCTGACAAGGTTATTACCGACTCAGCTGGAACCCACAGTTACCATATAGGCAATTCACCGGACTCAAGAGCCATTAGCGAAGCAGGGCGGTTCGGGGTTGATATCAGTGGGCTGCGGGCCAGGAAAATATCAGCCACAGATTTCGAGCAATTTGACCTGATAGTAGCCATGGATACGCATAATTTGCGGTTAATTGAACAACTTCAACCAGCACATTGCCGGGCAAAACTGGCTCTTATGATGGAATATGCACCTTCTGAAGGCCGGGAAGAAGTTCCGGACCCATATTATGGAACGCAAGCAGACTTTACATTGATGTGTAATTTGCTCGACCTTGCAACTAAAAAACTCATGCAACTGCTAGAGTCCGAATTGGCTTAGGTCTTAATTGCAAGCATGAGTAAATCCAGAAAATTTAACGGTAAGACATACGCCCGGCGCCTGCCGACGGGGCCAGGTGTATATGTGATGCGATCTTCCGAACAGGACGTGCTTTATGTTGGCAAGGCTGCAAATCTTCGAAAACGCGTTGCCAGTTACTTTGATGCCCGGCCAAAAATTGACCGAATCATGCGTATGGTCGCGCGAATCGAAAGCATTGAGGTCAGCCTTGTCCGTAGTGAAGGTGAGGCATTGTTGCTGGAAAACGAGTGGATCAAATCTTATCGCCCGCGTTACAACATCCTGTTAAAGGATGATAAGAGTTACCCATGGTTGATGATGACCACAGACCATGAAATACCCCGCGTTGCCTTTCACCGTGGCGCACGTGAGAAGGAGAAAACCTATTTTGGGCCTTATCCCTCTGCAAGCTCGGTACGTGAAAGTATCAACCTGATTCAAAAGCTGTTTCAA
>JBLHGQ010000008.1:0-44956 GCA_047614505.1 Rhodothermales bacterium | reverse complement strand
ATCTCTTTGACCCGTTTAGTGGTGTTTGACATGCTCATATTGAGACTCCTCTGCTTCAGTTTAAAAATAGCAGAAGTGTCTCTTAGGTGAAGCGGCTAGTTGGTACCATATGGGCTGACGTCACACAGACCCAACTAATAAACCATATAACCAGTAAATTCAGCCGACGCAAAAAACGCGCGGCTGAATGTGGTGGCGAGACGACTCAATGAGCGACCACGAAAGACGCTAGACTATTAAACACCAGCAGAACGATTTAACCAATGTGTTGCGTTGACCGGTTGAAACCGCAAGCGAGCGTAGCGATACTCGGTTCGACGGCTCCATTGTATTCGATGCGTTCAAAATAGCGCTGTAACTGCACGCTTGAATCTCCTGTTACCGCCCGAACGGCGATCAAACTTCCCGCCCTGGCATCGTGTGCGTACGCGAATCAACCTGCCACTGCGTCGACTGATTGAACCGGCATCCGAAGGAAGAAGTTAATTTTACTGCCCGGTATTGAAATCAATTAATACCTTTTGCGCCCAGATTTTTGGGCCTTCACGGTGGATAGACGCACCTGTTGAGTCAACCGCCACCGTCACCGGCATGTCGTTAACTTCAAACTCGTGAATGGCTTCCATGCCCAATTCAGGGAATGCGATTACGGTACTCTTTGTGATTGCTTTGGATACCAGATAAGCCGCTCCTCCCACGGCAATCATGTACACCGCTTTATGATCGCGGATGGCCTCAATGGCAGCATCACCCCGCTCTGCTTTGCCTACCATGCCCAATAGGCCGGTCTCCGAAAGCAACTGGCGGGTGAACTGGTCCATACGCGTGGCGGTTGTAGGCCCGGCCGGGCCGATAACTTCGTCACGAACCGGGTCGACCGGCCCAACGTAGTAGATCACCCGATTTCTGAAATCAACCGGCAAGGGTTCACCGCGATTGATCAGATCTGCCAGCTTCTTGTGGGCCGCGTCACGGCCGGTCAAAAGCTTGCCTGATAACAGCACCGTCTCTCCTGCCTTCCACGACTGCACCTCATCCGGGCTCAAAGTATCCAGATTCACTCGGCGCACGTCGGCACCCAGGTCAAACTTGATGTCCGGCCATTCGGAAAGATCAGGTGGCGTAAAGCTTGCCGGGCCGGAACCATCTAACTCGAAGTGCACATGCCTGGTTGCTGTGCAATTGGGGATCACAGCCACCGGCTTATTGGCAGCATGCGTTGGATATTCGCGGATTTTCACGTCCAGCACCGTTGTAAGACCACCCAGGCCCTGGGCGCCAATACCAAGTGCGTTAACCTTTTCAAACAGCTCCAGGCGCATTTCTTCGAGTTGATTACCAGCACCACGTTCTTTTAATTCATGAATATCTATGGGCTCCATTATTGACTCTTTCGCCAACAACATAGCCTTCTCCGGCGTTCCACCAATTCCAATCCCGAGTATCCCGGGCGGACACCAGCCAGCACCCATGGTCGGCACCACCTTGAGAATCCAATCGGTAATTGAGTCAGACGGATTGAGCATCACAAATTTCGCTTTGGCTTCACTACCGCCACCCTTCGCGGCCACTTCTATATTGACCTTGTCGCCGGGAACCACCTTGTAGTGAATGACTGCCGGCGTATTGTCATTTGTATTGGCGCGGTGCCCGTCAGGTGGACTGAGGACTGAGGCCCGTAAAACGTTATCTGGATGTTGATAACCACGGCGGACGCCTTCGTTGATCATGTCATCCAAAGACATGTCTGCCTCCCAGGTAACATCCATGCCAACTTCGACAAAAGCAATGACAATGCCGGTGTCCTGGCAAATGGGACGTTTGCCTAATGCACACATGCGTGAATTCACCAGCACCTGGGTCAAAGCGGCTTTGGCCGCAGGTGATTCTTCCCGCTCCCAGGCTGCTCGCATGGCACGGATAAAATCCACCGGGTGGTAGTAGGAAATGAACTGCAATGCGTCTGCGACGCTTTGAATCAGGTGTTCCTGCTTGATTGATTTGGAGCTTGTTGTCATAGATTTGTCTGAAGTCATCATTAATGTGAAGATATTACCGTAGTCGGAAACCACGTGAGGCTTCGATATTAATAACCTGCCTCAAAATCAATCTTGAACTTAAGATCCATACCTGCTCGATAGCGTCGGTAATTTTCCAAAAAAATTGGCACGATCAATGACGAGTGACTTGCTGCGGCAATATGCGCTGTAATTGATAAATTAGGCGTGTTCCAAAGAGGACTGTCCTGCGGCAGGGGTTCTGCATCGAACACATCAAGGGCAGCGCCTGCCAGCCTTTGCGTGCTTAACGCATTCATCAGTGCAGCTTCATCAAGTACGTTGCTTCGGCCTACATTTATCAAATAACAGTGTGCTGGGAGCTCTGCCAGCGAAGCTGCATCCAACAGCTTATCGGTCCCGGAAGTATTTGGAAGTGCAGAAACCAGGTAATCGAGCTTGCCCAACCAATCGTGAAGCAGTCCGGTCTGCACCACTTCATCGAATCCGGGCGCGGAGCACCCCGAGCGACTGAGCCCGGTTACACTTAATCCAAAAGACTTTGCTGTGTTCGCAATATGCCGTCCGATGCTGCCTGTGCCCATGATGCCGAGGCGCTTCCCTTGCAGAGATCCTGATTGCACCTGGTACCAGTTGTGTTCGAGCTGCTCGGAATTACGTTTCAGCAATTTCAATTCATGCGCCAACAAGTGAGCAAAAACGTACTCCGACATTTGCGCCCCGAACACGTCCTTAATGCCGGTTAAATCATAGTCACGGCGATCGAGTGCAAGCAGCGGATCTACCCCGGCCCAGGAAGACTGGACCCAATTAACCGCAGGCAATGAGGGCAGGATTTCTGCAATCATATCGGGCCTGCCAAATAGCACTGTTTCGGCGGTGTATTCAGCGAGAGCCTGTTTTGCAGAAGTGCAGGAAGCTATCTCCAAAGGAGTCTCTGCCAGCAAGTTGATCTCATTGGCGAGTTCTTCAGCATCTGAACTGACGATCAGGAAATCGGGCATGAAACCAAGTTAGCAAGATTTGTTACGAAATAACAAGCGGCAAGTCATTTCCATTACGCTGAAATGGACTTTTTAGCCATCTTTAAAGGTGTTGAGCTTCAGCGGTTGCCGGTATCGCATACCTGTTGGCAGAATTGGCAGCAACTTCACCCGGATACATTGGTCCTGAGTACAGATACCGGGTTCAGAATTGATTATCGAAAAACTGCCTACCAAAACTATGATCGAATCCGGCAATTGTACTTTCCGGTCGCCAATACGATACCCGAAGGCCATCATCCCAAGGAGCAGGTGCTCGGAGTTGAAATCAACGGCGAATCCAAGGCATTTCACTTTAGCGAACTCGAGAAACAAGGCAAAGCCCGATTCACCGATCAGCTTGCATCATCGAGTTTTGAAGTTATTTGGAATGAGCCTGCTCGCAGCGCCAAAGCGATTGACACTAATGGCGAGGAACTCGTGACGATAACAGCGTTCTGGTTTGCTTCGAGACCGGCTGGATCCGGCATGCAGTGCGGGGTGGGGAAATCTGGTTTTCTGGTCTGTTTGATCATGCGGGCGTCAATGCGAACGCCACATTTGCTGCGCCTATTCCAGCAAGCCATCTGGCCATGTACAAGCTTGGCGAAGGCGTAGACCCTAACTAGGGATTGGTGACCTTGCCGCTCGCACCGCTGGCGGCACCTACATCAAAGTGGCCCGCTGCGACGGGCCACTTTGTTCAAGCTGCTATTTCTATAAACAATTCTTCCGGTACTGCTTATCTACACGGTTTAAGCAAGATCAAAACGATCCAGATTCATTACTTTAGTCCACGCTCCGATAAAATCTTGCACAAACTTCTGCTCTGCATCTGCACTGGCGTAAACTTCTGCCAAAGCTCGAAGCTCTGAATTTGAACCGAAGATCAAATCAACACGGGTGCCGGTCCACTTCAGTTCGCCGCTCGCACGATCGCGGCCTTCAAATAGGTCATCATTGCCTGAAGCTACTTTCCAGGTGGTACTCATGTTCAACAGGTTGACGAAAAAATCATTGCTGAGAGTTTCTGGTCGCTGAGTGAAAACACCGTGTTGTGTTTGCCCGACATTGGTGTTCAATACACGCATGCCGCCAACAAGAACGACCATCTCCGGTGCGGTCAAGGTCATCAATTGCGCACGATCAAGTAATAACTCCTCTGCCGATACCGAGTATTTCGCCTTCGTGTAATTACGGAATCCATCTGCAGCCGGTTCAAGCACCGCGAAGGAATCAACATCCGTTTGCTCCTGTGAAGCATCCATGCGGCCGGGGGTAAATGGAACTGTTACCGCGTGACCCGCATTTTTCACTGCTTGCTCAATACCAGCACAACCGGCCAAAACTATCAGGTCAGCAATTGATACTTTTTTCCCGTCTGTTTGAGCCTTATTGAATTCTCCCTGGATATCTTCCAGGGTACTTATCACCGCCGCCAATTGCTGCGACTGGTTAAGCTGCCAATCTTTTTGCGGCGCAAGACGAATACGAGCACCGTTGGCACCACCTCGCATGTCAGAACCACGATATGTAGAAGCGGATGCCCAGGCTGTTGAAACCAATGCAGAGACAGACAGCCCCGAATCGATGACCTTCTGTTTTAGAGACGTGATGTCTTGTTCACTAATTAATAGATGATCCAGAGCAGGGATGGGGTCTTGCCAAACCAATGCTTCCACAGGAACTTCCTTACCCAGGTAACGTGATCTCGGACCCATATCCCGATGTGTCAACTTGAACCAGGCTCTGGCAAAGGCATCAGCAAACTCATCCGGGTTTTCATGGAAACGTTTGGAAATATTTGCGTATATTGGATCCATTTTCAGGGCTAGATCCGCTGTTGTCATCATGGGCGCATGCTTTTTCGATGAATCATGGGCATCGGGCACTACATCGGCTGCAGCGTTATCTTTTGGCACCCATTGATGTGCACCAGCCGGGCTCTTGGTCAGTTCCCAGTCGTAAGCAAACAGCACATCGAAGTAGCCGTTATCCCACTGAATGGGGTTGGCAGTCCAAGCACCTTCAACACCACTGGTAATAGTATGAACTCCTTTACCACTGCCAAAACTATTCTTCCACCCGAGGCCTTGCTGTTCAATAGGCGCTCCTTCGGGTTCGCGTCCGAGCTGAGCCGCATCACCAGCACCATGACACTTGCCAAAGGTATGCCCACCGGCAATCAACGCCACAGTCTCCTCGTCATTCATTGCCATTCGCGCGAAAGTGTCGCGAATGTCCTGGCCCGATGCCACAGGGTCAGGCACGCCATTGGGCCCTTCCGGGTTTACGTAGATCAGACCCATCTGCACCGCAGCAAGAGGGTTGTCGAGTTCGCGCTCACCGCTATAGCGTTCGTCACCAAGCCAGCTGTCTTCGGCCCCCCAATAAATATCTTCCTCAGGTTCCCATACATCTTGTCGCCCGCCGGCAAATCCAAAGGTTTTAAAACCCATGGATTCCAGCGCGCAGTTGCCCGCCAATATCATCAAGTCAGCCCATGAGATTTTGCTGCCATACTTTTGCTTGATCGGCCAAAGCAACATGCGCGCCTTGTCCAGATTGCCGTTGTCAGGCCAACTATTAAGAGGAGCAAAACGCTGAGTGCCGGTGCCCGCACCGCCGCGACCATCACCGACGCGGTAAGTCCCCGCACTGTGCCAGGCCATGCGTATAAAAAGTGGTCCATAGTGACCGTAATCGGCCGGCCACCAGTCCTGAGAAGTTGTCATCAACTCGTTAATATCCGTTTTCAGAGCATCAAGATCGAGACTATTGAAGGCCTCTGCGTAGCTGAAGCCTTCTCCCATTGGGTTAGACAGGGAGGAATGTTGATGCAGAATTTCCAGCCTTAATTTGTTCGGCCACCAGTCTCGGTTTGATGTGCCGCCGCTTGTACTATGGTTGCCTGAAAATGGGCACTTGGTCTCGTCAGTCATGAAATTATCTCTCAGATTAATGTGCAGCAATCATAGTTACAATCAATAAATTAGTACAATCAATTAAAAATTGATTATTGATCGATTTTATCGATTATAGATTGAACAACACTCAAAGAGACTAGGTATTACTCGTGCATGATTTAATTACTGACCCAATGATTCGCAGATAAGATTGCCGAGTAGTTGGAACTCCTGGTAGCGAGGAGATTTATTCCGCCACAACAGACCAATAGAGCGCCGCACACCCTCTTCATCAAATGATCTGGCCACGACATCAGTCCCTTTAAGAATGTGAGCATCAACCGCCATTTTGGGAAGGATGGTAATCCCAATGTCATTGGAGATCATTTGAATAATGGTATTCAAACTAGTGGCATGATATTGCGTGTGGATGCCCTGAGTTTTTATCTTGCATGCGTCCATGGCGTGATCTCTCAAGCAGTGACCATCTTCAAGCAATAAAAGGTTTTTATTCCTTATGTCTTTAGTGCGTACCTTCTTCAGTTTGGAAATATCATCATGTTTTTCATAAGCCAACAGAAACTCGTCATAAAAAAGATGTGCTTCGGTTACATTTTTAACCGGATACGGAAGTGCCAACAATAGTAAATCCAGCTCACCAGACTGTAATTGCTTCACTAGATGGCCACTCAGGTCTTCCCGAATATAGAGTTTAAAATTCGGATAACGCTTGCGGAGATGTTTGAGAATTCCAGGCAATACAAATGGTGCGACTGTGGGAATCACACCCAGGTGAATCTCCGTGGCAAAAGGCTCATGTGCTGCGCTGGCAGCAGAAACCATATCAACGGCATCGGTCAAGATGTGACGAGCCCGCTCAGTGATATCTCTACCAACGGCGGTTAACTCAACCCGCTTATTATCTCTCTCAAGCAGGCAGACTCCCAGAATCTGTTCCAATTCCTGAATACCTGAGCTTAGGGTTGACTGGGAAACAAAACACGCTTCCGCCGCTTTACTGAAATGTTTAAAGTCTGCGACGGCACAGAGATATTTTAATTGCTTGAGGGTGGGTAACTGAGCCATCAGGAAAATTGTAGCCTCATTAGTCACAATAAATAGACTGGCTATGTTACCACTCTGTTATTGGCAGATTGCTCCGCTACCCTCCCCTGCCACCACCAACTTTTGTGATAGCAGATGTAAAACAGTATTACCTGGCAGCTGTTACCTAACGCTGGGAAGGGGCGCCGAAAATCGCCATAGCATCCCCTGCGGGTATTTTCGAATCGAAAGTCAGTCAGATAATGTGACGTTTTTGACTGCCAGCGGGAAGAAAATCCACCACGAGCTGGCCAAAACCAATGTGTGCAGCAGCAAGATGGTTGCCGCAGCCACTGAATGTACCAATAACTCGATTTTCCGGTTATCAGTACCCATTGTCCGGGCCACCAGCCAGCCGCAAATGAGGCTGAATAACAGCCAGGGTAGAAACAGGTAGCTGTAATGCAGCAAAGCAGGAATTATTGGGTAAGTACTATTTGAAAAAAAAGCGTCCTTTGCCATGAAAGAGGCCGCAAAACATATCCAGAATGCCAGGCAAATCCATGTGGTTGTTTTATTGGTTCTTAGAAAATCTATCATTACGTCAGATTATTGCGTGCAATCGTCTGTGGTGCCAATCAATATGATGGTTGGGTTCGACCACTTGCCCCCAAAATACGCCCACTGACCACTTGAATAACAAACGACAAAAGTCTTGCCTTAAAATGCTTCTCAATGATCGCTTTTGAGATAGCCCACAATGAAATCCACACTTAGCCGAACAATCATTGCTGTGATTTTTTGCCTTGCTTTGATATCCGTCATGCATGCGGCAACGCCACCTGATGACCCGATTCGCTCCAACCCCAAAGGGGTAGGCATTGATGGCTATTCACCTGTTTCCTACTACACAGCAGGTCACCCGGAAAAAGGCAGTGCTGATTTTGCCAGTGCAAACGAGCGTAAATAAGGTCAGAGTCAAGTGCCAGAGTAATTTACTCTGGCGCTTGACTCTGACTCCAGCTTTTTTCGCGAGAATCAGGAACAAGCCCAAGGACTCAGCCCCGTTTATTACGACCTTTTCCCGTTTTGTTCGTCAACCCGCACTCACTGCAATATTGTAAACCTGTCAGTTCTTGCAGTTGTTTCGAATTACCGCATCGGTATTTAATTAGCTGAACAACTATGCATCTTTCCGGTTTGTTGGAAAAGAGGGTTTAACAAAGAAAACAATGGAGCTAATTTCGTGAATGAATTGCTGAGGATCGAGGAAGTGGCGGAATACCTCCGACTTAGTCGAGATACAGTTTACCGAATGGCACAAAGTGGCAAGTTACCAGCTTCCAAGATCGGCGCGCAATGGCGTTTTCGCCGAACAGATATCGACCAATGGCTGGAGCACAACAAAAACCAGCCAGGGAACTGCTGAGCGCAAGACTGATTTCTCGCCCTCGAAAGAAGTACTGATATTGCATGCTCGACCGTTTATCAACTTGATATTCGAAATCGTGGCAGGTATCTACGTCGCCGGAGTCTTGGGTGTATTGCTTGTCGGTGCTTGATAGTTATAGGAAAGTTTGGATATGAATGAAGAGCACTCAAGGAAAGAGCAGGAAAACACGGGTGAACCTGCCCGGATTCTGTTGGTTGATGACAGGCCAATTAATCTCGACCTGTTGCAACATGTTCTGGAGCCTCTTGGACAATTGACGGTGCGAGCAAACTCAGGCGAGGAAGCACTGCAACATCTGCAGAAAGAGCTATTCGCGATGATCCTTCTGGATGTGCAAATGCCAGGGCTAAATGGCATTGAAACAGCTAAGTTGATCAGAGGCCGGATGGAAACCCGGGACACGCCGATCATTTTCATCACTGCCTCGGACAGGAATGAGGAGAGAATGAGGGATGCTTATGCACTCGGCGCTGTCGATTATGTATTCAAGCCGATTACACCTGAAATCATCAGAGCAAAGGTTGCTGTCTTCATTGATTTATTCAAGGCAAAGCGGCAAATCGAACAGTTTCTGAATAAATCCGAGACGTATAACCGCGCACTTCTCACGGCAATACCCGACATGATTTTTCGTATTCAGCGATCAGGGGTCATTGTCGATTCTATTTCTGGGGAGAGTGCATCAAAGCATGTGACGGAAAAACATTTTTTGAATAAAAAAATTCATGACATATGGCCCCCGGAAGCTACACAGAAGATGTTAAGACTCATTCAACGTTCCTTTGCCCATGCAGGCGTACAGCACATGGAATGGAGCGACAAAGTGCAGAACATAAGCACTGTCCTTGAGGCACGTATCAGCCGTTGCGGAGCGGATGAAGTGCTTATCATCGTTCGCGATATTACTCAGCAAAGAATGTTGGAAAAACAGTCAGGGACGACCCAGCGACTTGAGTCCGTGGGACGGGTCGCGGCCGGGATAGCGCACGACTTCAACAACGTGATTATGCTTGTTCAGAGCTATGCTACATTTCTGCGCGACCATATCAATGGCGATGAAGAGGCCGAACAGCATATTGATGCCATCTTACAAGGCGTTGCAGAGGCCGGCGAGCTCACTGGCCAACTACTTGCTTTCAGCAGGGGCAAACCTCACTCGCTCGAAATCGTGAATCTCAACACTGCGATCACCGACCTGGCCAAGATGCTGCAACAACTTGGCGGTCTACAAGTGGAGCTTCACATCGAAATGGAGCCGGATATCCTCCCTTTCGAGGCTGACCTCACGACGATCAAGCAGGTTGTAATGAACCTGGCTGGGAACGCCTGTGACGCAATGCCTGAAGGTGGCAAGCTGACAATCAGCACCAGTAGCATAAAACTGGATGAGCAGACGATTATAGATAGACACCTGATACTTTCATGCGGTGAATACGTTCTACTGACGGTAAGTGACAGTGGCACAGGGATGGATGAAGAGACGCAGGCACATATGTATGAGCCGTTCTATTCAACCAAGGGAAATGGCAGGACGGGTTGCGGCTTTGGCCTGGCTACCGTCTATGGCATTGTCAAAAGCTGCGATGGGTACATATTGGTGGAAAGCAGGTTGGGAATTGGGACGACATTCAGTATTTACTTTCCCCGTGCAAACTAAGTTAAAGACTCACAGGCCCTAAACATGAAAAACACAGACACTGAATCAAGCCCGATACCGGCACTTGAATCCTTTCTCGAGAAAGCCTCCGGCCTTGAGTTGGCACGACGTTCCTTGGTCGGTGCTCCGGTGTACACGGTGATCTCATTGATTATGTTGGTAGGGACTCCAATTTTGAGGAGTTTCGGTTGGCAGTGGGCCGTGGTCGAGGCGTCCTTGCTGATCATGCTGGGTGGTATACGAGTCTGGTATGCGCTGGGCTTCGAGCGTCGTTATGAGCATATTGGTGAAAAAGCCGTGCTTCAGTTCAGTATTCTAACGGCCCTTCAGAGCCTGACTCTGGGAATATTGGCCGCAATTGTAATTTGGTATAATTGGGCTGCCCAGGAGGCCGTGCTGACGATCGTGCTGTCAGCCGGGTGCATCGCTGCCGGGACCAGCGCATTGTCCGTCCGCTGGAGTGCTCATCTGATCTTTCTGTTTTGTGTCCTGGCGCCTTTTGGTATAGCGGTTTACCTGGTAGGCGGTCTGGCCAAGGCGATGTTGATTGTCGGGTTTTTAGTGTTGATGGCTTTCCTTGTTCAAGACGGTGGTCAGGCTCGACAAACCTATTTCCAACAATTAAAGAACAGATATGCCGAAGAAATCGGACAACGACGGCTGGCTATTGAAAGCCAGGCCAGAAAGGATTTTCTCGCGGATATTGGTCACGAAATTCGTACCCCGGTCAGTGCAATCATCGGCATGACGAACCTTATGCAGGGCGAAGACCTGGGCAAAAAATCCCGCGAATTTATGGAAATAATACGCAAAAGTAGCGATGTACTGCTGGACCTGATTGACAATATTCCCGATGCAATCAAATCCAGGCCAGATATATTGCAATCCACACAAGCAACAATTAGCTTGCGCGAAAGCATCAACGGTGTGATTGAATTGTTTCGTCCCGAAGTTGCAGTCAAGGGGCTTGAGCTCATTTCGATGTTAGACAAGCTGCCCGAAAACCTTATTTTTACCGATCGCAATCACCTCGAGCAGGTGCTGGTCAACCTGTTGGGAAATGCCGTGAAGTTTACCGACCAGGGTACCGTTACCCTGAGCGCAGAGCGCAGGAAGCCCGAAGGCAGCGACCAGTTCATTGAATTCTCAGTGTCTGATACGGGCGTCGGAATGCCGGCTGAATTGCAGGAGTCGGTCTTCGAATTTTCTAATCCCAAAGACGCGAAATCCAGCAGGCCCGGCCTGGGGTTGCCAATGTGCAAAGGGCTGGTCGACTTGATGGGCGGTGAAATTCGGATCGAAAGCGAGGAGGGACAGGGCACCACAGTCAGGTTCACAATTCACACCGAGCTTGACCAGGCTGATATCGCAATCGCAACGCCGCCAGCTAAACATGTGATAAAGAAGACCAGTGCTATTTTCAACAGTGAACTTAGCGCGAGTCATCCTCACCAGATTTTGGTGGTCGAGGATCACGAGTTCATCCGCCGCGCTATGCGTCTGCATCTGGAAAAAATGGGCTACCAGGCCGACGAAGCAGTAGATGGCCAGCAAGCGGTGACGGCAGTGATGGAAGCCAACTACGATCTGATCTTTATGGACCTGCGAATGCCTAACATGAACGGTGTGGAAGCAACACGATGGATTCGCGAGCACTTTACCGGTGGCCGGGGTATTAGCATAATTGCACTGACCGGGGATGCCACACCAGAAACCCGCGAGCGATGCATGGAAGCCGGCATGGACGATTTTGTTGCCAAGCCGGTAATGGTCAAGGAGCTTGAGAGAGTACTACGGAAGTACTGAGTAAGGTGGTTGGAAGGACATATGGTGATCCATGACATGAATGTTGGTACATCGCCTCCAAAGCAACAAGCAGAAGACGCACTTGCCAGGATTTTGCTGGTTGATGACAGGCCACAAAACCTTAAGTTGATGGAGATCATTCTTAAGCCACTTGGCCAGTTGCTTGTCTCTGTGCTCTCGGGCGAAGAGGCACTTCGACAAATCCTGAATGAAAAATTCGCGGTAATCCTTCTTGATGTGCAGATGCCGGGAATTGATGGCATTGAGACGGCGAGATTGATCAGAGCCCGAAAGGACACTCAAGACACACCCATCATTTTTGTCACCGGCGCCGGTAGAGATGAAAAAAGGATTAATGACGCCTATTCGCTTGGCGCGATTGATTATGTGTTCAAGCCGGTTAGCCCTGACATCATTAGAGCGAAGGTGTCCGACTTTGTTGAGCTATTCAAGTCAAAGCGACGAACCGCGCAGTTGCTGGCCAGGAGCGAGGCACTTCTCGCCGATACCAGCCGACTAGCAAAGATAGGTGGTTGGGAGCTTGATATCAAGACGCTTGAGCTCACCTGGACGGAACAAACCTATCGCATTCATGAAATTCCATTAGGCCAGACACCGTCTCTTGATGAAGCAATCAACTTTTTTCATCCCGATGATCTGCCGAAGTTGGAATCAGCATTTCAACACGCGCTTGAGCAAGGTGAGCCTTTCGACCTACAGCTCCGTTTAGTCACGGCACAGGGCAATCAGCGGTGGACTCAAACCATCTGCAAGCCCATCGTCGAGGATGGTCGGATAATCAGAGTCTCCGGGACCCTTCAGGACATCAGTGAACGAAAAGAAACGGAATCCAGGTTGGTGGGTTTGCACCAGCAATTGCTGGAACAATCACGTCGGGCGGGTATGGCTGAAGTCGCTACCACCGTCCTTCACAACGTCGGTAATGTGCTCAACAGTATTAATGTTTGTAGCTCGTTGGTTGCAGAAAAGGTTCGCAAATCCCGAATCGGTGGCCTGTCACGCACGGTGACACTTCTTCAGGAGCACAAGGATGATCTCGCCGGCTTCTTCACAAATGATTCAAGAGGTGCACAGTTACCAGTGTATTTGGACAATTTATCCCGGTTTCTCACGGAAGAACGAGAGGAGATCATTGGCGAACTTAGTCAACTTGGCAATAACGTTGAGCACGTAAAGGAAATAATCGCGATGCAACAAGGCTATGCGAAGGTTTCCAGTGTCAGTGAAATGATAGACCTGAGCGAACTAGTGGAAGGCAGTTTGGGTATAAATCAGCGCTCACTGGAACGTCACGAAGTCGAGGTGATCCGGGATTACGGTTCCATACCACCCTTCAAAACTGAAAAACACAAGCTTATGCAGGTGCTGGTAAATCTGATACAAAATGCCGGGGATGCTTGTGCTGAAGCAGTGCCTGAAAACAGACAACTGAAAATCAAGTTGCGCCGGAATAAGAGCCGGATCAGAATTTCCGTTGCGGACAATGGTGTTGGAATTGATCCGGCAAACGTTGCAGAGCTATTCAATTATGGATTTACCACAAAGGACAGTGGTAACGGATTTGGCCTGTACAGCAGTGCATTGACTGTGCAGGAAATGGGTGGTTCTTTAGGCGTTCATAGTGACGGTCCCGGACTCGGAGCCACCTTTACACTCGAATTACCCCATCTTTCAGAGCAAAATCCACATGAATAATCTCGAAACAGGACAATACCGCCGTATCCTTTTGATCGACGACAACCGCGCGGTCCATGCTGACTTTCGTAAGATTCTGGCCACACGCGACGAGACATCATCTGCCCTGGACGCTGCTGAAGTGCTGCTTTTCGGCGGCGAGGAAATCAGGACTGTAGAAATTTCCTTCGAAGTGGACTCTGCTTACCAAGGGCAGGAAGGTGTGGAGAGGGTCAAACAGGCAATGCAGGACGGACGCCCATATGCATTGGCAATCGTCGACATGCGTATGCCGCCCGGATGGGATGGCGTAGTAACTGCCAAGAAAATTTGGGAAATTGACCCCGATATCCAGGTAGTTATCTGCACCGCCTATTCTGATTACTCCTGGAAGGACATGCTGGAAGCAATCGGTGCCGGTGACAGGATGGTCGTTCTGAAAAAACCATTTGAACCCATTGAGGCATTCCAATTGGCGAAAATGCTGTCCGAGAAATGGTGGCTGCACAGGCTTGCCAGGCAGAAGGTGGAGAGTCTTGAGCAAATGGTCGTCGAGCGGACCAGAGCCTTAGACGATACCAACCACGAATTGCGGCAGAGAAGTGAGGAGATTCAGTACTTCTATCACACGCTATCACATGAACTTAAAACACCGTTGACTGCGGCACTGGAGTTTACTTCCATAGTCATTGATGGGCTGGCCGGTGACTTGAATGAAGATCAGTCAAAGTATCTCAACATTGCCCATGAGAGCTGTTCACACCTGGCAATTTACGTGAACGATCTGCTGGACATGACGCGTCTGGACACTGGCAAAATGAGCCTGAATCGACAACCGGTAGCTCTCGGTCCACTTATCCTGAGGGTGCAGACCATCATGCAGACTGAGGCTGCGAAAAAGAAAATTCATTTGAATGATGAATTGGAATCTGGCCTTGAAAAAATGGTGGTTGATAAAAGCCGTATTATGCAAATTTTGATCAACCTCTATAACAACGCTTTGAAATTTACCCCTGAGGGAGGATCGATTCTCGTCAAGCTTTACCAGGATCCACAGCGCCCGGAATGGGTGGAAATTTCACTTACCGATACTGGATGCGGCATCAATCAAGATCAAATCGAATATCTCTTCCGTCGTTATTATCAGGTTGATTCCACTTCCCCAACTCAGTCTGAAGGCTTTGGGCTGGGCTTATATCTGTGCCATGAGTTGATGAAATTGCATGGCGGAAAAATTCACGTAGAAAGTGAACCAGGCAAGGGCAGTACATTTATTTTGTCATTGCCGGCAACATTGGAGTCAACCAAGCGTGCCGTAAAAAAGGCACAAATTTCCAGTACGTAGGAACAATACAGTAACAATAGGCCCGCAGCGACGGTCTGAATTCAAACCATTTAATCAAGTTGAAAATACCATGAAATCTATATTAATCATTGAAGACGACATTGCGATTGCAAAAGCACTGACCATTCGAATGAAAACAGCTGGCTACAAGGCGAACATGACCCACGATGCGGTGACAGGCCTAATTATGGCCAAGAAAGTCCTACCAGACCTGATCTTGTTGGACGTTAACTTACCTGGCGGAAACGGTTTCCTGCTGGCCGAACGTCTCATGGTGCAATTGCCGACCGCAACACCAATTATTTTTATCACCGCGAGTAAGGACCCGGATTTCTTGAAGATGGCAAATGATATCGGGGCCGCTGGTTATTTTGAAAAGCCCTACGACATTAAGGAAGTGCTTGAGGCCATCAAGAAAGTCGTGGGCGAATAGCCAGGCTAAAGTTCCAGAGTTGATCGCGTAGTCAATCGCTGAGTGAATGAAGAAGTAGCAGGGAGCTAAATTTGGTTTGTTGCCACCAGGCTAACTTGTCGAAGAAAGGGGTTTCTCCCCCACTTCACGGGAACGAGTCCAAGGACTCATCCCCTACATTAGGTAGCTCTGTCAAAAGCTTGTGTCTTACGAAATTGAACTATTGGCGAAGAATTTTTTATGTAGGTGGTGCCAAGAGGCAGAACCAATAATAGTCCTCAATACTCTTGAAGGCGGGGGCGTCTATATCTTCTACGCTCGCCGGGGGTGAAGTAAAAGATTTAGGGCAAATTAAGCCCCAACCCAAAAATATCCCGTAACGCTTAAGTTCTTCTATAATGATGTAATGTAACAAACGCCGGATACACGACTTCGTTGTTAATTAAAAAAATTAATTTTTTCTTTCGCAGGCTTGGTTGGCTCATTTCTTTATGTGCCCTGTTCTTGTTTGCCTGGACGCAAGCGGTGCATGCAACTCCCGTATTCGACAAAATCACGATCCTCGTGCCTGCAGGACGTAGTGGCGGATGGGACCTCACAGCCAAGGCAATGGCAGAGGCAATCCAGGCCAACGGGGAAGCGCTGTCGGTAGAAATAGAATACAGCCCTGGCGCGGGTGGTTTGATAGGTATGGCGCAATTTCTTTCCTCCGGTCAGGGAATGGAAACTGCCTTGATGGTCGGTGGTTCCTTTACGGTCGGCGCCGCCGTGCAAAACCATGCAGCTATAACTTTACTGGATACCCGGCCACTGGCACGGCTCACTTTTGATACAGCAGTAGTGGCTGTGCCGGCATCTTCGCAAATCAAAACAGCAGAAGATCTGATTGAAGCCATGCTATCAGCTCCCGAATCGATTTCATGGGTTGGTGGGTCAATCGCCGGAGTTGACGAAATCAACGTTCACGAAATCGCCAATAAACTGGGCATCGCCTCGCACCGGCTGCATTACACCGGCCTGCCGGGTGGCGGAGAAGCAGGACAAGCTTTGGCAGGGGGTCGATATCAAGCCGGTATAAGTGGTTTCAGTGAGTTTGAATACCTTGTTCGCGAGGGCAAACTTCGTATCATCGCCGCTGCCAGAAAGGATGTCCTCTCGGATATTGGCGTGCGCAGCTTTGATGAACTTGGCATCCGTATTGAGCGCTTTAACTGGCGGGGCGTATTTGCTCATCCCAATAGTAGCGACGAACAATTCGCGGCCATGTCCGGGTTGATTGAAAGAATGGTCAAAAGCGAGCAATGGCAACAGTTACTGCGCCAACATCATTGGCAGGACGCTTATCTTCCAGGTACCGAATTTATCGAGTTTGTAAAAGCTGAACAGATTCAGATTGGCGCAGATCTCGCATCCATGAAATTGGCTGACGGATCCGACGAAAAGACCGTCGGAAATGTGCTGGCACGCCGTTACGTTTGGGCTTGGGCATTAGCCGGGTTATCTGCCTTGTTGATCATTTTTGTCGTGATTCAACGCCAGAGGGCACATCATCGCGAAGTGGGCTTGCAACACGCCTTCGAAGCGGCGACCGGGCAAGCCAACCTGGTGACCGAAGAACTCGAAAGAGCCATGGCTGGAATACATGCTCAGATCGAACAGGAATTTGATAATTGGAACCTGACGATTGCCGAGCGGGAAATAGCTTTGCTACTCCTGAAAGGACTCCGATTAAAGGAAATTGCAGATGCCAGGGGTACCAGCGAGCGCACGGTACGCCAGCAAGCACAAGCGGTATACAAAAAGGCTGGTTTGGAAGGTCGTTCGGAACTGGCTGCTTTTTTCATTGAAGACTTCATGTTGTCCATGGAACTATCCAGTTGAAGGCAAGCTAAATACAGTGAATCCGGCTCACCCATTACCTGTTTCCAACAAAGAAATCCTCAAATGACAAACTGGCGTGGTTTCGGTTGGCCTGCGGGCATATTGACCGCACCATTCATTACCTTCCTTTTGATAATGATCTTCACAGGGGTCTCAGCCGGAAACAATCAGGATATCGATCTGAAGCAAGACCGGAATGTGGCCCTGGTTGCAGTTGGTGCGGACAGCATGGCCCCGATGATGCAGTGTTGGATTGCATCGTTTACCGAATCTCATCCCGATGTTTCCATTAGTTTTAAAGCTGCACTGTCCGCTGACGGCGCTGTCCAGATGCTTCAACACCGTGCTGATTTCAGTCCTTTTGCACGCGAGTTCTTCCCATTGGAGAACGAAGCTTTCCAGGACACATTCGGTGAGCCCGCGACCCTGATTCCGGTCGCAACCGGAAGTTTCGACGAAAGGGGGAAGTCCCATGCACTGGCCATATGGGTACACAAAGATAATCCACTGGTTTCGCTGTCTCTTGAGCAGTTACGCCACATTCTCACCAGCCGATCTGACGAATTGACCTGGGCAGATGCCGGGCTGACCGGTGAATGGGCGTCACGACCGATTAATCGCTTTGGCATGCTCAATCTACGTTCTTCAGACAATCCGCCCGGTATCGTCAATTTCATGCGACATCGTGTTAATGGCCATCGTCCATTGAGCGACGAAATCCAGCAATTACCGGGGGACGAAGCAGTACATGCCTTACAACAAATAGTTGATTCTGTCGCCAAAGACCCGCTGGCTATCGGATACAGCGGCTTTCGATTCAGCAATCCTGGCAGTAAAACGGTACCCATCTCCTTTTATCAAACGCGAACTGCCATTTCCGGTTCCGCAGAAAATGTCAGAGCTCACCGCTACCCGCTGTCCCGGTTTGTGTACCTGGCGCTCAGTCCCGAATTGACCGAGCCAAAAAGGACCGCTGTTACCAATTTTGTTGAATTCACCCAATCGCAGGCCGGCCAGGATTGCCCGGAAAGTCCTCCAGATTGGTTTTATCCACTTCAGGCCGAAGTCATCGCGGCAAACAAGGCGGAGATTGATACCTACAGGGAACCTGGCTCTGGCAAACCAAGCGCGGGCAGGAAGGATTACCTTACCAGTGACGGCAAGATACGCGTTGTGGGCTATAACGACATGGAGCCCATGTTGGTGGCACTCAATGCTTTATTCAAAAAGCAGCATCCGGATGTAAGCTTTGATCTCAAGCTGATCGGCACCCGTGCCGCGCGACCGGCACTGATCGATGGAAGCTCGGCGTTTGCCCCCATGGGCGCCGAGTTCTCAGCACCGGCATTAGAGCAATACCGGCGCCGTCACCAATCTGATCCACTGGCCATCAAGGTCGCTCATGCAGCGATCAATTCAAATGCACTCTCCGGCCCGCTGGCCATTTTCGTACATGAACAGAATCCTCTGACTGAAATTAGTTTGCCGCAGGCCGAAAAAGTGTTCAGCAAGCGCCTGAATATTGAAAATCTGAAGACATGGGGACAATTGGGCTTAAGTGGACCATGGAAGGATCGCGCCATAGAACCCTGTGGCCTGCGACCCGAAAGAGCCTTGTCCACATTCCTGAGTGAACACTTTTTCTCAGGCGCTCCTTATGTAACTGAATTGCAGGGCTTCGCGCAGTCAACGGAGGCGGTGGAGTTCGCCTCCATGCAAATTGGTGCGCTATGTTTTGCAGCATATAACCGTGCGGCATCCGGTGTTAAAGCCCTGAAGGTCTCAGCCGAAAGCACCGGCAGGGCGTTCAGCATTAACGAGCACAACATTATCAACCACCATTATCCGCTGGTGCGGCATTTATATATCTACCTGCGCAACATACCGGGATTTGGAATCGATTCGCTGCAACGTGACTATATTGAAATGATTCTCTCTCCCGCAGGGCAAGAACTGATCAGTACAGCAAATCCGGGTTATCTTCCCCTGAGTCAAAGGGAATCAAGGCTGGAGCTGAGAAAATTATCTCAAGACCCTGTCTTGCTTGTTCACTGAAATCAGTCGCCTTTTCAGACGCCAGACAACTATTCTTCGGGCTTATCCACAGGCTCTCCGGCGATGTGCTTCTGACCGGATAACATTGCCGAGACCAGGCCTTTCTTTTGACGGGCATCAACCCAGACCACCCCGGCAATATGCAGAACTATGGCTCCGGCCAGCACGTAAAACCCATTCTTATGTATGAATATAAAGGGACTTCGAAAGGCGCGCATTTCATCGTATAAGGCCATGTCGACAAATTCTTTTGAACCCGGTTTCAGGTTTGCCAATAAGTCAGGATCCCCGCCCGTCACCCATTGCGCCATTGCCGAACCAAATGGCGGCATATAGACATCGGTACCGGCAAGCACCAGACCAGTACTGGCTTGGCTGACCATCAACAAAAGCAGCAAGGCGATCATCAACTTGCCCAACGGATCATGGCCCAGATAGCTACGCGTTGACTGACTTCCAAACTCACGCAAAGCAATCCTTAATTCACCCGGAAAACCCTTTCCAAAGGGCAAAATGGCCCGCCATTTCGCGTATTTGTTTCCGGCAAATGCCCATACCAGGCGCCAGATAAGATTCAGTGCAAATACATAACCGGCGTAGACATGCAGGGTTTTTAATAGAACTTTACCTTCCTTGCTGACCCCAAACTCATCGCCATAAAGTATGAAAAGCCCCAGACTGGTCAACACCAGCACGCTGGCAAGGTTCACCCAGTGAAAAATGCGGATGGTTTTGTCCCAAACTTTGTGAGTCTCAAGGGGACTGTTCTCGTTTGTATTAATTTGCATGACAATGGCTCCGAATCAAAATCGCTTTAATCGCTAACAGAATGACTAAAAAAACGGCCCTGAATTTCTTCAGGGCCTATGCAGAGGCATAATTGCCTATAAAAGGCGTGGGTAAATCAGAAACTCTTGCTAAACGATAAAACAACGCTAGCAGGTGCACCCGGTACGAGGCGGGTCATGCTGCTGCCACTTTCATAATATTTTTCATCAAAGATGTTTCCAAGCTTGAGCGTGGCATAAAAAGACGGGTGCTCGTAGTAGAACACTACGTCAGCGACCACATAACTGGGCATTCTGACCCGTGCTCCCGTTCTCGGCGTTTCGCCAAATCGGTCATCCACATAGTTGATACCTGTGCCAATGCCCAGCCGTTCGTTAATCTGGTAACGACTCCAGAAACTGGCCGTTATTTCAGGCGCATTCCGGACCTGCATGCCAATCAGCGCTGCGTTACGGTCGGTCTTGACGGTTGCATCTGCCTTGGTAAGGCCGGCTATGATTTGCCAGTTATCGTTAACCTGGGCGTTGACCTCAATTTCAAAGCCTTCGCTTTGCTCTGCACCGGTCAGCTCAAAGCGTCCGCCACCCAGGCTATTGAGAACATTGGTTTTCTCAATTGAAAATATGGAAAATGTTGCGGTTCCTCGGCCACCCAGAATGTTGGCCTTTAAGCCGACTTCAACCTGGTTGCCTTCTTCCGGCGGGAAAATGCGATTGTCATTCTCATCACGACGGTCAGGCCGGGGTGGATTGAACGATTCTGCATAACTGGCGTAATAGGACATGTCTTCGCTGGGTTGGTACATAAACCCGATCATCGGTGTCGTATCATTACCGGAAGTTCTTTGATTCGGATTCACGCCACGTCTATCCATTTCCACCGCTTCAAAATCTTCATATCGTACGCCAAAAACCGCCTTCCAATTTTCATTCAGGGTTACCTGATCCTGCAGATAAATGCCAAAGGCATCAAAGGTTGTAAAGCGATGCGTGCTGGGCACTGGCGCCCTGGCCACGCCTACGCCGTAGATCGGGTTGTAAACATCAATATCAAGCGTTGCATTGCCACCATCGAAGTTCTTTCGCTCGAAATCACTGGTTTCTTCGCCGCCATTGATGCCGAACATAAACTTATGTTCTACACCACTGCCGGATTCAAAATCCCAGACGATATTCGAATCAAGGAATGTGTACTCACGCAAATTCAACTGGTTTCTGTCCCTGCGGCGTAGAGTTGTTGCATTTCTGAAGCTCTGATTTTCCCAGCCGATGGCTGAGTCTTCATGGTCAACATAGCGAAAATTTGTACGCCAGATCACATCGTCATTAATCTCATGATCCAGGCTTGCAGCAATTGCCCAGCCAGTTTCAGGCTGGATGTCATTTGGTTCCTGATACCGCGTGGTAATCGGGGCGACCAGATTGATATCCCGATTTGGCACAACCAGTCCATTGTCCAAAGCGTGGTCTTCATCCCTGTATTCGAATGCAACGTTAAAGGTGGTTTCGTTGCTGACTAACCATGTAATTGATGGGACAACGTAAATGCCCTCGTTAAAGCCGTTGTCCCGGAATCCCTTGGTGTCTTCCACTTCGGCTATCAATCGGAAAAGAACATCGCCTGCTTCGTTCAATGGCCCGGTGGTGTCATAGGAAACGGTAAAACCAAGCGTGTCGCCTAATGATGTCTCGTCGCCATAGTAACCATCTGCCCGGATTTTTACGTAACTGCTTTTTTCCGCCTCTGGCTTTTTGGTGATAATGTTAATAAAACCACCGGGTTGAATTCGGCCATACAACACCGACATCGGGCCCTTGACTACTTCGAGTCGCTCGGTGTTAATCGTTGGGGGAGACCCAAAGCGCACAGCAAGGCCAGGCAGACCGTCGGTCTGGATCGAGTTACGGTCAGCACCCCCGGAGGCCATTCCTCGAATGGATATGTCATAACCTGTATTACCGGCACGCTGCACACCAACCATGTAGTTATACAGGTCAGAAATGCGGGTGGTTTCTATTCCATCCATAAAGTCGCTGGTATAGGAAGAGATGGTCAGCGGCACATCCCGCACAGGCACATTGGTCTTTAGCCCACTCGCACCATCGGATGCGATAAAGGTTCCCTGAACAACAACTTCTTCCAAAGTTCCTCTCGATTCCTGCTCGTCTTCGTCAGTAGCGTCTGCTGTTTGGGCAAATACCCCACCACTCGTCAGGAGAACTGTGATTAGAGCCAAAAAGAGAAAAATGTTGAAAACATTGCCCGATGACTTACCTTTGATGATCTGGACTTTATTTGTCATAGCCTGATTCCCGTTTAAAATGATTAATGCCGTATTGCCTCGCAACTAAGGATTAAGTTCCCTGCTATTTACCGGTTTCCGATACAAGGTTCGTTTCCTTTTATTTCTATTTTTACTCCGCTGGCACAAGCCAATAATCTGCTAGTCTCAACTTTCTACTTGTAGCCAGTTAAATACAAAGCTTGCAAATGCTCCATGCGTCAAACGGCATAAAGCGATATTTCAGGTGGTCTATCAAGCGATTACTCATTCAATATCCACCACACCGCCAGGTTCAGAACTGAAAATAGAGATTTAAGCGGGTTCTTGAGGACCAGTCATTTGCATTGAGTAGCTGCTCGGGATCGAAATCCAGTGTTTGGTAAAAGTAACTGGTCAGTCCAAGGAATGCATGACCAGGCAAAGCATAATCGACCGCAAAAGTATGCAGCTCATAATTTGTCGCCAACACAATATTGTCATTTGAAAACATACCCAGAACGGCATCTGTTTCAACTCTTGAATAGCCATACCGGAACTGGAACCGACCAGACGCTTTCAAATTACCCGCGAACAAATCCAAACCATATGCCGAGTCACCAGGCACATTGGCACCATAATTCTTGACATAGTCTGCCACCAGTTTCACATCCCAGCGATCTCCCCAACCGGAATAATGCACACTGCCAAGCACATCAAGAAGCTCGTAGTCTGAAACATAAGATCTACCATCCGGTGTTACATTATTGCCCCTGGGGCTGCCAGGGCCGGACAGATTTAGTGGGCCAATATCATATTCGTAGTAAGCCGCACTTGCCGATAGACCCCAGTCATTACTCGCTTGCATTCCAAACGTAAGCTGTCCGCCCAGCATGTCGCTGCTCTGCTCAAATATTTTTTCATCAATCAAAAAGTAGATCCCGGATAACTGAGCTGACGAGTGTTCCGAGCTGGCCATTTGATAGGAAACGCCGAACCCTTGCGGGTTAACGTCTCCATCCCAGAGTATTTCAGTGGACTTGAAAGGCTTGGCAAATTTTCCGCCGACAAGATACAGATCGTCGAACTTAAAAGATACGTAAGCCTGGTCCAGGCTAATTTCCTGGTCACTGAGCCAGTTACCAATCGTGACGTCGGAGGTCCTGGGATTACCCGCATCGCCGGTCACCATCCTTGCGCCCAGGCTCAAGTTGTCTGTCAGTTGATAGTTCGCGGCCAAACGACCGCGTAATACACCACGATCCCATGCTGGCACACTGCCATTGGATCCGTTGCTTTCATAGCGCAAGCGGAAGTCCCCGCTTATATCCAGCTTATTCGGCTGCTCCATGATTTGAGCGGTGGCACTGGCTAGTTCATTTGCAGTTTCATGCTCAAACCCCTTCGCATCTCGAAGCTCGCTACTCAGCAGTTCCACCTGCGTTTGTAATAAGCGCATCTGTTCGCTAGTCTGGCGTTGCAGTGCTTCCAGCCGTCGTTGGGATTCACGCTGCAGCTCGATAATTTGCACCTGTAATTGCTCAATTCGCTGTTCTGTTTCAGGTGAAGCAGTAGATTGAGCCGGGGCCGGTACCGGACTCAGCAAAACAAGGCTTAATACACCGATTAACCTCCCTTTTTCAGCTTTTCTCAATCGAGCTTGTCCAGTTCTTCAAGAACCACTTCGTACAGCATCGGCATAAACACACCTTCGCGTGTCATGGCCGACTGGCCCTGATAACTCAAAACAACCTTCAAAAACTCTTTAATCTCAGGTTCCAAATCAGTGCCCGGAGCGCGATTGACATAAATATAAATGTACCTGCTCAGCGGATAGGTATGTAAGTAGACATTTTCAACCGTGGGTGCGACGAAGGGCTCTCCTTCATTTTGCGCCAGCGGTACTACCCGCACATTGGGGGTTGCATTTACCAGCATGGCATAGGAAAGACCACCCGGTTGGTCTGCCATGCGCTCGGCAGCTACGGTGAAAGCATGTGTATATCCTTCACCTTTAACAAACTCGATGCCGGTCTTGTAATCTCCGCCCTGAAGTACATTCATTTGAAAGTACGATTCAATTCCGTTGGGTGGCTTGAGGCCGTATAGGTGAATCGGGCGATCCTCCCATTCTCCTGTCAAACCGAGGTCTCCCCAGGTATTGACTTCCGGATGACCACGTTTTCTTGTTGTCGAATAGATCGCATCAAGCTGTGCCATGGTCAGACCCTCTATTGGGTTGTCTTTGTCGACCAGAACGACACTTGAGGCCGTTTTCCCCAGAGAGCCTGCACTGCCGGTGGCAACACGGAATGCCGTCGGTGCGTAGCCAAACTTTTCAATAAACCTCTTTTCTTCGTGGGGCAGCATTTCGCGAGCGACCGTTGCAATATGTGATCGCCCTTCAATCAATCCGGAATGTCCGGTGCCGGAAGCACGTGCTTCCATAGTCACTGACAAGAGTGGATAAGCCTTACGGAACATCTTGACCCATTCCAGGGTTATCTCATCCATGGTGTCTGAACCAACGACTTGAAACTCTTGCCTTGCGGCGATATCGAGAGGGCCTGGAACCCAGGTTGGAATTCGCGGGTCGGCATCAAAACTGTGTTCTCTTTCAGCATATTTCAGAGCGTGAGCCGGACTGATCACCAGGCACATCAGTGCCGTATAAGCCAGCAGCCTGACTCCTCGATATCTCAATTTATCTGTTTTAATAATGAATGACAGGTGCATCACCTGTTTTCTCCTGTTGAATGCAAGCTATGACCGTTGTACGAGTCTGCGAACGGAAAAGCTATACGACATTAGACTTACGCCAGAAGCGTCATGAGACCATTGACGGATTGCGTGTCCAACATCGCTTGTGCAAAATTTGATGGAAGAAAAATGGATACAGCTTGTAAAACCGAGTATTTACCAAGTGTCCAGCTATACAAAGCTTCGGTTGACAAAAAAGCGATTGAGTTATGAAAAAACCTTCACCGTTTATATTTAGCTGCATGTGGTGCCTTATTTTTCCGGGCGGTCTGGCAATAGCTCAGAACGAAGTACCCTTGACTCCCGCCGAGTTTGTCAGCCAGGCAGTCAATTCCGATGAACCCGCCAAAGCATACAGTGGCTCAGCAAAAGAACGACGTATACGCCTCGCGGAACGTGCGGCAAGTCGTTATGATTTTGAATTCGACCTGAGCGGTTTGCCTGAATATGAACCCCGACAGATGGTCGAAGGCAAACTGCGTGTATGGGGCAATAACTACGTTGGGGACTCCGGTCTCGCGCAACAATGGCAGGACGCTTTTACAAAGTTTCATCCCGGTATTGAATTTGAATGGGTACTGCCGACGGCGGCCGTTGCTGCCTCCGGCCTGTTTATGGGGCAGGCCGATGTGAGCATTAACCATGAGCTCACATTTTACGACAACCTGGTTCACCTCAGAATACTCGGCTATGAACCCACGGGTTTTTCAGTCGTAACGGGGTCGCTGGACATCAGTGGCTGGCAGAACTCCCTGACCATAATCGTACACAAGGACAACCCATTGGAGAAAATCAGCATTGAACAATTGGACGGTGTCTTTGGCTCTCAACGCGCTGGCGGCTGGGCGGGTACAAACTGGGTTCCGGATTATGCTCGCGGGCCGGAAACAAACATCCGCACCTGGGGTCAGTTGGGTCTGGACGATGACTGGATTAACCGCCCAATTAACACCTACGGGTACAGCCTGCGCTATGCAACCTCGCTGGAATTTTCCAACAAAGTGTTGCACGCCAGTGACAAGTGGAATGAGAACCTGCTCGCTTTTGGCAATTACATTTCACCCGAAGGTGTGCGCAGCCTGCAGGCCGAGCAGATTATGGAGCATCTGCAGAATGATCCCCAAGGTATGGCCTACATTCGCTGGCAATCCCGGTTCGAGGGGCAGGTAAAAGTTTTGGCGCTGTCAGAAAGCCAGCAAGGCCCCTATTACGAATTCAACGTCGAAAATCTACAGGCCCGCAAGTATCCACTTTGGGGCGACCAGTCATTCTGGGTAAGTGTCAAACCAGGCAACCGAATTGAGCCCAACACAGCTGAATTTATTCGTTTCGTTTTGAGCCGCGAAGGTCAACAACTGGTCATGGAAGATGGCAAATATTTACCACTATCGGCAAACGCTTCCAAGGGAGA
The DNA here is from genome assembly GCA_047614505.1 of Rhodothermales bacterium. Classification (GTDB taxonomy): domain Bacteria; phylum Pseudomonadota; class Gammaproteobacteria; order Xanthomonadales; family SZUA-36; genus JABDJL01. The sequence goes on along the minus strand of JBLHGQ010000008.1, from coordinate 18,442 downwards.
GCTCGCGCGGCTAGCCAACTTGGAATAGGTCAGCGGCTATAGATGCAAACCCGTTTGGAAAACCATTATCCTGGCAATTCTTTGCATACAAGCGTTCGAATTGACTCGATATCCTGAATTACAACCTCAGAGTACTACCTTTGACTGATTGCCAGTTCCGGTTTCGAGGCGCCTACTTTGAGCTCTTGATGCTCGGCGATTGAAGCCAAATCCGTTTATCTACCGGAGGAACCACCATGCAGGAAGTTTTGAAGCCAGACCATGAAAAGGCCAATTTGGATTCTTTGTGGCAAGCGCGCACCATCCGATACAGCACCATTTTTGCGGTTGTGCTCATGCTATTGTGGACCAGCATTCCTGCCGCTTTGGCCGCCCCTTCATTCATCTTGTTGACCGCCCATCAAGCCTCACCGGGCAGTGAAAATCTGGCTCAGCAATTGGCAAATTGGCGTCAACTTGGCCTGGTGGCAGATGCACAGTTGCTGAAAGCCCTTGAATCAGACAACCCCAATTTCGGGATGCTTGGCATTCTGGAATTTCCTGATGAAATCTCGCAATCACGCTGGCAGGAAGTTGGCCAGCCGGAACTGGGCGAAGGCGTGTCGGTCACGATCGCTGATGCCATGGCCCACAACGAGAAAACGCCACGCAACTCGAACGAGTCTGTTTTCGAGGTGCTTCAATATGATGTCATGGTCTCCAAGGAGGAGTTTCGGGATTACCTTGACGGTTACCAGATACCACAACTGGATGCCCGAATCACCGAACAACTTATGGGTCGTTACACCACTTTCTATACGGAGAAGGATTCACCGGTACCATGGCAATCGTTGCTGATTCTGGAATACAGCAATCCTCACGCCCACGAGATTGGTGATGACGTGCAAGCTGGGATCGCGGTGCGCCTTAAGGCGGCCAGCGAGCGATTCACGAAACTCAACGATATCAAATACAGCATTCGCGACAAATTCAGCACCACCATTTCGGACTGGGTGGAATTACCACCACCCGACCTGAGCTCACTGCCTACATACGAGCCTGAGCAAAAATTGAAAGGAAGTCTACGCATCCTTGGCAGTGAGCTTAAAAACTCAGTCGACCTTCTGGCTGCCGGATTCCACCACTTTCACCCCGAAGTAAAGATCGCTACCAGCCACATACCCAGCTCTGAAGGCGCGATTGCCGGCTTGTACCTGGGCGTTTCCGATGTAGCACCCATGGGGGATGACGCCAAAATCACTGACCTTATGCCCTACTACAATACTTTTGGTTTTCTGCCCACCGAAATTTCCGTGGCCACCGGCGGATATGAAAAACGAGGCTCACTATTTGCATGGGCGATCGCGGTCAATAAAAACAACCCACTGGACAGCATCTCTGTTGATCAGATCAAGCGAGTTTTTGGCGGGGAGCGCACAGGTGGTTGGGAGATCAACAATCACAATTACAAATTTACCGCCAAACATGCAATGAACAAGAGTGATTTGATCCGAAGCTGGGATCAGTTAGGTTTGGACGGCACATATGATGGTGCTGAGATTGACACCTTTGGTTACGCCGCACCCGGCTTCGCCATAGCAATTGAGCGCAGCTTGTTTCACTGGTCCAAGAAATGGAACGCAAATTACCGTGAGTACGTGGAAGCCAAACAAACCACGCCCGATGAAGATGGCTTTGCTGTTGCCAGCGAGCGGGCGCTGGAAGACCTCGAGAGCAATGAATTTGCAATCGGTATTGTTGCTTTAATGCATGCCAAGAAATATTCGAATATAAAGATACTGGCTGTCTCGGAAACTGATGAAAGCGAAGCTATAGCACTGACGCCTGAAAACGTCGCAACGCGCAAATACCCATTGATTCGAGACGCCTATTTTTACGTCACCAAAGCCCCCGGGCAGCCGATGGACCCTATTGTTGAAGAGTTTATGCGCTACTGCCTGAGCCGTGAAGGTCAGGAATCAATCGTCAAGGCTGGTTATTACTACCCACTATCTCTGGACTATTTACTTGAGCAGCGTCAAAAACTTGATTGAGCTGTAAATCGTGCAAGTGGTACATGGAAAGCTGGTCCTGGCCCTTTTTCTACTGGGCACCTGTTGTTCGCGTATAGAGGCCAATCAAACCTGGCCTGTTTACATGGCAAAAGATCAAATTTCCGGCGCGATCAGCGTTTCAGGAAGTCCTGCCGATCGCGCAATGATTAATGCATTTCAGCAGGCATTTCAAAACCACCAGCCTTCTGTGCATTTTTCCAACTGGTTGCATGGCCCCGAGTCGGCTATTGCAGGCGTTTACACCGATGTTGCGGACATGGCGATCATGGCCAGGGAAGTGCGCGAACCGATGGAACGAATGGCTTTTCAGTGGGTAAAACTTGAGCGTCCGTTTGAACTGATTTTTGCCAACGGCGGATTTAACCCCCAGCGTCCGTCGTCGCAACTCGCAGTTTTTGTACACCAGGATAATCCGCTTGAGTCTATCTCCCTACCCGAACTGGACGCTCTGTTCAGCGCGGAGCGTAAGCGGGGCTTATCAGCGATCGAAAAATGGGGCGATGTGGGCCTGAATGACAAGTGGGGGAAGCAAACTATTCACCTTCTGGGACCAATGATCAGCAGTATTGAAATGCTGTTTTTCCGTCATAAAGTGATGTTGAACAGTATGAAATGGAATTCCAATTATCGAGAATTTGAACATGCCGGCGGTGCCCTTGACGCATTGAAAAATGATCCACATGGTCTCGCAATCGCTCCTTTTGGTCTTGAACACCAGGGACTCAAGCCGCTTTCTTTATCGGCTGACCAAGACGGGCTTTTTGTCGAACTCAATGAGAATACCGTTCTTGATGGCAGCTATCCCTTACGACGAACTGTGAGCATCGTCATTCATCATGCGCCTGGCCAGGCTCTAAAACCTGAATTGCAGGAATTTCTTCGGTTCATATACAGCATGCAGGGTCAGCAGGTGCTCGCTAAAAACGCAGACTACCTGCCGCTTGGATTTGTCGACCTTCAAACTCAATTGAAGCGCATACCATGAAACTGCGTTTCATTTTCTTGCTTGGTTTTTTTCTGCTCCCTCCTGCGTGGGCACAAACCGGTACAGGTGCTTATGAGCCAGCAGGGCAACTCGAAGGCAGCATCACTATTTGGGGGCACGGAGCCTACGGAAAACGAATAGCCTTTGTCGAAGGCCTGGTAGACCGGTGGGAAGCTGGCTTTCACATACACCATCCACGGGTCAGTTTTAACAACCGCCTGCACGGTACAGCCTCGGCCATCGGCGCTTTGTATACCGGCACGGGTGACCTGGCCTTAATGGGACGCGAAATCTGGCCTCCTGAAATCGCGGCGTTTAGTGAAGTTCGGGGTTATGCACCCACCGGGGTCGAGGTCATGACCGGCAGCTTTGATGTTCGCAACAAGGGCTATGCACTGGTGGTATTTACCCATAAAGACAACCCGATCAAGGGCCTCAGCCTTACCCAGCTTGATGCGATATACGGGGTCGAACGACGGCGAGGTCACAAAAAAGTAGCTACCTGGGGAGATCTCGGACTTGATGGAGAGTGGGGCAACGCGCCGGTGAATCTTTATGGTTTCCCGATTGCCAGGGGGTTTGCTGTCTATTTCCAGGATCGCGTCATGTTGAACAGTCATTTATGGAACCCGAGCCTGCGTGAATTTCCTGATGATCCCAACTCCGTTTCAACCAAAACTGACGGTGCAACTCGAATGCTTGCCGCACTGGCCAATGATAAACACGGTATCGCGTATGCCGGATTGGTCTACAACCACCCTTTGGTTAAAGCACTGCCGCTGACTGAAACCGCTGAAGATCATTTTGTCATGCCTTCAGAAAAAACAGTCGCCGACCGAAGTTACCCTCTGACACGCATCATCAACATGTTCGTGGACAAGCACCCGGACGAAAAACTGAAGCCCCAGCTTGAAGCATTTTTGCGCTTTATCCTTAGCAGCGAGGGCCAACAGATTGTAGCGAGGGATGGTCACGGATACCTACCTCTGCCTGCAGACCTCGCAAATAAGGAATTGGAGAAGCTGAGTGATTAGGTCTTGCTTCAAAAAGTATCGGAAAAATTTCATGAAAACCCTGCAAATAGAAGGCTAATTTCGCTGTTAAAGAAACTGTTCTTTGAAAAACAATATTGGAGACCAAAATGTTGAAATATATAGTCATTACAAGCCTCACCTTCCTCCTCGGCGCCTTCCAGGTACTTGCAGGTCCGATCGGGGAAGGTGCAAAACCCGGTGAATCCACCGACGGCATGGAAATGCAAAAAGCGCGGGCCGGCATGATGACCGTGCGCGGACAACGCATTGGGTACACAACGCCGTTTGACCTTAGTGGGCTTCCCGCCTATGAGCCAAAGCAAAGCGTCAGCGGTACGCTTCGGCTATGGGGCAGCAATTACATTACCGATGGCTACATCGGCGGCTACTGGGCTGAGAAATTCAAGGAATACCACCCTGACATCAACTTTGAGTGGGATATGAAAACCAGTCGCGGCGCAGCCCCGTCACTGGTTTACGGCGTGAGTGACATTGGTATTGCGCGCAAGATCACATTTGGGGAATTGCAATTGTTCCAGCGCTACACCGATCACTCTCCAATAGAAATCGAACTGGCCACGGGATCATTTGATATTCCGGGCTGGCAGCCCGGTTATGGTGTGCTGGTTCATCCGGATAATCCACTCACGCAGATTTCGATGGAACAACTTGACGGTATCTTCGGCGCCGAGCGCACGGGTGGCTGGGACGGCACCAGCTGGCGCCCGGATTGGGCACGCGGCCCGGAGAAAAACATCCGCACCTGGGGCGAACTCGGCCTGACCGGAGAATGGGCCGATCAGCCAATCAATGTGTATGGCCTCAACCTGCGTTACCACCAGGCGGAGGAAATCTCAGACTTTATTCTCAAGTCCAGCGACAAGTGGAACGAGAGATTGCGTATTTATGCCAATTACGTCACGGCAGACGGCAAACTAGCCCGCAACATGGATGATGACCTTGCCCTCGACAAGTGGGGCATTGGTGTTTTCGCTGCACCTACCGTCAACCTGGGCGGTGACCAGACTGTAAACAAACTGAAACTGTTACCCCTGGGACGCACCAACGAAGGGCCTTTCATTCCCTACACGCTGGAAACGCTGCAAAACCGGACCTACCCCATGTATGACGAGATTTACGCTTACGCCGATGCCGAGCCTGCCGACCCCAAAGTTATCGAGTTCCTGCGTTTCATTGTCAGCCGCGAAGGTCAGGAACTGGTGATGAAAGACGCCAAGTATTTGCCGCTCACAGCGCAGGCAGCGAAAGCTCAGCTGGACAAATTAAACGCTGCGATGCCTTGAGACCCGAGCCCTGAAAGAGAGACTGGAGCGAATTCATGTTAAACCAAACCGCGGGCCAATCCCTGTTGAGACAATTCACCCTCATGTTGATCATCGGTTCGGCGCAGTGGTGCACTGCGACCGGCATATCTGCGTCAGAGCATCCACTCCCGGATTACATTCCTGATCAAACTGTTTCGGGTGTAATTCGCAATTACGGTAATGCCTATGGCGGTCTGCTGAAAAAATGGGAAGACGGATTTCGCGATTTTCATCCGGGCATTCAGTTTGACGATACTTTGCCCACCAGTGATGCTGCGTTTCCGGCACTGATCACCGGTGTGACTGATCTCGCACCAAACGGCTCCGAAGCATCTTTGACCGAAACACTGGGGTTTTTTGAAGTGCATGGTCATCATCCCACGGCCATTACTGTAGCCAGCGGAAGTTTCGATACAGAAGGACGCTCACCGGGCATAGTGGTGTTTGTGCACAAGGACAATCCGATCACCCAACTAAGCCTGGCGCAGTTGGATGGTATTTTTGGCGCCCAGCGTAATGGCGGTTTGCGTGGTTTCCAATGGACTCTGGAAGATGCCCGTGGCCCTGAAAAAGACATTCGCAGTTGGGGACAATTGGGCCTTGAAGGTCAATGGCAGGATCAGTTGATCAATACCTATGGGCATGCGCCCTCCGGCGCTGCACGTTTTTTTCAGCATCGAATATTAAAAAACAGCAATAAGTGGAACCCAAACTTTCAGGGTTACGTGGAAACCGGCAGCAAGATGATCGGCGAAACCGATCGGCAGACCCAGTATGGTGGCATCCAGTACATGCTGACCAACAAGCTGGCCAATGACCGATTTGGCATCGCCTGGACCATCATGCCGCAAGCTCAGGGCATTGAAGGCATCAAAGCACTAGCGCTGGGCAGAAGCGAGGATGGACCGTTTGTCTATCCGGACGTGGAAAGCTTCCAGTCAAGAACTTACCCACTGGTGCGTAACATCTACATTTACCTAAACCGGGCGCCGGGTGAAGCCGTGGCAGACCGGTTCAGGGAGTTTCTGCGTTATATTCTCAGTGCTCAAGGGCAAGCCCTGGTGGCGGATGGCAGCGGTTTTCTACCACTACCCGCAGCTGAAGTTAATGCACAGCGCGCCAAACTCGACTGAGCGGGATGAGTCGTTAGGCGGATAGCGCACTGGACTCGACTGTCCGATTATCGAATCACTAAACTCAAAGCAATAAGGAATTCAAAATGAAAACATCGATCGGCAAATCAGGGTTCACGCTGCTGGCTATGGGCATGTTGCTCTGTGTTGTATCGTTCTATGCGCAGGCGGGCGGTGACGAAATACCGCGTGCCGCATCAACGCCAAATACACCGAAAAACTGGCAGGTGCCGGAGTATAAAATTGTCGCTCAAGCAATGGTTGATGAATTAATCGCCAGTCATCCCGAGGTAGTCAGCATTACCATGCACGGAACGCCGCCGGATGCAGAAGAAGGTATTTACACCATGTTCGCCAGTTCCTTCGATGATCGAGCGGGCAACGAATCTTCACCTGGCGATGTCATCACGATTAAAAAGGGTGTGACTCAAATTGAGTCAAAGTGGGGCTCAGCCAATTGGAAGAAAAAGGTGTCTATCGTGCTGCCACTCAAGGATTCAGCGGGAAATTATCTGCCGTCTGCCATTATTATCGCATTCAAGACTTCAGAAGGTGATCCACACATGGATACTGATTTTATGGCACCGGGCGTGGTCATTCGTGATGGCCTGAATAGCAGAATCCCAAATTTTGAGTCATTGTTTGCCCCTGTTGATCAATAGCTGAGCTTTTATTGAAACGAATAGAAGTGGCGCAGGTTCTGCAACAAGAGTGGTCTTTCATCCGTCGATTGCCTTAGACGGTTTTAGCCGAGAGTCAATCGGAACTTGAGCTTACGAACACTTGTCGGATGGCGTTATTCGCCATGCTCATGTAAAACCAGAATCTGGGTAGTAAGTTTCAAATCCATTCAGGAATTCAGGAGTCATACGTGCATCGAATTTTTGCCACTACATTTGTATTGACCATGTTGCTCTCAGGCTGTGGTCAGGAAAGTCCGTCGCAGGCTAACAACTCCGCTCCTGAGCCGACACATAACGCTTCTGAAGCCGCTGCATCTAATGGGGTGCACAGTGATATGGTGCAATGGCTGCAACCGGCGATCCCCGATTTACTGTTACGCTCAGAAGAAGAAAAGAAGGTGGGTGTGGAACATGGTCGAGAGCCGCCACCACATGAATTGTTGCAACCGACACTGGACCCGGATTTACCCGGGTTTGTTCCCTCACTTGACCCGCAGATATCCGGTACATTTATTGGTGGGGCCTCCGATGTCCTACCCGGATTGATCGATCTGTGGTTAGAGCGATTTGGCACGTATTACCCAAATGTAAATATAGAAGTTGGCAGCCCTTACGCTGGAAGTCTGGGCATGCTGGCAGTGATCGAAGGCACTTATGATTTCGTATTTGTTTCGCGCGAACTCAAGCCAACCGACATATCGTCGTTCAACGAAAAATATGGATACGATCCTTTGACAGTTCCAGTGGCAGGTGGCTCATACCGGCATTATGGTTTTTTGGATGCCATCGGATTCTTTGTCAATATCAATAACCCACTGGACAAGATCACTTATGCACAAATTGATGCGATCTTTTCCAGCACCCGACATCACGGCAACGCGGCTATTTCTCGATGGGGCGAACTTGGTCTTTCAGGCGAGATGGCAAATCAAGCTATACACGCTTACGGAATTGAGCCCTGGAATGGTTTCGAGGAGTTCGCTCGCCAGCGCATTCTCAGCGTAGGCACTGCAAGAGGTGAATGGCGGGATGATGTCCGTTTTTCACACCAGTCGTTCCCTTTGTCAGAGCAGGTAGCGAACGACCCGCTGGCCATTGGTTACACAGGCTTGGCCTACATTACTCGCGGCGTTAAAATGCTACCGATCTCAGTGGGCGAGGATTCTGAATATCTGTCCCCCAGCTATGAGAACGTGGCAAGTGCGCGTTATCCCTTGAGCCGGCTGATATTTTTCAATACAAACCCACAGCCCGAAACCGGTGTGGATCCGGTCCTGAATGAACTCTTGCGTTTCGTGTTAAGTGCCGAAGGACAGCAGGCTGTGCTGGACCATGCCATATTCCTTCCTTTGCGCAAATTTCAATATGATCAGAGCATGGATTTGGTGAACTAAGGTGACACAATTCAAACAATCAATAATGCCCAGGCTTGTCTTGGTGATTTGGGTGTGCGTCTTCATTAGCGGTTGTGGCGCTGAACCTGGCGATGGTGATGCTGTTACCCAGGATGCTCAAGAACCTGGCAGGCCTGAGTGCATCGCGCCTTCAAAACCGGGGGGCGGGTTCGATCTGACCTGCAAACTGGCGCAGAAGGGATTGATGGAGTTGGGGCTGTTGTCCAAACCTATGCGCATCAGTTATCAGCCTGGAGGAATCGGAGCAGTGGCCTATAACACGGTTGTAGCGCAAAGACCGGACGACGCCAACCTGATCGTGGCATTTTCTGGTGGCTCGCTGCTGAACCTGGCGCAGGGAAAGTTCGGTCGGTATAGCGAAAACGATGTGCGATGGTTAGCAGCAGAAGGTATTGATTACGGCATGATTGCTGTCCGAGAGGACTCGCCTTTCCCTGACCTTCCCGCTCTGATCAGCGCACTGCAGGTTGACCCGAAGGCTGTTGTGTTCGGCGCCGGTGGAACCGTGGGCAGCCAGGACTGGATGAAAAGCGCCGTTATTGCTCGAGCCGCCGGCATTGACTACAGGGCCATGCGCTACGTACCTTTTGAAGGTGGTGGGGAAGCACAGACTGCCCTTTTAGGTGGGCACATCCAAGCCTATTCAGGTGATATTTCCGAGGCACAGGGTCTGCTCGAAAGTGGTCATATTCGCGTGCTTGCGGTCATGTCAGAGGAGCGCCTGCCCGCACCTTTCAGCGAAATACCAACTGCCAAAGAACAGGGCCATGATTTCAACTGGCCCATTCTACGAGGATTTTACGTTGGCCCGCAGGTGAGCGATGCAGAATATGACTGGTGGGTAAAAAGTTTTGACAGCCTGATGGCAAGTCCACGCTTTGATGAGATGCGCGTCGAGTTCGGAATGTTTCCATTTGCAAAGACCGGTGCTGAGCTTGATGAATTCATCAAGGAACGCATGGTTCATTATCGTGAGCTGGTCGATGAGTTTGATCTAAACTCAGGCAATCAATAGAAGCAGCAATGGCATTTTGAATCCTCAACAGGCAAAACACGTACTCAACTTTCGCCGTCATGAGTGACCGAATCTTTGCCCTAGCCTGGCTGTCAGTCTGTGCATTGATTGTCTATCAAATGTGGATTCTTTCCGTGCCGTTTGCCTATGAACCGGTTGGCCCGAAAGCGTTTCCGATGATCCTGTCGGTACTCATGGCCATTTGCTGTGTCGCACTGTTGTTCAAGCCGGATAGAGATATTCACTGGCCGGAACGCCCTCTCTTGCTCAAAGGAGTTGTTCTTCTCGCCATACTGCTGGCTTATGCAAACTTTTACGAGCTTATTGGATTCCCTGTTTGCACGGTAATCATGGCTTTGCTGGTTTCCCGAATTTTCGGGGGGAGTTGGAAACAAGGTGTATCTGTCTCTGTAGCACTGGGCGTCCTGGGCTACCTGTTTTTTGACCGACTGCTGGAAGTCAGTCTTCCGCTGGGCAGGGTCTGGAGTTGATGACTAGCCGTGGATAATCTTTCCCAACTTGGCAATGGATTTCTTGTAGCCTTCCTGCCCATTAACCTGATGCTGGCGGCTTTTGGATGCTTTACAGGTACGGTGCTGGGTTTGCTACCAGGACTGGGGCCGATCAATGGCGTTGCGATTTTGCTGCCGTTGGCATTTGCCATGCACTTGCCACCAGAGTCCGCCCTGATTCTGCTGGCGTCGGTATACATGGGTTGCGAGTATGGTGGCCGGATATCTGCAATTCTCTTGAATGTACCAGGCGATGCTGGAGCCATTATGACCACAATGGACGGCTATCCAATGGCTAAGAAGGGGCAAGCAGGCGTTGCCCTGTCGATTTCTGCGGTTTCGTCTTTCATTGGTGCAATTATCGCTACCATAGGTATCACGTTGTTTGCGCCAATTCTTTCCGATTGGGCACTGCGATTTGGCCCAGCAGAATATTTTGCCCTCATGGTATTCGCCATTGCCACACTCGGCGGCATGCTAGGCGGAAAGCCGGTCAAGGCCCTACTGGGTTGCTTCATGGGGTTGTCGCTGGCAATGATTGGGATTGACTCTGGAACCGGTGTCTATCGATTGACCTTTGGCAATGTGCATTTGAGCGACGGTGTCCAGTTTATCGTTGTTGTCATTGGTTTGTTCGCCATCAGTGAAATATTATTCATGCTCGAAAACACTCATGCTGGTGGCACTGCGCTGAAAGTGACAGGCAGATTGTTATTTAACGCCAAAGAGTTCACCCGCTCCTTTTTTACCATGGTCCGTTCTGCACTGATGGGTTTTGGTATCGGTGTTTTGCCTGGAGCCGGTGCGACAGTTGCCAGCGCAATGGCATATACAGCCGAAAAACATATCGCAGGTGACAAGGCAACCTTTGGTGAAGGCGATGTCAGAGGAGTCGCTGCGCCCGAAGCAGCCAATAATGCTTCTGCTTGTGGATCTTTTATTCCCATGCTGACACTGGGTGTGCCAGGAAGCGGCACCACGGCAGTCATGTTGGGGGCGTTAACCCTCTACAACATCACGCCCGGCCCCCTGCTCTTCCAGAACCAGCCAGAAATCGTTTGGGGCCTGATCGCTTCATTATTCATTGCCAATGTGTTTTTGCTTTTCATAAACATTCCGTTGATCGGTTTTTTCACGCGTATGCTGACTATCCCCAATTCCATATTGGTGCCGTTGATCGCTTCGGTAAGTTTCGTAGGGGTGTACGCTGTGCACAGTTCTACCTTTGACCTGGTGATGATGGTTGCGCTTGGCATCGTTGGGTACATCCTGCGAAAACTGGACTTTCCTACGGCTCCGATAATTCTTGGATTTGTTCTGGCCGAATTGATGGAGCAAAATTTACGCCGTGCTTTGTCCATATCGGACGGGGATACCGGAATTTTGTTCGAAAGCACCCTTTCCATGGTCCTTTGGATCATGGCCGCCATAGTCCTGATCGCTCCACCCTTGTGGAGGCGACGATCCAGGCGCCTTGTAGGAAAAGGTGGGAACAAAACGTGATCAGACTCTCCATACCCTCTATGAATTGAATCAAAAAGTTTCTGGACAGGCGACTTAAGTAAGGGGCTCTTTGTTTCAGTAACTTAGTTCGAAACGCAGGCCGACCGCAAATGCATTCCTGTATTCACTGGAGGCTGACGGATATTGCACGTATTGAATGTCCGGTTGAAGCACCAGGTGCGGATTAATCTCTGCCCGGTAAGTTAGTTCCCAGGTCGTTTCCCGGTTTTTTGCGACCAGGCCTGCCTGGTTAAGGAAATTCTTGTAGGGTGATCCGGCACCAGCTGAAGCTATAGCGAAACCAAACTGGTCGTGTGGGCGCGTCGAAAACAAGCCATCGATTGTCGCACCGGCACCAATGAAGTTCCCGATTGGGTTCAGATCATCATTTACCCGGCCGAAGCGCAGGAACCAGCCTGCAGATTTGGTCCGTAACTGAAAAGCCTTCTCGATACCGAAGTACCAGCCGTCGTTATCATTGCTGAGTCCTTGGTCAAATGCGTGCTCGAACTCTGCTGAGTATCGCCAGTAGCCTGCCCAGACACGCGAATCCTCACCCACAGCATAGTCCAGTTCGCCGACAATCAATACCCCATCATCATTGCCCAGCCTGATCACGTTACTGGCCGGGTCGTCCGGGTCACCCGGTACACCATCAAGCACTGCCATCCGGGCAGTGAACTGATCGGACTTGAATTCAGATCGAAGGCTGAGCGAGGTAATTGGAAAGATACTTGGGCCGTTCAGTCCCGTCTGGCTCATATCGGGGCCAATTCCGTTCGAGCTGTTCAGGAAAAGGCCCCTGGTCTCGGCAACATCAAATTCGCTATTTAGATCATAAAGCCCCAACCGAAATGACCAGGGTCCCTTGCCATACTGATACCAGAATTCGTAAATACGCCAGGCGCGAGAGGCTTCAATATTGCTGATGACCTGCAAGTCTCCTACCAATTCCTCAGAAAAAGTGCTGTTGTTGTTGTACATTCCATAAACAAAGAACGTCCCGCTGCCAAAATTCCAGGCTTCATCCACATCAACTTCAAGCGTCAGGTCCAGGTTGTCCAAGTAGCGAGTTCCTGTCCTGATGCCGCCAGAGGTATTACTCCATATATCCCCGGTGTAGGTCGCATCGAACTCATAAGCACTTGCCAGGGCACTGGCACAAGGCATGCAGAGAACCAGCAAGCAGCAAAGTACCCGAATCGTACTCATAAACATATTGTTGGACACGGCCCGGGGACTCTTGTAAATGGCAACCAATGCATCATGCAGGGTTTGGGTTTGCAGGGCTTTCCGGCGAATGACGGACAATGGAATACCAGTCCGCTTAAAGTCAAGATTGGACTCCAGACCGTTGACTGTAATGACGATTCCAACAGAATTCATTGAAAATTCCATGCATATCCGTTCTTCAATTCAGATGGACAGCTGAAAAGCTAGAACACCTACCTCTCATTATTTGTTGTTTGCGACCAAAAGGCTGGTGTGTGGGAGCTCATCTTTTTAGTGGTTCTTACTAGTGGCAACGAGAGTGTGACGGGCCATTCGTAATCCAAAATGCGCCGAGTGACGGATGGCTGGATACATCGCTTCTATGCCACTCTTCTCTTCTCACGAATAGTCTCGGGTATTTGTCGTTCGCCGATGCCGCAATGGAGTTGATTATGAAGACGCCCACCATGTGTTTGTTGCTGATGCTATCTGTCTTGTCGTTTCCGGCATATTCGGATGATGCAGTACCCCCAGTTGTTGATGGGCGCACCTATACACAGCACCTGATAGAAGCAGCCCAGGCGCGCTATCCCTCAATCCTGTCAATCGTCGCTGTAGGCAAACGTTACGGCACTGAAGACGTCGTCGTGCTGGGTTCCACTCTGAATCGCGGTACCGTGTTCAACAAAGTCTCCAATCCTGTGACAGAAAGCGGTGCTTCAATTGGCCAGGGCGGGACCAGCTACCTGGTTCGCCAACCTTATGTCAGCAGCACCGGGCGTCCCATTGGCATGCTTTACATCACATTTGCCCACCATGAAGGGCAGAACACAGAACCACTCCATGCTGCGGCCGCAGGCGTCGCTCGTCGTATGGCACGAGCTACGCTGAGCGACAAGAATGCCGTTGACCCCTACCCCTATGATCCTGAGTACGGACCTGACACCTATGCGCAGGTACTGACCGAGCGCACCACTGCGCTACACCCCGATCTCATCGTTTTCATGATGCACGTTAACGTGCCGGACATGGAGAAGAATGTTGTCATCGGGTCCAATATCGCACGCTTTGGCAAGCTGGCCGACGAAGACGATATGCGCGTGATCGAGACCGGCGAGACCAATCTCGAAGTCAGCAGCGATGGAGAACGATTCGAAACAGAATTGCCGTTACTGGACGTCAACGGAAATGTCATCGGCGCACTTGGCGTTGTTTTCAATTACAAAGACGGCAACGACAAGGAAGCCCTGCACACCAGAGGCCGCGCCATTCGCGACGCGCTTGCCTCGCAAATACAAGACAATGCTTCACTATTTGGAGTTGCGCCCTGATTTGGCTTTTTTGAGAAACGAAGCATAGGAAGCAGAACAAGGCATCGCCAATCCGGGACCTGGGCTGCAGGTGTCTTTTTTCTTAGTCTGCGATTGGTACCGGCGGTGCCTGTACCGATCTATAAATCCAGCACCAGCATGGGGCCGCGCGCCCTGGAACAACATGGCATGAATTGATCGTTTTTTGCCCGTTGTTCTGCATTCAGAACCATATCGTTATGCTCGATTTCACCTTCAAGTACGTGAGTTATGCAGGTGGCGCAAACGCCTTCGGAACACGAGGTCGGAATATCAATACCGCATTCAGCCAGCACTGTAGTGACAGACTTGTCCTTGGGAATATGAATGACCCTGCCGGTACTGGCAATTTTCACGTCGAATGGACAGTCTTTACTCAGGTCATGGCCGGTGGCTTCAAAGTATTCCCGGTGTACCTGAGAATCGGGCCAACCCATTTCCTCTGCGGCGCTGAGCACGGCATCCATTAATCTGCCAGGCCCACAAACGTATACATGAGTTTCCGGATCGTATGTCGCCAACAGTGTTGAAATATTCAGCCGCTCGCCCTGGTCGCTGACATGCAATTCAACCTGGTCAGAAAAGGCGGATTGCCGGATCCGGTCCAAAAAGGCGGCGCGGTCCAATGAACGTACGCAATAGTGCATCGTGAACTCAGAGCCGATGTTGTACAGGCGCTCAGCCATGCACAGGATGGGGGTAATGCCGATGCCACCGGCAATCAACACAGACTGCCCGGCGCCGTGCGCCAGCGGAAAGTGGTTTTTAGGCTGGCTGATTTCCACCCTGTCACCCAGGCTCAATGCATCGTGCATCGCCACCGATCCTCCACGTGACTCAGGATCACGTAATACCCCGATAACATAACGGTGTTTATCCAGCGGGTCGTTACATAGCGAATATTGCCGGGACATTCCATTGCCCAGGTGAATATCTATATGCGAACCCGCGCTGAAACCAGGCAGCGCATTACCACCAGGATCTGCGAACTCAAAACTGCAAACGTCTTTGGCTTCAACGGTCTTATTGATCAGTTTCAAAGACATGGTTGTTTTGGGCTGGGTCCGGAATTTGCGTCGAAGATAAGGACTGAAGCCGGAATAGGCTTGCACCGGGATCGCCAGAGCGGCAAGCAGCATCACCAACTGGTAAGGCAGCCCGCCCACCAGGGCGGCATGGAGTGCAATGCTGTACAAATAAATTTTGCGACCCGGTGGCGTATCGGTCGCATAGTGCCGTACCTCCAGCTCCTCCCCTGTCCATGCATCCAGAAACAGGTAGGACTTGGCATTGATATGCGGCCTGCCAGGTTCGCGGATCTCTATTCTGATGGGCCTCTCCGGCGATTGCGGATAATTCAGGGTTATCCACTCAGCCCCCGGAAAGCGTTGCAAGGTTTTGTGCCAGGCCGCCTCCATCGGAAAATAGTCATCGGAAGCCTGGATGGTTGATGTCGGGTCAACCGGCGCCTCGTAACCGGCCACCCGGTAAATAGTTTCCTTTACGCTCAAAAATGAGATGGGCAAGGCAGTAATCGTGATCAGCACCAACATCAGGCAGGAATATAAGCCGATGACCTTGTGCAGGCTCAGGGTGCGCGCGGTGCCGGGAAGGCGTGGGTTGAATTTGACCGCACCCTTGAAGGCGGCTTTCGAGCGCGGCCACCAAAGGATGACGCCACCAACGACCAGGATTAACAGGAATACAACGGTGACCCAGCCGGCAATCAGATGACCTGGCGTTCTGTCCATAAACCGGAACCTGTGCCACTTGTCCAGAGTGCCGAAGAAACCTCCATACTCATTTTGAATGCCAAGAACTGCACCACTGCAAGGATCGATATATACATAGTCCAGGTTTATAAACTGAATCGCGGTGGAACTGGTCTCGGTGGAAGTCACTTCTATGGAGCGCAGCGGGCTTAATGCATGGGCAGTTCTGGCACGCGCCGCTTGCTCATCCAGGGACAAGCGCGCGGTGCAGGCAGGCACTTCAAGCAGGTCACGATTGACTGCCGATTCGAGCTGCAAGCGCATGACAAGGCCGGCACCAGTGACTGCCAACATGACAATCACCAGGCCCAGCGTTAATCCGGACCAGGTATGCAACCACGACAAGCTTTTTCGAAAAGTAACATTCACGGGTTGATTCTATTCCAAAGGGAGCTGATATCTTCAAGGCTACGACAAGTGCTTGTGAAGGAGAATCAGTCAGATGCCTTAAGCGGCTATTTGGAAACCGTTTTGTGTACCAGTATGTAGCACGAGCCTCCGGCAATGCGTCATTCATCATATGGAATTGCATGTATTCCGGCCGATTGACCCATTTACTTCGAGCAGCTTTCCATTCAACCTTGGGAACAGGATCAAAACAGATATCCGGGAGACTGTCGATGACACAAATATTCAACCGAGTACTCTTGGCCCTGTGCCTGGGGGTCTTTTCCATCACCGTTACTGCACAAACGGATACTTCCATTATACGTGGCAAGACTTTACTGTTCGTTATCCAGCTTGCGGCCACGGCAGACGTTGTTGAAGCCGATCAGCTTGCCAAGGAACATTTCGAGTCATTGGGATTCAAGGTAAGTGTTGCGGATCATGATGAACCTGCATCTCGTGCCGAGGACAAGGATCTGGTGGTTATTTCTTCCAGTGTCAGCGGTCATACTCAGGCAGGCCGTTACCGCTATACCAAGGTGCCCTTGATTACCTGGGAAGCCCATATCCTTGATGACCTGGCCATGACCGGCAAAACCGAAGACAGGGATTTCGGCACGGATGATCGCGAGCGCCACCTGTGGCTGGTCAACGCCCCGCATCCCCTGGCGGGCGGACTACCCGCAGGTACGCACAATGCCTACCTGAGGAATGCCGGGATGAACTGGGGCAAACCCGGACTGGGCGCGACCATCATCGCCACCTTACCGGGGCATCCGGATCGGGCAGGCGTATTTGCCTATGAAAAAGGCGCCACCATGGATTATGAATCCATTGCCCCCGAACGCCGTGTTTTTCTATTCCTGGACAACTCGACCTTTGGCCTGGCCAATGATGCCAGCCTGGCCCTGATAGACGCAGCGCTTGAGTGGTCGATCAGTAAACCTTGAAATAAATGCCATCTCAACCCTCAACGGTATCCTGAGCACGTCGAGTTGCGACTTCGCAACTTTGTTCCAAAAAAAAGCCTCGCGCTTTCGCGCAGGGCTTCTTTCTATTTAATGCTTGCAGTTTTGTACATGACGTACACAGTTCGCGGAGCACATGGAGGAGGTGAGAGCGGGAACCGCTCGAGAGGCTGGCCTGGGCCATGTGCGTGAGCGAACACTAACGCTCCGCAAATGACGGCCAGAATCGAAACCATTGAATTTAAATTGCCTGCGATCTGCGAGAGTTCTTTTAGAGGTGCTAAAAAAAACCCGATCTGATTTCTCAGACCGGGTTTCGGTATTAATGCCTGGCAGTGACCTACTCTCGCATAGGAACTCCCACACTACCATCGGCGATACAACGTTTCACTGCTGAGTTCGGAATGGGATCAGGTGGTACCATTGCTCTATTGCCGCCAGGCAAGCTTGTCGAAGAAAGGGATTTCTCCCTCACTTCACGGGAACAAGTCCAAGGACTCATCCCCTACATTAGGTAGCTCTGTCAAAAGCTTGTGTCTTACGAAATTGAACTCTGCAAAGTATTTTTTGCGTGGGTGGTGCCAGTAGGCAGAACCAATAAAGGAATGTACATGTAGTACATGACTGAAATTGGTGATGCTTTCTGGTGCCGTCCACGTGAAAAAGACGAAGCAGAAAGGTTTTGGTGTTATATGACCAAGTCACTCGGGCAATTAGTACTGGTTAGCTTCACACATTACTGTGCTTCCACACCCAGCCTATCAACCTTGTAGTCTACAAGGGCCCTTACAACATCAAGTGTTGAGAGATCTAATCTTGGGAGAGGCTTCCCGCTTAGATGCTTTCAGCGGTTATCCCTTCCGAACTTAGCTACCCGGCAATGCCACTGGCGTGACAACCGGAACACCAGAGGTTCGTCCACTTCGGTCCTCTCGTACTAGAAGCAGCTTCCCTCAAATCTCTAACGACCACGGCAGATAGGGACCGAACTGTCTCACGACGTTCTAAACCCAGCTCGCGTACCACTTTAAATGGCGAACAGCCATACCCTTGGGACCGGCTACAGCCCCAGGATGTGATGAGCCGACATCGAGG
>JBLHGQ010000007.1:0-45874 GCA_047614505.1 Rhodothermales bacterium | reverse complement strand
AACCAGGTTTGTATGGGGGTTGATCAACAACTGGTTCTGGACCAACTTCTTCCAGGTGCAGGTACTCAAGGTTCGCTTGAGCTTGAGGTTGGCGCGCATACGATGGATTTACGTTTTCTGATGACACAGGGCTCGCTGGACCCCACATTGCAGTGGGTACGGCCTGGTGCGACCCGTTGGCGCTGGTCTGAGATTCCGGCAAGCCGGTTTAGACTAGCTGCACCTCATTCAGAACTTAAACATTGAGCCCGAAATTGACCATCTCTGGCAGCATGGTGATTACAGTAATTTTGACGATGAGATTCAGATAGAAGACTTTCAGGTTTAATAAACACAGGGCCGGAAATGCCGGCTCCTATTGGATTAACCTGTAGAACCTAATCGGAGCTAACTACCAACCTGACTCCAACGGTAAATATAGAAGTATTGTCGGCCACTATGGGCTTTTCGGTCACACCGCAGGAAATTTCTTTTTCCAGAACGACGGGATCTTCTCCGGAATTGGGGCTTTTCATGGTGAAATTAAGCTCACTTTCACCATCGTCATTACGAAACAGATCCACCTCTGTTGCAACAAGCTTAAGCCAGATCTTAAGGTCGGAACCGGCATCACCTGCACCAAGTTCCATTGCATCAGGGGAACCGTGCGGCTCCATAGTTATGCCCGAATCGAGGCTGTGCTTCTTAATGCTGATAGTTCCTTTACCTTTGAGGCCTTCATTAAAAATTTTTGCCTCAACTGTGTATTTCCAATCATCACCAATGTCGCCGTCCTGACGTTCGGAAATCAGCGAAAAAGTTACTTTTGCCGTCATTTGTAATTCCCCGTGCATTAAGTTCAATGGGTCATGATAAACAAAAACCCGCTTTTAATCCTATTGTTTATTCTTCGGCTTTGTTCTGGAGGATTATTTTTTGGATTATTCCCGCAATAAGCGCCGAAGGTCGGAAACCACAGCGGGAGTATCAGCAGAATCGGCCAACAACAGACGGCAATGGCCATTCGAATCGAAAGCAAATACCCTGCTGCTGTGTGCCACATCATAATCGCCGAATGAATTTTCGGGCTGTGCACTGAAGTCAACTTTGAACGAGTGGTTAAGCTTTTGAAGATCGGCTTCAGATCCCGTCAGGCCATGTAACCATGGGCCAAAGCGGCCGGTGTATTCTTTCATCGCTTGTGGTGTATCGCGCTTTGGATCAACTGAAACCAGCAATACTTGTACCGATTTCCCTTCTTCACCCAGTGTATTCAAGGCTACAGATATTTGACCCAAAGTGGCAGGACACACACCGGGGCAGTTGGTGAAGCCAAAAAATAAAAGTGTTGTGTTACCCCGGAAAGACTGCTCACTTATCAATTCACCATTACTGTCGATCAGATTGAACTCCAGGTCGGGCATTACCTGACTGACATCGAGTCCATTCCAGGGTGGCGGTTTTGCGCAACTGATAATCAGGAACAGGCATAGCAGTAACAATCCGGTCAGCAAGGGCGCGCGCATAATAATTTCCGTTCATGGTGACTAATAATGAATATTACCTGAGCTGTGAGGGACATTGCTTGCCTAATAGTTTTAATTCTTGAATGTATTAGCGGCAACGTTTGGTTTAGTATTCGGCACTGTCCTATATGCGGATTAAGTTTTGCGAACCCTGACCAAATTGATTGTTCCATATTTACTAGCCATGTCTTTGTCGATGTTGCTTCCGGCTGAGCTGCTTATTGCACATGGCGGAGTAGTGGCGGAAGAAGATCTTTGCATTATCGAGATTGGCGTATTCAGCGCACATTTCACTGCTTATCAACCGGAAACCCGTTCCAATAGTGAGTATTGTGAAGATATTCCAGATGTTGCTCGTGCCATATTTGTCCTTGATTACCTGCATGGCAGCCTGAAAGAAGTACCGGTCGATTTTCGAATTATTAGGGATGTGATGAACCGGACGATTTATGCTAATTGGGAAGATATTCAATCAATTGAAGATATTGAGTCGGCAACCGTTTTCTACCAGCCTCCACGGATTTTTCCGGCGGAATCACTCAGCGTCTCATATGAATTCAAAGAGAAGGGCTGGTATACGGGAATTGTTACGACCCGCCATCCGACCCTTGACCGGTCCTATCAGGCAGTTTTTGGATTTCATGTGGGGCCCAGGGAATTGGGCTATTGGCCATTGATGATCATACTCATTCTGGCCGTGCAGGCACATTTTTGGGTTTCCAATGGTGGTTATAAACGCTGGAAGGACTCCAGGAACAAAACCCGAAACAATACTGGGAACATAGCGGTATGAAATCCCGTCGACATTTTGTCATCCTGCTAAGCGTCAGTATGCTTGGTGCGTTGATTTCCTGGCCACCGCAGTGGTATCCGGAAAATTTGCGGCTAAGTTTGTCAGGATGGTTTGGTGCGACGAATTTCAGGCCACTCCCGGCATCTGTAACGTCAAAGCCGGAAATACCGGAAGCGTATTGCCCTGAGGACATCGCTGGCTGGCGCTTGCAACAGGAAATTGAAGGTGTGCAGATTGCGGCATCTTTGACCTGCGAGGCCGATAATCCGTATTCAGTCGCTGCTTTTGTGCGTGGCACCAATAATGTTTCGCCGGAAGTACTAATGTCATCTGGTTTGACCCCTGATGCCGTGGTCAAAGGCAAAGACCTCGATGGTGATGGAGACCCGGATGAGATTTACATTCGGCTTGAAGTAGCAGAACTCAATGGTGCTTCGCCTGAAACCGGCGACCCGGTAAACCAATATGAAATTGCGCCGGGAATTATGCCCGGGCTATGGGTGTTTACGCCCAAATTAGCTGGTATGTCCACTGAAAATTTCGAGTCAAACCGGGCCCGTAAAGCGATCCGCCTGCCATCACCAGCGATCAGGGTAGAGCAGGGCGACAAAGTATTCATCACACTCGAGAACAGTCACTACATGCCACATACCCTGCACCTGCATGGCAGTGATCATGGCTTTGTGGATGTGCAGGGTGAGGGCAATGATGGAGTGCCAATCACCTCTGAGCTTCCCTTGATGCCCGGCCAGGCCCGAACTTATGAAGTTGAGGCTCGGGAGGCTGGTACAAAGTTCTATCACTGTCATGTGCAACCTCATGTACACGTCATGATGGGATTACAGGGCCTGTTTATTATCGAAGAAAACCGTCCCAATAACTGGCTTCAAACTATGAACATTGGTGCCGGTCACGTTCGGGTTCCGTCGGTGGCAGTCAATGAAGAGTACGACCGCGAATATGACCTTCATTATGGTGATGTGGATAATGGCCTCAATAACCGGATTCAGGAGCACAACGATCCAAGGCTGATCACCGAGTCGATGCACCGGCAGTTCGACAGCACTGATGCCAGTAGCGATTACTTTGTGCTCAATGGCCGGTCTTTTCCTTACACTTTTCGTGAGTCCCTGATACTTGCCGGCCCGAATGAGTTGATCAAATTACGTGTCGTCAACGGAGGCCGGGAGGGGATTGCCCTCCATACTCATGGGCACACTATGACCATTACCCACCGTGATGGTGTAGAAGCCAAACCACTGGCAAGGGTGACACGTGATGTTGTCTGGATCGCCAATGCACAACGGCTGGATCTGGCATTGAGCACAGTCAATGATGGGCTGGGATCCTATGGCAGCGGAATTTGGTTATTTCATGATCACGGTAGTAAGGCAATTACCAGCGATGGAATCGGCCCGGGTGGCCACATCAGTGCGATCGTATATGATCAATATCTGGGTGAAAACGGCTGGCCGAAAACCTCAGGCGTCAGTTGGGATCCTTACTTTACCGAAGCGTATTATCGGAAGCAGACTCCAGTCTGGGAGCAATATGGCAACGATCGATTTTCTCAGGCTGGCAGTGACCGTGCCCTGATGTTGCGCCTACTGCTGTTTTCAATATTTGCCGGTTCCACCTTTGCCATGGTGCTGTTACGTTTGACCCGTCGTGACTAGGATATTGTGATCAGGAACCTGCAAAGCAAAATCATCAGGCTGATTCCTGTATTGATGTTATCTGCCGTGATGGATGCTTATGCACAGGACCATTCCGCCCATCGTATGAAACTGGACGATTCCGGTATGGTGATGAACCAGAATCTGGATCGTTTGCCTGCCGATTGCACATCAATCTCCCGGGATTATGAGTTTGAAGTTTCTGCCGGTGCGCAATTCGCACAGGACATTGACGGTGCAATTTTTGCTTATGACATCAAAGAATTTGAAGTCGAGCCTTGCAGTCGCGTGCGCATAACTTTGACCAGCGTCGATCAGGTCCGTCACCAATGGATGCTACATGGTCTTCCGCGTTACTTGTATCCAGGCGGGATGTTTCATCTTGAGGCTGCCGGCAACAGCACTGTGTCCGGAGGCTTTATAGTCCCCAGTGATAGTCGTACGTATCTGGTGCACTGTGACATCACTCAGCACATGGAAAAAGGTATGAAAGCGCAATTAAAGGTTGGTGGCGGAAATGGAGACCTTTGGGCGATACCGACTATTAGTTCGAATTTCAGACGCTCAAGCTACCTTTCCCAGGCGCCAATGCACTGGTACCTGGTGCTGTTGCTGGTGATTCCGACAGCTGTTTTGGGCTTCCGATTGATGAACCGACGTTAAAGAACTAGTAGTCTATTGCATGCATTTTTTGATAGGATATTCGACCCACGGCTTTAGGTGAATGGAATAAAACATGTTTGATAAGCGAAATGATGGCAAAAACGGTGATACCAAAGATGTTGCATCACGAAATACGGTCGAAATTACGGCTTCGACATCACCAGTGATAGGCAAACCTGCGGTGATTGGTCCTGGAATCGTAATCAATGGCGATATTTCGGGAACTGAAAGTTTACTCATAGAGGGTAAAGTTGAAGGCAAAATTTCTTTGCCTGGTCATCAGGTGGAGGTTGGGAAATCCGGTCGGGTGCATGCAGATGTTGTAGCGAAGCTCGTCAGGATTGATGGTGAATTGAAAGGCGACATCGAGGGAAAGGAAAAAGTGATTCTGAACAAGACCGCAAATGTTCGGGGAAATATAGTCGCTCCACGAGTTATGTTGGAGGATGGTGCCTTGTTCAAGGGTAGCATTGATATCAACCCTGTTGATTCTTCACCGGTTGGATTGCCACTATCAGCACAAAAATCTGCGGGTAATGTCAAACCCCTGACTGCTGAAACAGCCAAGAAAGAGACTAGCTACACTGTAAAAGGCGGCTAAGATTCTCAGCCCCCTTAATTTTTTCAATACGGTTGTGTGAATGAATCCGATAGCTACCCTGCCGTCGGTAAACCCGACGGTGAACAGCGCCAATGCCGGTGTTACCTATCAATCGAGCAGGCTATTTCCTTCTCTTTTCCAAAAAAATGATCCTAAGAAGAGATTATCCGTTTTAGAGACCGGACAAGTTACCAGGGAAACTATTGGATTTCTAGGACAGTTCAAGTCCAGAATTCATGTCGCAAACCTTTTTTCTGAAAATCTGATTCGTGAACAGCAGGCGGAACTTTCTGAAAAAGAGATGAAGCATGAATTTCAAAATCTGCTTGAATTCAAAGTAGGCACACTTATTGATGTATGCCTGTTCTGGGATTTCCTTAACTACCTGAATCCAGCAGCATTGCGGGCCTTCGGAAGTGCTTTAAGGCCTTATGTCCACAAGGGAACGCGCGCTCACGGATTCACTGTACTCAATATTGAAACACCACTTCGCAACCAGCAATACGGTATTGGAAGTCCGGACACGCTATGTGTCCGCCCGGGCAAGCAGTCTCAATTGGACTATTACCCGCACTCTCACGAAGAGCTCAACCGCTCTTTTGACTGTTTTGAAATCGGACGAGGATGGTTGCTGCCTGATGGCAGATTGGAAATACTGCTGAAGGCCTGCGTTTAGTGCAGACAAATGTCGAGTTCAACGACTACTTACAGAATAAAAAAGCCCGCAGGATGCGGGCTTTTTTTTAAAAATTTGTAGCAAAAAATATTGCTTAACTCATAACCCTTTCTTTAATCATTACCAAAATAACCACAGCAGCACCAGCATTCCAGACGGCGCTGAAGTTGGTCATAATATCGGTGATATATCCACCAACGGCTGGAATTGCGCCAAAAGCACCGGCAACTTGTGCCAAGGCGACAGCACCTACGAGGTATATAACACGGTCGTCACTGCTGACACCCATAAAGCCTAATACGGCACCAAGAACCACCAAGGCAAGACCAACATAAGGAATTGCGACGAATGCAGCTACAACAGCAACTGCCAAAGCTACCCAACGAATGATACTTACTGGACTCATGATTTTTCCTCTCCCTCTTTCTGGTTGAATTATTTTCTACTTTTTATAGCCAGTTAAGCATATCACAAAAAAAGTGAAACGAAGCTCACATAAGATACTGAAATAAAACAATAAGATGAGGTGTTTATGTCATGTGTGCTGACATGAAAATTAACATTAATTGAACGAATATTTACGCAGATTTTGACTCAAGATGCAAAACAAGAGTCAAAAAAAACCGGTTCATTTGAACCGGTTCTTCTATCGAGACTAAAAACGAAGCCTAGTTTAGTCCGCGACGTTCCAACAGGGGTTGAATGTTGGGCTCGGCACCACGAAACTCCTTGAAGATGGCCATAGCGTCTTCTGAGCCACCGCGTGATAAAAGGGTGCGCCTGAAATGATCACCATTTTCACGTGTCATACCGCCATTCTCCTTGAACCACTCTACCGTATCAGCATCAAGAACTTCACTCCAGATATAGGAGTAATAGCCAGCGGAATAGCCACCTATAATGTGCGAAAAATAGGTGCTACGGTAACGCGGAGGAATAGCCTTTAGAGCAACACCGGCATCGGCCAGAGCATTTGCTTCAAACTCAAGCAATCCATCAGCAGCCGGCACTTCTTCAGGCTTGAGCTGATGCCAGGCCTGATCCAGCAATGAGGAAGCCAGATACTCTGTGGTGGCAAAGCCCTGATTGAATTTTTGAGTGGCCAGTACCTTGTCCAGCAATGCAGCTGGCATGGTTTCGCCGGTTTCAAAATGCTCAGTGTAATTTGATAGAACCTCAGGCCAAACTGACCACATCTCGTTAACCTGAGATGGATATTCAACGAAGTCGCGGGGAACAGACGTTCCGGCAAAATAGGGATAGTTCACATTTGAGAACATCCCGTGCAGGGCATGACCGAACTCATGGAAAAGCGTCGTGACTTCATCCCAGGTCAGCAGTGTCGGTTGTCCTTCCGGGGGTTCAGGAATATTAAGGTGGTTTGCTACAACCGGCTGGGTACCCATCAAATTTGACTGACTTACATAGGCATTCATCCATGCCCCGCCGCGCTTTGAGGAACGTGCATAAAAATCCCCAATAAACAGCGCTAGCGTTGAGCCGTCGGTATCAAATACTTCCCATACCCGCACATCATCCTGATAGGTAGGCAGATCGGTACGTTCTTTGAAAGTGATACCGAAAACCTGTTCAGCAGCAAAGAAAACACCATTGATCAGAACATTGTTCAGTTCAAGGTAAGGCTTGAGTTGTGACTCATCGAAGTCGTAGCGATCTTTTCTGACTTTTTCGGTATAAAAATCCCAGTCCCATGCGGCCAGTTCAAAATCACCACCTTCGGCGTCAATCATGGCCTGCAAATCGGCCGCTTCACGATTGGCGTTTGCGACTGCGGGCGGTGCCAACCCGGCCAGACGTTCATTTACTGCTTCAGTCGTACGTGCGGTTCTTCTCTCCAGAGAAAAGGCAGCATGGTTCTCATAACCAAGAAGCTGTGCTCGTTCTGCGCGAATTTTCGCCACCCGGGTGAGAATTTCCCGGTTGTCGTATTCGCCACCACTGCTCCCACGTGCCAGAGATGTCTTGTAAATCCGCTCACGCAGAGCACGGTCTTCAAGAGATGACAAAGAAGGTTGACCACTGGTGTTGAGTAGGGCAATGACGTATTTTCCTTCCAGGTCTCTCTCCGTAGCAGCAACAGCTGCGGCCGCAATGGCGTCTTCAGACAGACCTGCCAATTCTTCAGCGGTGTCAACCACGATGGCCGAGGCATTGACTTCATTCAGAACGTTTTGACTGAAAGAGGTCTGCAATCCGGCCATTTCTGAATTTAAAGCTTTAAGTGTTTCCTTATCTTCCGCAGTCAGGCGCGCTCCGGCGCGAACAAAATCAGAATAATACTCGCCGATCAGCCGGTAGGATTCAGGATCAAGTTCCATGCTGTCACGTTGGTCAAAAAGTGACTTAACGCGTTGGAACAGCTTGTCATTTAACAAAATCTGATCGGAGTGGGCTGAAAGTTTTGGCGCCATTTCAGTTCTGATGGCTTCCAGATCCTCATTGGTGTTTGCTGAAGTCATTGCAAAAAACACGGTCGCGACGCGATTAAGCACCTGCCCGGACTTCTCCATGGCAACTATGGTGTTGTCAATCGTAGGGGCCGCATCCTGGTTTGCAATTGCTTCGATTTCTGCCAGGTGCTCCAACATTCCTTTTTCAAAACCGGGGCCATAATGTTCCGATTGAATAAGGTCAAACTGGGGGTATTTGAAAAACAGTTCGCTTTCACTGTAAAACGGGTTGGTATCTGTATTCATTGTTACTGTTTCCGTCGCGACGTCAGCTGAAGGTTCTATGGTCGCTGATACGCTGGAATCATTTTCAGAGCAGGCAACGCCCACAAATGCCAGTGTAAGCGCCAATAAATAAGTGGAGCGATAATGCATGATGAATTACCTCGTCTCAAAAAAATGCGATTTCGAAGGATACACGAAAAATAGGGTAGATACCTGTGCCCAACGTGTACAAAAACAGCCCGTTTCACTATGGGTTATCTAATACACAGGATCTTTGATCAGGCTAATTTCTGCATAACGATGCTTGCATTGGTTCCACCAAAGCCAAAGTTATTGGACATGATGGTTCTCAGGCCAGGTTGATCCCTGCTTTGTGTTACTACTGGAATGCCTTTGGCTGCCGGGTCAATATTTTCAATATTGGCAGACCCTGCAATAAACTGGTTCTCCAGCATAAGCAGGCAGTGAATGGCTTCCTGAACACCTGCGGCACCCAGAGAGTGCCCGCATAGTGATTTGCTTGAACTCAAAGCGGGGCAATCATTGCCGAATACTTCACGGATCGCTCCAAGTTCAGCGACGTCGCCAACCGGCGTACTTGTACCGTGTGTGTTGATGTAATCAATTGGAGCTTCAACGGTTGAAACCGCTTGCTGCATACACCGGACAGCACCTTCTCCGGAAGGAGCAACCATATTGTCGCCATCAGAAGTTGCGCCATAGCCGATCAATTCAGCATAGATCTTTGCACCGCGGGCCTGGGCGTGCTCAAGCTCTTCCAATACGAGCATGCCGCCACCTGCCGCAATAACGAAACCGTCCCTGCCTGTATCGTAGGCCCTGGAGGCGGTTCCGGGTGAATCATTTCTGCTGGTGGACAATGCCCCCATGCCATCGAACATCATGCCCAGACTCCAGTCTTCTTCTTCGCCACCACCGGCAAATACAATATCCTGTTTTCCAAACTGGATTTGTTCTAGGGCACTACCTATGCAATGTGTGCTGGTCGCGCACGCGGATGTAATGGAATAATTAAGGCCTTTGATTTTAAACGGAGTGGCCAGACAGGCGGAAACCGTGCTGCTCATTGTGCGTGGCACCAGATAGGGTCCAACCCTTCTTATGCCTCGATTTCTAAGTGTATCCGCACCCCAGACTATGTTCTTACTGGATGCACCACCTGAACCGGCAATCAAGCCGGTCCGAAAATTGGAAACCATATCCTCGGTCAGACCGGAATCGTCAATCGCTTGTTGCATGGCGATGTAAGCATAGGCCGCCGCATCACCCATAAAGCGAAGATCTTTGCGATCGATGAATTCACTGGTATCAATATTGACTGAGCCACTGATCTGGCTGCGCATTCCAATGTCACGAAATGACTCATTAAATGTGATGCCGGATTTCGAATTCTTCAAGGAATCGGTCACCGAAGCCTGATCATTACCCAGACAGGAAACAATGCCCATTCCGGTTATTACAACGCGTCTCATCTATTTTTCCTCAAAAGTCGTCGGTGGAAACAAACAGGCCGACACGTAAATCTTCTGCTGCATAAATTTCACGGCCGTCAACTGACATTGTTCCGTCGGCAATAACCAGGCTCAGCTTTCTGCTGATTACGCGTTTGACGTTCAGTGAATAGGTCACCAGCTTGGCAGTTGGAAGAACCTGTCCGCTAAAACGCACCTTGCCTACGCCAAGGGCACGGCCTTTACCTTTTTGCCCGGCCCATGTGAGATAAAAACCGGCCAATTGCCAAAGTGCATCAAGCCCGAGGCATCCGGGCATTACCGGATCACCAGTGAAGTGACAGCCAAAAAACCACAGATCCGGCCGGATATCGAGCTCAGCCTGAATTTCGCCTTTGCCATAAGTTCCGCCATTAGTGTTGATTTCGCGGATCCTGTTCATCATCAGCATATTGCCAGATGGCAGTCTTCCGCCATCAGGACCAAATAGTTCGCCATTTGCGCAAAGCTTTAGTTCGGCCTCGTTATAGGCGCTTCTTCTGTCTTCCGGTATCTGCATATTCACTCTTGCTCAGGGCTGCTATTTTACTTACTTGACCGCTGATATGTGTTCACTATCAACAAATTTAAAGAAGTTCGCGCAAATTAATCTGATTAATTCCATCGGGCAATCATAATTTATGACAAGCCTGAATTGGCACATATTTGTGAAAAGGTTGTAACCAATTCGCATTCAACCGCGTCAAACCACGAGTTAGGAATTTCATTTTTCGCTATTATGCCGCTCGCGGAACCACAGTAATATAATAAATGAGATAATAATTAATGTTATTTAACACACCTATCTTTTTCTTTTTCTTCATTATATTCATCTTTTTCTATGGTTTTGTATTCCTTAGGCGGACGCCGAAAGTTTATTTTATCCTTGTTTCAAGTCTGGTGTTTTACGGGGCCTGGAATTACAAATTTATTCCTCTGTTGGTTGGTAGTGCGGTCGGTGATTACTTTCTGGCCATGGCAATCTTCGGTGCAGCAACAGTTCAAAGAAAAAAATTATGGTTAACCGCTTCTATCGTCATGAACCTTGGGATACTGGCCCTTTTCAAGTATGCGGATTTCGCACTTGCCTCGGTCGCGGACTTTTTGACATTGTTCGGTTACAACGCATCACTTCCCACTTTGTCGTGGGTATTGCCGGTGGGCATTTCTTTTTATACCTTCCAAAGTCTTAGTTACACGATTGATGTATATCGTGGGGATATGGAACCGAGAAAGGGCCTGGTGGAATTTACTGCCGC
Source organism: Rhodothermales bacterium (assembly GCA_047614505.1). Classification (GTDB taxonomy): domain Bacteria; phylum Pseudomonadota; class Gammaproteobacteria; order Xanthomonadales; family SZUA-36; genus JABDJL01. Next base: position 34,494 of record JBLHGQ010000007.1, on the reverse strand, counting down.
TCTGTCATTTTTCCCGCAATTGGTGGCCGGACCCATTCTTCGGGCACGGCAGATTCTGCCGCAATTTCACGAAATCCCAACACCTGCCTGGCCCAATGTAAAACACGGTTTCCTGTTGATCACTGTGGGTCTGCTGAAAAAGACAGGCGCCGACCTTCTGGCCGTACCGGCGGCGACTGCATTTGATTCAAGTGGATCAGTCAGTCTGATTGAGTCCTGGACCGGAGTTCTGGCCTTTGCAGGTCAGATTTATGGTGATTTTTCAGGCTACAGTGATATGGCTATCGGGCTTGCACTGTTGATTGGATTTCAAGTCCCATTAAATTTCCGGCTTCCTTATTTCGCTTCATCTCCGGTAGATTTTTGGAGAAGATGGCATATTTCGTTGTCCACCTGGTTGCGCGATTATCTTTATATTCCGCTAGGTGGAAATCGGAATAATCACCGCTTGAGAAATGTCTTTATCACCATGCTGTTGGGTGGGCTCTGGCATGGTGCCGCATGGACTTTTATTGCATGGGGTGCATTCCATGGTGCCATTATTACCGCCACCCATTATCTATCTGGCATGCAGGCATTCTCAGGATTCAATTCCTCTTCTTCGCGAGGATCGAAAATTCTCAAGTGGGCAATCACGTTTTATTTGATCATGCTCGGCTGGGTCTTGTTCCGTGCCACAAGCCTTGACGGTGCATTTTCCCTGATTGCAGATATGCATACCTTTAGTGGCTTACCTGCAGCCAGCGACGTAGCATTCATTATCTTTGGCCTCACGATTGCCGGGCTGTTGTTAATGCATTTGATGGATAAGTATGTAATCAGCAGCTCTGAAAAACTGGAGAACAAACCCTGGTTATTCTGGCCATTGCTGGTTATCGGGCAAATGATTTGTTTAATGATTGGAGAACCCAGCAGTGAGTTCATCTACTTCCAGTTCTGACGACGCCCTTAGCCGGCGCCTTTACGGAAAAATTCTGCTGGCCGTCTTGGTCGGTATGATCGCTGCACTTGGACTATTGAGATTGTTCACTGATCTTAATGATGCCAGTGCCGATACCATTCTTGGCCGGGTCGGTCAGGCTCAAGCTGCCTTGCCGGTAATTATTGACGAAGAAAAAGATCTGGCAATGTTCTTTGGTTCTTCCATGGTCCAGGCAGGGTTTTCGCCGCGTATGTTCGATTTATGGATGTCTGAAAAAGGCTTGCAAATCAGTTCATGGAATTTTGGTTTTGGCGGTCTGAATCCTTATTTTCAAGAGATTCTGTCACGGCGCATTTCTGAACAGTTTGTTGCGCGGGACAGAAAGCTAAAACTGGTCATGATTGAGTTCAATCCCTTTCAAACAACTCAAAACCGATGGAATGGCGCATTACCCCTGCTTGACTCGTTTATGACCATGTTGGCCACCGACCAGGAACTTTTTGACATTGCAAAATCAGATATGACCCGTGGTGTCAGGTTATTTACCATCCGCTACCTAAGGAATGACATTTCAGCCGAAATGGTTACCCAGTTTTTTGGTGAGTCCCTTCAGGAAAGACCGCAAGAGAGCACAATTGCCGAAGACGAGGCGATGACAGAGCGCAGGAATGAAATTAACGAACTGCTTGACGGCAAGTTGGCTGAAGACTACCCGGATTATGATGGGGAAGACTGGTATCTACCCTGGCAGGGTGGCGGAACAATCCCTATGGATCGCTCGGAACAAACCGTTGATCTGATCAAAGAACTGATCAGGACCTATCTGACCGATAGAAACCTCGAAAACGACCGGCTCGGTCGTATTCGGTCTGCAGACATCATTGAATTGCAATTTGAGGAGTTACTGGTCGAATCATTTATTCAGTTGGTGAAGAACTTTCAACAGATTTCTGAGCATGTGGAAATTATTCTTTTGCCAGTTAATCGTGACTGGATTGTGAATTCCCCTTCGGGAAAACAAAGGCTTGCCAATACACTGGAACGAATTTCCAGGGAAACCGGCATTACCATAAGGAATATGCAGGATGTGCCGGAAATTACGCCGGATATGTACAGTGATACGACTCATCTCGGTCGTTATACCGGTGATATCCCATTCACCCGCTTATTGGTGGACGAAATCGAACCCCTACTGAAAAATAACTGAATGTAAGAAACAAAAAACCCCGCATCTGCGGGGTTTTGTTAATCGAATTCAGAATGGTCTAGGAACGTTTGAACTTGTCCCAGAATGTCTTGTGGACGATATCGGTGAACTCACCGGCATCCAGATAGGTGCCATGTCCATTCGGGCAACTTTCATAAATGATGTGAGGTTGTTCAGAATCAAACTCCTGTTTCATATCTGCGTCGCAGTCGGGGCAATGAATCGCAACGATTTGATTATATTTTTTGCCAACTTTTACATCACCTTCATCCAGAATATAGTCAGCCATCCAGATGTCATTCCTCAGGGCAGACAGTTCTTCAGGCTGAAACCACAGGCCCTTACAATTAGTGCAACGGTCGACCTGAATCTGGTCGTAGGATGTGGTTTCCATTTCGGCAGAACATTTTGGGCAATGCATAAATCCAATTCCTGATTTTTAACTGAGCTGTATTCTATGGGTAAATGTGAAACGAGGTCAAAGACATCTTTCTGCAACATGATCACCAATTGCTGTTTAAACGTGGATAGAATACTGCCTGACGAAAAATCAAGATAAGGAAATTCCCAAATGGAGCAAACCCGTCGGTTACATGAAAGCGCGCATCGCCCCCTGAAGGAAGGCGAGGTTTACCATCCTTACGTTCCGGCTGAAAGTACACAAAACGAATTTACAGTTAAGGCTTTGTTTTTTGGCGTTATATTTGGTGTTTTGTTTGGTGCTGCCAATGCATATCTTGGTTTGCGCGCTGGCTTGACGATTAGTACTTCCATTCCGGTCGCAGTCATGACTGTTGCTGCGTTTCATGCATTGAAAAAAATGGGTGGCACTGCCAACATTCTTGAGGCCAATATGGCTCAAACGGTCGGATCATCATCAAGCTCGGTTGCCAGCGGAGTTATTTTTACGCTCCCGGCGTTATTTCTTTGGGGTTTGTATCCATCTTTATTGCAGATGACTCTGCTCGCCATGGCTGGCGGTCTGTTAGGTGTGCTTTTCATGATTCCCCTAAGGCGATTTCTAATAGAGCGCGAACACGGCAATCTTCCCTATCCTGAAGGAACGGCCTGCGCCCATGTTCTGGTGGCAAATGAATCCGGCGGAGGTAATGCAAGGAATGTCTTTATTGGCCTTGGCGCCGGTGCCCTTTACAAAGCACTTACCGGTTGGGCGCAAGTCCTGTCCTCTCATGCCAGTATGAAAGTGCCTTTTTTGCGTAAAGGTGAACTGGGAATGGATTTGTCTCCTGCTTTGTTTGGAGTTGGTTACATTCTCGGGCCCAGAATTGCCACTGTAATGGTTGGAGGTGGATTGCTTTCATCATTAATCATCATTCCTGGTATCGCTTATTGGGGAGATGGTAGACCGCCTCTTTATCCTGAAATGATTATGACCATCAGTGAAATGTCCGCTTCGCAAATATGGACGAGGTATGTCCGCTACATCGGTGCTGGAGCAGTTGCGGCTGCGGGAATCATGACACTGATCAGGAGCATGCCGGTCATGATTGAATCCTTCCGCATCGGCGCGCAGGAATTGAAGGGCAGAGTTGAAAGTGTCACGGACAAAATACTGCCAGCATCAAGCTCGGTCATTCCAAGAACTTCAAGGGATTTGCCGCTTAAGGTAGTGGGTTTTGGTGTTTTGATTGTTGGCCTCATGCTCAGTTTGGTAGAGGCTCCATTTGGAACGCTGGGGCTCCCCATAGAACGAATAGTGGCCGCTGTGTGCGTCATTGTATTTTCGTTTTTCTTTGTCACGGTTGCCTCCAGAATCGTAGGGCTTGTAGGTGTGACCAGCAATCCCACCTCCGGCATGACCATAGCGGCCTTACTAGGGACCGCTGGCGTATTCCTGGTCATGGGCTGGACCGACATCAATGGCAAGGCCGCAGCGCTGACAGTAGGCTGTGTGGTGGCAATTGCGGCCAGTATTGCGGGTGATACATCCCAGGATTTAAAAACAGGCTACCTGCTCGGAGCAACGCCACGCTATCAACAAATGGGCGAATTGATCGGTGTGCTGACCTCGGCAACATTTGTTTGTCTTTCAGTATTATTGCTGGCAAAGACATTCGGTTTTGGTAGTGCGGAGTTACCGGCACCGCAAGCAACGCTTATGAAACTGGTCATCGATGGCGTTCTGGAGCAGAACCTGCCCTGGGGACTGGTTGCAATGGGAGCCGGGATTGCTGTTATTGCTGAGTTGTGCAAGATTCCATCGCTGCCTTTCGCCGTTGGGGTTTATCTTCCCGTATCGACAATGACGCCAATTTTCTTCGGTGGAATGCTTAAACTATGGTTGGAAAAATCTGCGAGTGATGAGGAGCAGGCAATCACCCGTCGTGATAAGGGTGTGCTGTTGGGTTCGGGTTTTGTAGGAGGCGAAGGATTATTAGGTGTTGCCATAGCTGGAGTAGCCTTCTGGCAAGGCGCAAGACCTGAAGGATTTGGAATGGGTTGGTTGGGACCACATTGGCTGGCCAACCTCGCGAGTTTTGCTTTCTTCCTGCTGTTTGCCGCCTGGTTTGTACGTCGGATAAAGGCTGATCAAACATAAATGAAAGTGCCTGTGATGAGTCTGGATACTCCCGGCTTTTCTTCGGTTCCGGACATGCTCCGGGCCATGCAACCGACTCAGCCGGTATATTGTATTTACCCGGGAAAATATCTCCACAACACCCGTGAGTTTCTCAAAGGGTTCCCGGGCAGGGTTCTTTATGCGGTGAAGGTTAATGACGACCCGCGGGTGATAAGCCTGCTTTATAAAGCAGGTGTACGTCATTTCGACTGCGCCTCAGTACCGGAAATCAAACTTGTGTCAGAGATATGCCCTGATGCGACATGTTATTTCATGATACCGGTGTGGCTACGCGGGGCCGCTATGGAGGCATGGCAGGAATACGGTGTGAAGCATTTTGTGGTCGACCACCCGGATGGCCTTGAAACACTCAAGGCGGAGATTCCTCTTGAGAATTGCGTGGTATTCGTGCGCATGGCCGTCAGCCACAAGTCTGCGCTTAATGATCTTTCCACCAAGTTTGGCGCACCACCTTCGCAAGTGCCTGACCTGATGCAGGCAGTGAAGGACAGCGGGGCTGAGCCGGCTTTGGCATTTAATGTTGGATCAGCGGTAACCGACCCGGAGGCATATCGTTATGCGATTGATGTTGCCCGCCAGGTTCTGGAGCAATTGAATTTCAAAGTAAGGTTTCTGGATATTGGTGGGGGTTATCCGGTGAGTTATCCTGGCTTGGATGTCCCTGAACTTCGACATTATTGGGACGCAGTTCGCGAAAGCATAACTGCACTTCCATTGGCAGACGGTGGAGAAATTCTTACCGAGCCCGGACGTGCACTTGCTGCACCGGGGCTGTCTGCTGTAGTTGAAGTTTTGCAACGCAAAAGTAATTTTTTGTACATCAACGATGGTAATTACGGAATTTTTTGGGAATTACGTTTCAAAGGACATGATCGATATCCTGTAACCGTTTTTCGTGATGCGCAGATTCATCAAGGGCCAACTCAGCCTTTTACACTGTTTGGTCCAACCTGCGATGCATTTGATGTGTTACCGGGCAAAGTGGAGTTGCCCGTTGATATCAAGGCTGGCGACTACCTTGAATTTTCCAAAATTGGCGCATACAGCCTGGCTGGACGCACTAATTTCAACAGCCATTTCAGTAATAATATTGTTACGATAAATGGCGATCATTAAGCTACCCAAACTGAGCAACGCCCATGTTTAAAAATTTAAAAGTTCCACATACGCTTGTGCTTTTGTACGGCATGATCGTACTGGCATATGTGTTGACCCTGATCCTGCCTGCAGGTGCATTTGAAATCCTGATCAATGATCACGGCAGAGAGGTCGTTGTTCCCGGCACATTTACCGAGCTTCCCGATGCCCAAAGCCCGCCTGTGTGGTCACTTTTCACCGTAATTCCGCGTGGATTGGCCGCAGCACAGGGCATTATTTTCTTCGTGTTCATTATTGGTGGAGCTTTGGCTGTCATCCGCTCAACAGGTGCGCTGGATGCAGCCCTGGCCCGTGTGCTTAATCGCTATGGCGGACAACCAGCCTTATTGATTTTGATGGGAATGCTGGCATTTGGCGTTGGTTCATCCACCATCGGCATGGCAGAAGAGTACATTCCCCTGGTCGCGATATTGATCACGATGTGTGTGGCAATGCGAATGGACACGGTCGCTGCTGTTGGCATTATGGTGGTGGGCTATGGAATCGGGTTTGGTACAGCAGCGATTAATCCCTTTACGGTACTGGTTGCCCAGGAAGTTGCAGGCTTGACCCCGGTGTCCGGGCTTGGATTCCGTTTAGCGATATTCCTGCCGTTTATGGCTATTGGTTATTTCCATGTATTGAGATATGCAAACAAAGTGCGTGCCGATGCATCCACTTCGCTGGTTGCAGATATACCTGAGGCACAGCCGCCTGAATTGAATGCCCCAGAGGAAATTACCGGGCGCCACAAGCTGGTTTTGATAGCTACCTTGTTGACTCTGGTTGTGGTCGTTTGGGGGATCAAATTTCAAGATTGGTACCTGGTGGAGCTGGGTGGAATCTTTTTTGCACTTGCAGTTGTTGTAGGGCTGCTGGCGAATATGTCCTTTGACAGTATGGCAAGACAATTCACCATTGGTGCATCGGAATTGACCGGTACCGCATTGTTGATCGGCTTCGCGCGCGCCATTGAACTCATGCTTAGTGATGGACAGGTTTTGCACACGATTGTAAATGCCCTGTCTCAGCCCTTAATGGCAGTTGGTGGAGAACTGTCCGCAGTGGGCATGTTATTGATACAGAGTGTGCTCAATTTCTTTATACCCTCAGGTTCAGGCCAGGCTTATGTCACCATGCCCTTAATGGCACCTATTGCGGACATTGTCGGCGTTTCCAGGCAAGTTGCGGTTCTTGCCTACCAGATGGGTGACGGGTTCATGAATATGATTGTGCCAACCAACGCGGTATTGATGGGTATTTTGGGAATTTGTGGTATTCCTTATGGACGCTGGTTCAGGTTTATCTGGCCATTGATATTGCAACTGTTGATCGCAGGCAGCATCACCATGGTGATTGCGGTAATGATAGGCTATCAATAAACAGGCTCGGAATAATTCGGTGGAAATATAACTGCACCAATTCCGGTCTGTTGAGGTTGAAACCAATAGATGTAATCAGGATCAATAAATTATGCTGATCAAAAAAACACCCGATATCAAGCCATCAGAAATAAGCAGCGAACATGTTTATTTGAATCGCCGAAAGTTTTTGGCAACTGCAGGCATCACAACTGCGGGACTGGCAAGTTCTAATCCGGTATTCGCTGCTCTGACAGGCTCACCGGAAGCTTCGGGCAAAAAGCTGGAAAATGTCGTTGAGAGTGCCTTCAGCACTGATCAAAAGCCAAACTCCTGGCAGGACATTACCGGTTACAACAATTTCTATGAGTTTGGTACCGACAAGAGTGATCCGGCTGCCAATGCCGGAGATTTTGTTTCCGCCCCCTGGAAAGTCAAGGTCTCGGGCGAGTGCGACAAGCCCGGTGATTATGACTTTGAAGATATTCTTGCCGGGCATGCGCTGCAGGAACGAATTTATCGTTTACGTTGTGTTGAGGCCTGGTCCATGGTTATTCCATGGATAGGGATACCACTGGGTGACATTCTTAAACGTTTTAATCCAACAGCCGATGCAAAATTCGTCAAATTCAATACAATTTACGATCCTGCTCAAATGCCGGGTCAAAGAAGAGGGATTCTAAACTGGCCATACGTGGAGGGTTTGACGATTAGCGAGGCCATGAACCCATTGGCAATCATCGCAGTTGGCTTATACGGCCGGGTTCTTCCAAACCAGAACGGGGCGCCAATGCGGCTTGTTGTGCCGTGGAAATATGGTTTTAAGAGTATCAAATCTATCAACTCGATTGAATTCGTTAAACGGCAGCCACGGACAAGTTGGGAGATTTCGGCACGTTCGGAATACGGGTTCTATGCCAATGTTAATCCACAGGTTGATCATCCCCGCTGGAGTCAGGCAAAAGAACGTGCCATCGGCGCGGGACTGTTTGCGTCCAAAAAGGAAACCTTGATGTTTAATGGCTATGGGGATCAGGTGGCACATTTGTATAAAGGTTTGGACCTGCGCAGACATTTCTAGGCTTCAAGAATCATCATGAAGATCGGATCGAAGGTTTTTGTACGTCTGGTAAAAATGGTGTTATGGCCATTGTGTCTGGCACCGGTTGCGATATTACTATTGTCAATATTCGGCCAATTGGGATATGAGCTTGGCGCCAATCCGATTGAGGATGTGCTTCATACGCTTGGTAAATGGGGTTTGAAATTTCTTCTGATTACCCTTGCGATTACACCCTTAAGAAGGTGGACCGGAATCAACTGGCTGATACAGTTTCGTCGGCTAATGGGCCTGTTTTCCTTCTTTTACATTCTCCTGCATTTCCTCACCTATTTTGTGCTTGATCAATCGCTGGACCTTGCCGCCGTGCTGGAAGATATTTTAAAACGCCCCTACATCACGCTCGGGATGACTGCACTTTTGTTCATGCTGCCGCTGGCTCTCACTTCAACAAGGGGAATGATGCGAAGACTGGGTGGCCGCTGGAAAAAGCTGCACCGTCTGGTTTATGCAATCGGAATTCTGGGTGTATGGCATTTTTACTGGCAAGTGAAACTCGATACGCTCGAACCAACGCTGTATGTTGTAATTCTTGCTGTACTGCTTGGTTACCGGATATGGTTCGCCCGACAAAAATCCAGCTAAACCTGCACAGGTATTATATTATGACCTTCTGATTCTCAATATTGGAATGCTCATGAAAACAGCTATCAAGAGTTCTCTTTTAATCATTTTTCTTCTTCTTGCCGGCGTGCCCGCAATTGCTCAGGATGACCTGGTCATCATGGCCGACCAGGCAATTCATCATGATGGTGAGATTGCACAGGTGTGCGGCATTATTGCTGAAACTGATTACGCGCGGGGCTCCAAAGGTGGACCAACCTATTTAAATTTTACCAACCCTTATCCACGTCAAAATTTTTCTGTCGTTATTTACAAGAAGCATCGGAAAAATTTTGACGTTCCGCCGGAAAGTCTTGAAGGGTATAAGGCATGTGCCTATGGCAAGATCAGAGTCAAACGTAGTCGCCCGCAAATGGAAATCACTTTTCAGGATCAACTATCGACGATCAAAGTTGAGAAACCCGGAGAGTAATTGATGTCGAATGTCCTGCAATTTGTCCGAATCTCAATCGTATTGCTGTTTTTGTTTAGCAGTCCTGTTTTTGCAAGCGAAGATATTTACTCTGACTATGAGGCACTGCTACCTCCGCTAATTCCCTGGTCAGGAGACAGTGAGAAGTTGATGGTGGACGATAATGATCCATGGATCACGCCATCTGAGAAAACCGGTTTATCGACGACGCCCTCTTATGACGAAACGTTTGCCTGGCTGAATAAACTGGTCGCTGAAGTGCCTGAACTGGAGATGATTTCGATCGGTAAAAGCCTGCAGGGCAGGGACTTTTGGATGGTTGTGGCCAGTTCTGACGGCAATTTTACAGCTCAGGCGATGATTGATTCAGGCAAACCGCTTTTACTTGCGCAGGCTGGAATCCATTCGGGCGAAATTGACGGCAAGGATGCCGGTCTGATGTTGCTTCGTGATATGACCGTTGCGAAAAAGCGTACCGAATTGCTGGAAAAGGTGAACTTCCTGTTTGTGCCGATTTTTAACGTCGATGCACATGAGAGAAGCTCGCAGTTCAACCGTATCAATCAACGCGGCCCAAAGAATATGGGCTGGCGAACCAGTGCCCGAAACCAGAATTTCAATCGCGATTACGCCAAACTCGATACACCCGGCGTGCGGGCCATTGTTGATGTGATCAACGAGTGGCAACCTGATTTATATATTGATTTACATGTTACCGATGGTGCTGATTATCAGTATGACATTACATTTGGTGGCAATGCGGCTGGTGGTTGGTCACCCTCAATCGGCAAATGGATCAATGAAATTTATTCTCCGGCAGTTACGGGAGATCTGGAAAAAGCCGGGCACATCCCCGGGCCATTAATCATGGCAGTTAATGGCATTGATATGCAGGATGGCTACTTTGTTTGGAGTGGCGACCCCAGATACTCGAACGGTTACGGTGATGTGCGGCATTTGCCAACCATACTGGTCGAAAACCATTCCTTGAAACCGTACCGACAACGAGTGCTGGGAACCTACGTTCTGCTTGTCCAAAGTATTGAAATTCTTTCAAAAGAGTATTCAGCTCTTCAGGCCGCAGTCCAGTCTGACAATTCGCGCAGACCGGATTCCGTTGTTTTGGGGTTCGCGCCAGGCGATTCCATCATGTCTGAGCAAGCTTTCAAAGGTATTTCATCTGAGCGTTATGAAAGTGAAATTTCGGGTGGAACAGTCGTACGCTGGGAAGGTGAAGCAGACAATCGACCGGTTCCATTGGTTTATATCGATAAGCCGGGTGTCGTAGTTGAAAAACCCCTCGCATATATGATTCCACCTCAATGGGCGGATGTTGCCCAACGGCTGGCGGCCCACGGGATTGAATTTCAACAGCTTTCCAGTTCACAAACGCTGGAAGTGGAAGTGTACTTTCTGCCCGAGGCAAAAATAGCACTGCCAAGTGGCTGGACTCCAAACCCCTTTGAAGGCAGGGTGAGAATTGACCCAGGTATGCCGCAGGTGAAGAAGTCCACTGTGACTTTTCCGGCCGGGAGTTACAGGTTTTCCACTGATCATGAGCTCGGTGAATTGCTGGTTCTGATGCTCGAGCCTCAATCAGCTGACTCTTTCTTTCAATGGGGCTTTTTCCTGGAGATATTTACCCGAACGGAATATGCTGAACCTTATGTAATTGAACCACTGGCTCGAAAAATGCTGGCCAATGATCCGCAGCTTAAAGCTGCCTTCGAGGAAAAACTGGCGGCTGATTCCGACTTTGCGGCCAGCCCACAACAACGGTTAATGTGGTTCTATGAAAAAACCCCATTTTACGACCAACAGTACCTTGTCTACCCGGTCGCCCGGGTAATGAATTAAGAGTCATATAGTCCGGCTATTTCATGTCATCAAGCGTAAGCAATTTCCTGAGTGTTCGGCCACAGAAAGATTCCCTGCATGTCGGCTTAAAAAACAGCTGGGTTTTTGACAATGTGTCAATACTTGAAAAAGCTACTGCCTCAGTAGTATCTACAGACGGCAAAGACGTCATTTTTCATTGCGGAGGCTTAAAGAAAATTGATATTGCTGGAGCCTGGGTTCTCTATGACCGCTCTCAGCAACTGGCAGAGTTGGGAATCAAATCAGACTTCATCGGATTCAAGGCAGCACATTTCAAGTTCCTGCAGAACATTATTGATATGGCAGCTGTACGTGAGTTTGACGAAGATGGCCTTGAACCACAAAGAAAACCCTGGCTGACAACCTCCCTGGAAAACCTGGGAAAGTCGACCAGCAGCAGCTTTGAAGAAGTCGGGTTTATCAGTAACTCCATTGTCGATGGAATGCGTCGACCAATTAAGTTGATTCTCGGAGAGACCATTAAGCAGGTTTATGAAACCGGTGTGCAGGCCATTCCGATCGTCATGGTGATCACATTTTTGATTGGTATCGTTCTGGCTTATCAGGCCTCGGGTCAGCTTGAGCAATTTGGTGCCAAGATTTTTGTTGTTGATCTGGTCAGTATTTCGATCCTGCGGGAGATGGGTGTTCTTCTTGCTGCAGTAATGGTTGCCGGGCGGTCAGGTAGTGCATTTGCGGCCGCTTTAGGCACCATGAAACTGAATGAAGAAATCGATGCCCTGCGTGTGATGGGCCTGAACCCAAACCAGGTTCTGATACTACCCAGAGTGATTGGGATGATTATTGCCCTGCCTATGGTTACTATATTTGCCGATATTGCCGGCCTGGCAGGCGGTGCAATGATCGCCATCGGAACGCTGGATATAAACAGTCAACAATTTATCGAACGGGTGAGCTACAGCACGGATCTCAATGACCTGATGGTTGGTCTGGTCAAAGCGCCTTTCTTTGCCTTTCTTATTGCTGTCACAAGCACTTTGAGAGGTATGCAGGTTGAACATTCAGCTGAAGAGCTTGGCAAAAAGACAACAGTTGCAGTAGTGCAGTCCATTTTCCTCATTTTGCTGGCGGATGCCTACTTCACTATGATATTTGCGAGGTTGGGTATCTGATGGAAGTCGTTATTTCAATCAAAGATTTGGTCAATCGCTTTGGCAATCAATTGGTCCACGACAATCTGTCACTGGATGTCAGAGGCGATGAAATCCTTGGGCTGGTTGGCGGGTCAGGTACTGGTAAATCGGTTCTGATGCGCAGTATTCTGGGATTGCAAAAACCCACCAGCGGGACAATAACCGTGCTTGGAGAGAAAATCGAATATCAAAAACCTGGTCCCAACCGCCATTGGGGAGTCCTGTTTCAGGGTGGGGCATTGTTATCCGGTTTGACTGTGCAAGAGAATGTGGAATTGCCAATTGCCCTGCATTCCGATATGCCGTTAGAAACAATGCATGAGCTGGCCAGCCTCAAGCTATTGATGGCTGGTCTGTCTTTATCGGTAGCTGACAAATACCCATCAGAGTTGTCCGGCGGTATGAGAAAACGCGTTTCACTTGCTCGTGCCCTGGCTCTTGAACCCCGAATTTTATTCCTTGATGAGCCTACCGCAGGGCTGGACCCGATTGCCGCGACTGAGTTCGACAAGTTGATCAACTACCTGCATGACAATCTTGATTTGACTATTCTGATGATCACACATGATGTCGACAGCTTGTTTGGTACCTGTGACCGGATTGCCGTTTTGGTCGATGGAGGCGCTATAGTAGGCACTGTGGATGAAATACTGGATTCAGACCATCCATGGATAAGAAGTTATTTTGGCGTGCCCAGGGCACAAAGGGCGAACTGGGCAAGTGGGAGCGGCAGGCGTGATTAGTAATCATCTTAAAGTCGGAATCGTAGTCAGCGCCGCGCTGGTGTTCTTTGTTATATTCACTATCTGGCTAAGTGGCAAGCAAAGTGGTGAGGCTACGACCACTTACAGCATGTTTTTCCACAAGGACGTCAGTGGTTTGATGCTCGGCGGCCCGGTCTTTTTTCTTGGGGTGGAAGTCGGCAATGTGACACGAATGGAAATTATCGTTGGTGATCCGATGAGTGTGAGGGTTGATGCCGAAGTTCTCGAATCTACACCGATTGATACTGGTACCTCTGCCAGCCTAGCGTTTCAGGGTATTACCGGAGTTGCTGTGATTAATATGGTTGGTGATCCTGGACAAAATCTGCCACTAAAGACTCCGCCAGGTTTTGAGTTCCCGGTAATCGAAGTAAGAGATTCTGGTCTGGTAGCCCTGCTTTCGGGCGCACCGCGGATCATGAAAAAAGTGGATGCACTTCTGGAAAAGGCAGGTAAATTGATTGGAGAAGACAATCAACAGTTGGTCACAGATGCATTGCAGAATATTGAATCTTTAAGCAGCGCTCTAAAAGAGAAAGAGCAGGCGTTCGCTGCATTGCCGGAAAACTTGACGGTTACTTTGGAGGAGGTTCAGGCAACATTGCAGGAACTAAAGAATGTCGCCAGCGATGTCAGGCCGGGTTTGAATGAAACCATGCAGAATTTTGAGAAAATGAGTGAGCGGCTAGCCAACCTGATAACTCGCCTCGATGAATGGACAGGCACCAATAATACTGACATGAATGCGTTCCTGAGTAATGGTCTTGGCCAGGTTCCGGAGCTGGTTTCAGATGCACGTGAAGCGCTTCGCGAAATGGAAAAACTGTTGAAGGCACTGCGAGAGGATCCGTCCATGTTGTTGTACAAACCTGTTGACGATTCAGTGAAAGCGGGAGATTAAGAAATGAAGTATCAATTCCGGTTTTCCGTATTAATGACACTAATTACTGCTTCGTTTCTGACGATGTCATGCAGTGGTCTTCTGAGTAGTGACAAGCCTGCTGATAAAATATATTGGCTTGAGCCTTACAGCGCTTCCCCGTCGAAAAGTGCTTCAGACGACAGGCCTGGTCTTGAAATTGTTTTCACGGTCGTGCCCGGTTTGGACTCGGACTTGTTACTGACCATAAAATCCGATTCGGAGCTTAACCATTACTCTGGTGCCCGATGGCCTGACCACCTGCCTGAATTCACGGGTTCCTTGCTTCGCCGGTCATTGCAGCAGTCAGGTTTATTCCGCGGAGTCACTGATGGAAGGAGTTCTGACATCGGTGAATGCGAGCTTGAGCTCGAATTACAGAAATTTTATACACGTATTGATCAAAGTGACCTGGCATCTTCAGTTCAAATGAGCCTGGTTGGCCAATATGACTGTGATGATATGAGCCTGAACCTGAATCTGACATCGGCTACATCTGTTCAAGGGCAACAACTGGTAAATATTGTTGCTGCTCACCAGTCAGGCTGGAACAAGCTGATGAAGTCATTACTCCTGGAACTCGAATAAGCCGGCGGTATGCCAGTATCATCCTGATCTGGATCCAGTGTTTGTTCGAATCTGGCTAAGCACTTGCACTACTTATGAACTAGAATTCACCCTCAGTTTCCGCAAGATTCAATCACACATCTGGATAGGTTATATGAATAATTCGAACTGGCAGGAGCGTAAGCTCAAAGCTTTTGCAAGAGGTATGGGAAATATTTTCCCGATTTATGTCGCCAAAGCAAAAAATGCTGAGTTATGGGACGTTGAAGGAAAGCGGTATATCGATTTTGGAAGTGGTATCGCGGTCGTTAATACCGGACATAGTCATCCGGACATAGTAAAGGCTGTTCAATCACAGGTTGAAAACTTCAGCCATACCTGTGTGATGGTAACGCCTTACAGTTCTGCAGTTGAGTTGGCAGAACGCCTAAACGAGGCAGTGCCGATCGACAATGCCAGGACCATCTTTCTGTCCACAGGCGCTGAGGCGGTGGAAAATGCCATCAAGATTGCACGCGCCAAAACAGGTCGCCCCGGTGTCATCGCCTTCAGCGGCGGGTTTCATGGCCGCACTAATATGTGCATGGGTCTGACCGGAAAAGTTGTGCCTTACAAGAAAGGATTCGGGCCATTTACGCCGGAGATTTACCACGCACCGTTTCCTGCCCAGTATCTTGGCATCAGCGCCGATGATTCTATGAAAGCGCTGGAAAGCTTGTTCAAGAATGATATTGAGGCTGAGCGCGTGGCTGCCATCATTATAGAACCGGTCCAGGGTGAGGGCGGATTCTATCCTATGCCTGATGGTTTTCTGTCCCGCTTACGGGAGATTTGCGACCGTCATGGCATCGTTCTCATTGCAGATGAAGTCCAGACAGGTTTCGGACGTACCGGAAAAATGTTCGCCTGCCAGTACGAGAATGTTCAGCCGGACATCATGACGCTGGCCAAGGGCATTGCCGGTGGCTATCCGCTCGCGGCTGTGGTCGGAAAACAGGAAATAATGGACGCGCCAGACCCAGGCGGGCTGGGCGGTACTTTTGCTGCATCCCCACCGGCTTGTGCAGCAGCTCTTGCAGTTTTGGATATTCTGGAACGTGAATCACTCGTTGATCGTGCCAATGAGGTTGGTGCTCGATTGACTGCTGGTTTGCAAAAATTGGCTCTTAACTATCCAGACCGAATTGGCGATGTTCGAAGTCTTGGTGCCATGGTCGCGATGGAATTGGTGGTAAATGGAGACGTCAATCAGCCGGATGCTGAGTTGACAGCAGCATTGTCGAAAAGAGCCGGCGAAATGGGCTTGCTGATTATTGCATGTGGCGTTCGTGGTAATGTTATTCGAATTCTGGCTCCTTTGACGATCCCTTTTGACCATCTGGACGAAGGTCTGGAAATATTGGCTGCAGCATTCGCCGAGTGCGCCTGAGTATTCCAAATACCCAATGGAAAGCAAATGAAACCAAAGCTTAAGAAAGCTCTGAAAATCATCGCGTCCCTGTTTGGTGTAGTGGTGCTGCTTGCCGGCATGTTTGCCTACCATACCTGGAACTACAAACCTTTTACAATCAACCTGTTTTTTGCGCGAACCGCGTTAAAAATCGGCCTTGAGAGCCCGGAAACTTTGAGCTCATTGCGGGTACTTGAGCCCATGGGCATCACCGGCCATAATTCTGAGCTAGACGATGAGTCAATAGAGTCGGGTGATCGTTTCATGGGTCAGATAAAACACGCCCACGAAGTGTTGAATTCATACAAGGACGAAGACCTTAATGATGCTGACCTGATGTCCAAGCGGGTTATGTTGAGCTTGCTTGACCTGATGGTCGACGGCGAGAAATTTCGTTTTCACAATTATCCCGTCAATCAACTGTTTGGTGTTCAGAATGGATTCCCATCGTTTATGGAATCTACTCACCAGGTCGGAAACGTAGGTGATGCCGAAGACTACGTGATCCGTCTGTCTAAAATTGGCATTAAGTTTGATCAGGTTCTTGAAGGATTGAAGCATCGGGAAAATGAAGGCATTCTGCCGCCCCAGTTCGTGGTGACTAAAGTTCTGGAGGAGATGCGGAACTTCGTTGAAACACCCGCAGAAGAAGGCATCCTGATGGTGTCGCTAATGACAAAAATGGAAGAAGCGGACTTGCCGGCTGCTGATCAGGAGCGAATTGCTCTGGACGCCAAATCTGTCATCGAAGCGACGGTCTATCCGGCCTATGGAAGTCTCATCAACTATTTTGAGCAACTGGACAGCAAGATTGATGGAAATCATGGGGTCTGGAACCTGCCTGATGGTGACGAATTCTATGCTTTGGCGATGAAATTCTTTACCACAACTGATTACACACCTGAATATATTCACAATTTCGGGCTATCTGAAGTGGACCGAATTCAGGCAGAAATCCTGACCATTCTCGAGACCGAAGATTGGGACACCTCTGTTGGCTTTACTGCTGCCATTATGGAAATGGCTGAGCGCGAGGAATTTTACTACTCTGATAGCGATGAAGGGCGCGAGTCTATCCTGGCCGATTACCAGACCATCATTGATGAAGTTTCTGAAGGTCTGGAACCCTATTTTGACCTGAGACATGAATCAGCCGTTGAAGTACAAAGAATTCCTGAGTTTAAGGAAAAAACATCACCCGGTGCGTACTACCAGCGCCCGGCGTTTGATGGATCCAGGCCTGGTATTTTCTATGCAAACCTCTACGACATCAAGGCAACACCTAAATATGGTATGCGTACCCTTGCCTATCATGAAGCAGTTCCGGGTCATCACTTCCAGATCGCTATTCAGCAACAGATCGAGGACATGCCTTTCTTCCGTAAGCTAATTCCGTTCACAGCATTCTCTGAAGGTTGGGCGCTCTATGCCGAGCGCGTGGCATGGGAGTTGGGTTTTCAGGATGATCCCTACGACAATATCGGCAGGTTGCAGGGTGAATTATTTCGCGCGGTCCGCCTGGTGGTGGACACAGGCATCCACGCCATGCGCTGGAGTCGTGAAGAAGCCATTGATTACATGGCAGCAAATACTGGCGTTACGGAAAGTGACGTAGTTGCAGAAATTGAGCGTTACTTTGTATTACCTGGCCAGGCGTTGGCTTACAAAGTGGGTATGACTAAAATTCTGGAATTGCGTGACAGGGCTCAAGCTGAGTTGGGTGATGCCTTTGATATGCGTGCTTTTCACAATGTAGTATTAGGAAGCGGTGCTGTGCCGCTGAATATTCTTGAAGAACTGGTTGATCAATATATCGAGAATAATCGGGCTCAGAGTTAAACTCTGGAAGACTCCGCCGGATTCTCCGGCGGAGATATCTGTGCCTCAAGGCGTGGGTACCAAAGCGCCTGAAAAACGCCTCGAATCCCCATAAAGATAAGCACGGCGCCCCATAAGCCCGATAAGCCCCATGCCTTGGTCATCGGCGTTAAGACCGCAAGGTAAACAGCAAATGACAGGATCATAGTCACCATCATTGCTGATGCAGCAGTTGCGCCGATATACACACCGTCAAACTGATAAGCCCACACTGAAACCAGCGGCAGGGCGATAACCAGGGGCATTAAATGATTGACTGTCAATCGAACCGCCTCTATATCGGTAAGAACGGCCGTAATACCACTTCCGGCAATCCAAAAGAGCAGGGCATAGGCCACACTACTGATGCCTCCCCAAATAAGTGAGAGGCCTACCCAGCGCCGGAAATTCTTTTTCTGTCCTTCACCCCAGGCTTTGCCTGCAAGTGCTTCTACAGCATGCGCAAATCCATCCAGACCCAGTGCCATAAGCAGCATGAATTGGCTGACAATATGGCTTGCCGCCATATCAACTTCTCCCATGCTTCCTGAGATTCGCATGATCATAGAAATGGCGGTCATCAGAAACACAGTTCGTACAAAGATAAATCCGTTAATCATCAATACACGCCTGAACCTGGATAACAACCAGGTCTGACCGCTGCGTAAACCCTCAAGTAGTGACTTGTAAGTGATTATTTTGGTGATCTGCCACACGCCCAGAGCGGCCGTCAGCCATTGAGCGATTAAAGTGCCTAATGCCACGCCGGGGACACCCATATCCAGGCCGATGACAAAAAGCAGGTTCAGTAACCCGTTTGAAATATTGAGGACCAGTTGCAGTAGCAGAATTGACCGGGTCTTTCCAAGCCCAAACAGCACGCCTGAAATGGCAAATACCATGAGGCTCGCCGGTGCTGCCCATATTCGAATATTAAAGTACTCCGCAGTAATGGACTCTACTGCTTGTGGTGGCGCCATCGCACGCATGGCCAGTTCCAGTATCTGTGTTTGAAACAGCAATAGCATGATTCCAAAAAAAACCGCCAGTGCACTACCGCGCACTACCTCGGCAGTCAATCTGCGTTCATCACCAGCTCCCCAAGCCTGCGCAACAAGTCCCGTTGTGCCCATTCGAAGAAAACCGAATGCCCAGAATATATAGTTGAAGACGACGCTGCCCAAACCAACTGATGCAAGGTGAACTGCACTGGGTAAATGACCAACTGCCCAGGTATCAACCAGTCCAACCAGGGGCGCTGAAGAATTTGCCAGAATGGCCGGCCCTGCGATTGCCCACATTCGACGGTGGGAAGACCGGTAACCTGTCAAGTCTTTGGTATTACTGGAGTTCTTCATTGGTATCAGCTTTTTTATTCTGGCAAGACGTGAATGTGCATTGTATGGCATGCCCATTGCCTGTGCGTAACAGGACAGTGTTGATTAATTGCTTCAATGAAGAAAATGGTTACAGATTGATTGCTCGCAAGGCAAAAGTAATGTGTTTGTTCACCGGTGGACTTTTCTATGCCTGTGCAGAAATTGTTTCCGATCGTTTCTTAATGGTAGTTTAATGGGGTTTGCTCTTGTTCTGTGCTGAGGTCTGGAGTAGTTTGGGTATTGAATTCAAGCTAGGCCAGCTTTTTGGCAAAACCTATTTGAAGAGGGAAATTTTGATGATCAGATTTGGAAGATTATTGTTAGTTGCGATGAGTTTTATTTTGCTGACGGCTTGTGCCACCGGTGGTTCGAATAACAATTGGAGCAATGATTGGCGTAACTGCATGGTTGCCGGCCTGACAGTAGGAGCCGCAACCGGTATCGCCGGAGATTCAGAAGACGGTCGTAACGGAGCGATGGCCGGAGCGATCATTGGAGGTCTTTGGTGTGCACTTAAAAACAAAGATGCCGATGGCGATGGTGTTCAGGACGATGATGACCGTTGTCCGGGAACTTTTGCCGGAGCTGAAGTCGATCAGAATGGTTGCGAACTGGATTTTGACGGCGATGGCGTTGTTGATCGTCTTGACCAGTGCCCGGATACACCATCCGGTGCAAGAGTTGATGCCAATGGCTGTGAACTCGATAGCGATGGTGATGGTGTAGTCAACAGCAAAGACCAGTGCCCTAACACGCCTGCCGGTGCCAGTGTTGACAGCAATGGCTGTGAACTTGACGACGATGGCGATGGTGTTGTGAACAGTAAGGACCAGTGCCCGGATACAGCTCAAGGCCAGGCGGTGAACAATGAGGGTTGTGATCTTGCTGAGCACTACACTTTGAAGGGAATATATTTCGAATTTGACTCAGCCAAGCTGACCACAGAATCCATGGATGCTGTGCAAAATGCTCTGTCAATCCTCAAGCGTCACCCCGATCTGGTGGTGGAAATAGCAGGCCATACAGACAGCAAAGGAAGCGATTCCTATAACATCGCTCTTTCTCAACGCAGAGCCAATGCAGTCATGCACGAACTACTCGCGCACGGCGTTAACGCAGCTAATCTTTCTGCCAGGGGTTATGGAGAATCTGAACCCGTCGCGGATAATGGCAGTGATAAAGGACGGGCTATGAATCGGCGTGTGGAACTTCGACAGGACTGAAAAGTAAGCATAAAAAAACAAGCCCGGCAGGGAAACCTGCCGGGCTTTTTTGTGGACATGTGATTGATATTTTTTGCGCTGCTTCCTGTAAGAGTGTGCTTGACTGATAATTACTCATCTTGTGTCACTTAACCCGCATATTTCACCAAGGCGGATCGAATGTTGAAAATTATGTTAACAAACAAATGTTTGCAAGGATTTTTACTGACTTTCCAGGGGTACACTTTGTCCTAACCGGGTTTACACCGTATCTGGCTTCGCATTTCGGTAATTCCTTCTCGAATCATAGCTATGGCTATGATATCTCAGACGATTTACCAAACTGCTTCGCCAGCTACACTGTAAACTCCGGATCCTCGGTGAATTATGCGGGTTAAAGGAGTGAATTCAGTGAATAGTGTATTGGTAACGGGTGCAAACCGGGGAATTGGCCTGGAACTTTGTCGGCAATTGGTCAAGCGTGGTGAAGAAGTGACTGCCGTATGCAGGTCTTCAAGTGAGAGCCTGGAGCATCTCGGGGTCGATATTGTCGCTGGAATTGATGTTTCAGATGGTGGCTCAGTAGCAGAAATGGCAAATTTGTTCAAAGGCAGGCAATTTGACTGGCTGATGAACAACGCCGGCATACTGAGCAGGGAAGGCCTGGATGACCTTGATTTTGAAGCAATGGAGCGTCAGTTCCGGGTTAACTCCCTTGGCCCTCTTCGAGTCACTAAGGCACTGAGCGACAATTTGGTCAGTGGCTCGAAAGTTGGCATAGTTACCAGCCGAATGGGTTCATTGGCAGACAATTCATCGGGTGGCTATTACGGCTATCGAATGTCCAAGGCTGCCGTAAACATTGCGGGCGTTAGCCTGGCGCGGGATCTTCATTCACGGGGCATCGCAGTCGGGCTAATTCACCCTGGCATGGTTGCTACTGACATGACTGCTAATAGTGGTGTGCCTGTGCCCCATGCAGTTGCTGGACTAATTCAACGTATGGACGAATTAAATCTGGAAAACACCGGGTCCTTTTGGCATGCAGAAGGTGAATTGCTCCCGTGGTAATCATCGTTACAGGAAGAAATTGAAGCCATGAAAATGAGCAAAGATGCCGTAGGTGCGTTTGTAGATGCAGTGTATGCCATTGCGGTAACTATCCTTGCACTAGAGATACCAGCCGAACTGGACGCAGAGTTTTCACTGGCTTCCTTTGTCGGGGTGTTGCTCGACTATGCAATGTCTTTCGTCATCATTTTCTCTCTCTGGTTGCAACATCGCAGAATTAATGAATACATTTCCACCTACAACCGCCCCGCAGTCTGGCTAACAGGGTTGATACTTCTGCTGGTTTGTCTGATTCCCAGGGCAACTACCTTTGTATTTGATTACGGTGGTAATGTCACCATTGCCCAATTGGAACAATCATTGGCGCATGGTGCGGGTTGGTCTCGTGCCGAAATCGTAGACATCACGTACGTGGGGATCGTGCTGGCGGCTGATTTCAGCTTGCTTTTACTTTCCCGTTTTGCTTATTTGAAGGAACAGAAACCTGACTTCAAAGCTGTTCACCGTTCAAAATCGACCATCACTACTTTGACTGTTGTGGTATTGGGTCTGTCTTTCCTTACTCCATTTGAGAATCGGTATTTTCTGTTACTGATGCCGCTGATATTGATGTTTGAAAATCAGCTTGCTGGCCTCATTTTTCGAAGCAAGTAGGAAACTGCGTTTTAGGAAACAATATTTCTTGCAGTGATACACTATAAAGATTGCGTAAGCTATTGTGTTATATTAAGAACTGATAGAATTATCCGGTATGGTGACCGACACCAACCAAAAATCATTAAGGGATGAGCCTGTGTTGGTTCGAGATACTCCCATGCGGTGTTACTACACATGATGAACAAACTAAAAACCAGTCCATTTATTCCGGTATTTGCACTCTGTGCATTACTGCTTACACCCGTTGCGACATTACATGCGCAAACTGGTGCGGATGGTGACGCCCAGGAAACCGGTCGGGTTCTAGAAGAAATTGTCGTTACCGCGCAAAAACGTACTGAAAGCTTGCAGGATGTTCCCATTTCGATCGTTGCATTTTCCGGTGACCGGATTGAAGCTGCAGGATTGAATAAGCTCGACGAGCTACAGTCTTACATTCCGAATCTGAATGTCACTGAAACCGGCATCGGAACATTGTTGTTCATACGTGGTATTGGTTCCGGCATTAATCAGGGTTTTGAACAGTCAGTGGGTGCCTATGTAGATGGAATTTATCGCGGTCGGGCACAACAGGCACGTATGCCTTTCCTTGATATTGAACGGATCGAAGTGTTGAGAGGACCACAGTCAACCTTATTCGGTAAAAACAGTATTGCTGGTGCACTTAACATCGGGACCGCCAGGCCTACTAACACTCTGGAAGCTGAATTCACTGTCTTGTTTGAACCCGATGCAGATGAAAAATTATTCCAGGGTGTAATTTCCGGTCCACTATCTGAAAATATCAATGGTCGCCTGGCCATTCACAGCCGGGAGATTGACGGCTGGGTAAACAATCTGACTTTGGGTCGCAATGAGGGGAAAAGGGATGAGCAACTTCTGCGTGGTACTTTGGACTGGGTAGCGACCGAAAATCTTGATTTCAGTCTGAAAGTGGAAAGCGGCAAGTTTGATGTAGATGGTCGACAAATCGAGATTATTCAGGATCGCATTGCCCTTGGGGGCCCGTTTGCCGGCATCAACTATGCAACAATCCTGCAAATTTTTGGCCAGGGACCAACAGTGGCGAACAATTTTCAGGATTACCTTCGCTCCTCAAATGGAGATTACAGCTATAACCAAACTGATGAAGCGGTTCTGACAGCAAATTACCATGGTAAGGGCGATATGCTCTTTACCAGTATCACGGGCTTTGCATCGTATGACTATTCGGAGCTTTGTGATTGCGACTTCACTGGCGGCAATGTTTTTTCGGCCTTGTTTAATGAGGATTTTGAACAGTTTAGCCAGGAGTTCCGTTTGACTTCGCCGGTGGGCAATAAACTTGATTATATTGTCGGCGTCTATTACGAAACCACTGATCTGAAGTTTTTCGATACCATTTTTGTCGATGGAAACAGCGTGCTTGTGCCGGTTGTCAACGCACTGGCAGGCCCGGGCGCAGGATCCCTTGTGGCCAATACTGCAACACCGAGAACCTTGAATCAGGACTCGGAAACAATGGCGATCTTCGCTCAAGGCACATTTAATATCAGCGATCGGACCCGCCTGAACCTGGGTGCGCGTCTGACCAATATTGAAAAGCAGGGGGCCAGGCAATTAACAATTACAGATATAAATCTAAATCCTATCCCTGATCCCCTGCAGCCTTTTGTGCAGGGTCTTTATGCTGGATTATTTAATATTACCAATCATCAGGTTTCTGGCCGCATCGACAAAACCCGTTTCCTGCCTTCCATCAATCTCCAGCATGACCTGAATGACAATACGATGGCTTATATAGCATTTTCACGTGGTGACAAGTCCGGTGGCTTTGATGCCAGGTCCAACAATTCACCCGCCAATGGGGGAGCTTTTCAATTCGGTGGGGAACAGGCAGACAGCTTGGAAATTGGTAGCAAGATGTCCTTTGCTGATGGGGTGGCTGAACTGAATGTTGCGCTCTACTACACCGAGTTTGACGACATGCAGGTGAGCACGTTTGATGGCATTCTGGGTTTTAACGTTGGAAATGCGGCAAGAGCAGTTTCAAAAGGCATTGAACTGGACGGCCGCTGGAGAGCAACAGATAAGCTGCTGCTTAGTGGTTCTCTCGCAATTTCGGATTTCGAATTCAAAGAATTTGCCGGCCAATGTTATTTTGGTAAACCGTCAGATGCTCCTGATGGTATCAATTGCAGCTATGCGGGCCAGTCCAACCAGTTCATTGCTGATTACGCAGGAACACTCAGTGCAGACTATGGCATCAGCTTTGGCAACGGTATGTATTTCAACGCAGTTTTGGATGTGATATTTAACGACGATTACATGTTGACTTCCACACTCGATCCAAATGCAATTCAGGACAGTTATACCAAGCTCAATGCCCGAGTTGCCCTTGCTTCGGCAGATGGCAAATGGGAAATTGCCCTGATTGCAAAAAACCTGACAGATGAGGCTGTGCTCAGCTACGCAAGTGATGTGCCACTTGCTGGTGGTAATTTCGGTACTCCCGGCTTTTATGGTCTTGTTGAGCAGCCCAGGGCAGTGGCCTTACAGCTTGCTTTCCGTTACTAGTTAAGATTATTTGAGCGGAGCATAAAACTTGCCAAAAGTTGTTAACTGGTCTCATACGGTTCAATGTGATCCGCAATGCATAGCGCACCCTTCAAGTACTGAAGAACTGGCAGATATTGTCCTCGACACAAAGACATACCCAGGTCCTTTGCGCCCCTATGGTTCTTACCATTCCACCAGTGATTGTGCCCGGGCTGATGGTGGCACCATGGTTCGTCTGGACAAAATGCGCCAGATCCTGGAAATTACCGATGAATTAGTAAGGGTTCAGGCAGGTGCTTTGTTTATTGATGTTTCCGCTGAACTGCAAAAGCGTGGTCTGGAGTTTTTTATCAATCTTGAGATTGGTAATGTGACTATGGGAAGTGCGGCCTGTTGTGCCAGCAAGGATGCTGCCTTTCCGGAAGGCTATGGTCAGATCAGTTCCTATTGCACCGCTATGACAATGGTCAGAGCGGACGGTAATGTAGTTAAAATCGACGGTAGCGACCCGCAATTACTACGAGTTGCACGCTCTTCCTATGGTTTGTTGGGGATTGTGACTGAAGTGAGCTTCAGAATTCGAAAGATTCAAGCGATTTCCATCGTGCATGAAAAATCCACCATTGATGAATTCATAAAAGACCTGCCGAAGTTTCTGGCCGGCCCTGCGTCCATTTCCTATTATCTCTTCACTTTTATTGATCGGGTCATTGTGCAGGTGAGGACACCGACCGATGCACCTGGAAAACCCAATCGTTGGGTCTGGAAATTACGTAACATGGGTGTGGCGTACTTTGTGCCGATATTTGCCTACCTTGTATCCAAACTACCCGGACGATGGTTTAGGAACCTGATCGCGGCGATTTTCTATCATGGTGCGGTGCTTGGTTTGAACTGGTTTATAAGGGCTAAAAAGACCATTGGTTTCGATCAAACAACCCGCTATAAATCAAACCCTGGGATAGGCGCTTTTGGATTCAGCCTGTGGGGTTTTCCTGCAAGTGAATTCGGTCTGGTACTAAAAGACTATGTTGAATTCGAGAAAAATCACTACCAGGCAACCGGCTATCGTAGCTACATGATTGCCATTGGTTATCACGTTACCCGGGATAATAACGCCCTGTTTTCATATTCAGAGGATGAGGCGGTTGTGACGATTGATCCAACCGATAATCCCGGCCCCGGTTGGGAGCGTTTTATGGATGCTTTCAATAAGTTTTGTTCAGAACGCGGTGCACGGCCGTTGCTCAATCAAACACCAAAATTGAATAAGCAATTATTAACCACGGCATTTGGCGGCAAAGTTTCGGAGTTCGAGTCTATTCGTCAGTCTTGGGATCCGCAGAATAGATTATTAAACCCCTACTTTAATCAGATGTTAAATCCCTGATTTTATTTTTCATTTGCGCGTTTATTTCTTCCGTTTAACCTTCCATTTATTCGCGTGACTGGCAACTATACGTGGCCTGCGCACGCTATGGTCTACTTCATCATCGGCATGCCGCCATCCCCACATGGCACGGCCAAGCCATGCAAAAATATGCAGGCTTAGGTGCTTAAGAACGGGTAACCGACTCATAAAACCAACAGTGCGCAGTCCTTGCCAAACTACCCAGCCAAATGTCCGGCCGCCAAGCCCTGGTACCATCCCTACGGTTCGTGCCGTATCTGGCCCACACAGATGCCACATCGCAATACGTGGAAATTTGTGCATGCCGAATAGTTTGTGCGCAGGAATGTGGTCAACAATATTGCGGACCATGTAACGTTCCAGCGCCATTGCCAATGCCACTCCTTGTTGGGTTGGAGCGCGGTAATTTTCCATCATGGCCTGATGCAAATCAGCAGCTGATTCTTCAGTGTCAAAAAAAGCCAGCAAGTCTTCGTCAACGCCAAGTTTATAACCGATGATTTTCCAGATATGCAGATATTCCAGGCCATGCTCCTTGCTGACCGTCGCCCACATTTTGCGCATGCTTTTTATGACTACCCACGAAAAAGTCAGTAGTGTCCCAGCCATAAAAGTCTGCGAGATCGGATAGCCCTGTACGGGTATCGACCACTGACTGCGCATCAGATGTTCCCAGGCCGCAGGAATCGTGCCGTCGCCTTCTGCATCGCTTGCATTTCCCGGATCGAAAAGAATTAGCCAGCGCATCAAGGCGTGCATCAGTCGTATTTTTTGTATTGCACGGATGCCCTTTGGGGCATTTTCCGGGTCACAGTCATCGCCATGCTCGTAATCGTGGTCAATCAGGGCGTTGTCACTCATCACGTCAATAACAAATTGCGCGGTTTCGGGGATGCGGCGTTCAAGATGTTCCGACATCTGGTGTGTAAGGCCCAATACTTCGGCCTCGTTGGCCCAACAATAGCAATCAAGCAAGCTGACACAGCCTAGTGCTACAAAGCCAAGCACAGCGTTTTCCTCGAAAGGATGATTACCAACGGCCAGATCTTTCCTATTGGCCCATGGAACCTTGCTTTGAGTGGCCAGCAGGAAATCTTTCATGGCTTTAGCAATTGTCGGATGATGGTCACAAAGCTCGTGAAACATTTTCGGTCCGAAGCGTGCAGTGTTCGACAGCATTTGCGCCACCTCAATGGGCTCCATTTTGCCGGTCTTACCTGCGTGTTCTACGATCGCTTCGACCAGGTGGTCAGCTATCGGATCTCTGCCGTACTGCCTTTCGTTTAATAATTTGCCGGTGCTATTCACATTTAATATCCATTTATTATTGGTTTTTGGCTGCTTAATGCCCGAATATTTTACCAATGCTGTGATAAATCCGTCCAAAAAAGCGGGAAAATTTTGGAAGAGCCGGCGTGTATGGCAAACCTTTGGCAAAACGTTGTTTGTCCCACCAGCGCATGGGTGCCAAAATATCCGGTTCGTGGAGGTTCCAGATCTTACACAAAGGTGCATTGGAACCGTCAACATCCAGTATTGAGTTCACTGCACGCCGGGCAGCCTCGTTGGCGCCTTCCATGGTGGCGAGATCTGTATAAGTCCGTACATAATCTGAAGCCAGGAACAAATTTTTCACTCGTGTGTGGGCTTCGGGTCTCAATGACCAGGAGTTAACCAGGTTTACCAGCAAGGGAGTGCGATTGGTGAAAGTATTGCCGCCCGGCATTGGGTCGGTAATGGGCTCAATTGCTGGATCCAGGAACCAGTCATGTTTATCCGAATCTTTCATTGGCTGCTCGGCATGCTGGAAACTCTCAATAACATCTTCCCAGACTTCAGCTTTAACCGCTTCGCGGTCAGGGTACTTGTCCAGTGTCGTACCTAACTTGCCTTTACATTTGGTCCAGTCTGAAATATCCATGGAAAGTATGTCTGCAGTTTCTCCATCTCCATATTTGGACATATCGATATTGGGCCAGTACTGCTTCTGGAATATGGACGTCAGCGCTGTACCCGGGTCTACATAGATTGTGTGGCCCTTCATGCTCATTGCACCTTTTTTCAGGTACATCAGCATTCCGCTCATCCAGTCGACACAATCTGCAAGTTTTGGCAGGGTCTCTAGGGCAGGGTCCAGTTTCATCAAGCCGCTTGCATTGTTCTTGCCGGCGCATATATCTGCTGTATTTGCAGTGCCGGTCATCGGCGCAAATACCTCAATTGGCATGGCTGATACGTAGTAGTCACCGCTAGCTGTAAATGACTTATCGGTCAGTTTTTCGACCTCGGTAATCTTGTATCGAGTGAGATCGAGTACACGGCTTATGTCATAGTTTGCATCAGGGTTGTCGGTATCGATTATCGGGTTTCGTGATTGCACTATCCGTGCGCCGGATACACCTTTGTCATCGGTCAGAATTTCTGTGACTTCTGCATTGATGTAGTACTTCACACCTTTATCGATCAGGTATTTCAACCACGCGAAAATCCACATCTCATTGGTCGGTCCCATCAATACACGGTCAGCAGATGCAAAAGGATTGCCCATGTCAAAAATCATTTGCATCAGAACATCGCCATTGGTCTTGGTGCTTACCGTATGCGGGTCCGCAGCAACCAACGCACGTGGCAGGTTGCCCAGGTACTTTTGATAGTCCTCACTTTTGTTGGATGCATCAATGTAGTCCCACCAGCCGATTTTTTCGTACTCAGACAGCCGGCGTGCATGACAGGAGGTTGTGAGTTGCCATAGCTTTGAGGCATAGAACTCCATTTCACCGGGCTCAAAATTGAGCGTCGGATGATCAAACATTTCTTTGATTGATGCTTCCAATTCCTTGAGGCTGTGGGGAAAACGAGCCAACATCATCATTGGTGCATATTTATACCGGGCAAATCCCACTTCAGCCACGGTTGTAAGGTTGTCAAAAACGGTTTTTACATCAGGATTCCATGGATATGGAATGCGCTTCATTGTGTGATCAATGTGCTTGTACCACCCGGGGAAAAACCGGAAGCCATGCTCTGCAGGTAAGCGACCATGAGGCCCGGATGCGCTTCCGTGATACATGCTCTTTGCCTTACCACCCGGTAAGTCGCCAAATTCATAGACATCTACTTCATAGCCTCGCTCAATGAGCTCATGGGCAGTGCTCATTCCTCCAATTCCGCCTCCCAGCACAACTACTTTGGTCATGTTTGATTTTCCTGTTCTGGTTTCATTAAATACTGATTTCAGGCCGTGTATTGCCTGAGTAAATCCCGTGCCTTATTAAGGACCAGGCCTTGATCTTCATCCGAGAAAGGCGCAAGGCCTGTCTCCAGAATTTTACGAGCATTTTCAATATTGTCATTTTGCACATTTAGCTCTGCCAACAACAAGCTTGCACCGACCAGCCAGCCATTGGCAACACTACTCTGCGCCTTGGAGATTGCCAATTGACAGGTTTCCTCTGCCAACTGATGGTCTCCCTGCTGGTTTCGCTGCAAAAGCAATGAGGCTTTGATACGAAGCAATTCAGGACCTGCATGATGGTCCTTTTGATCGGATTCTTCTAATGCTTCATCGATCAGCATCATTGCTTCATCAATTTTGTCCAGATTGCCGTACATCTCTGCCAATAGTCCTTTGTACCATGCAGTGGAATTATAGGATCCACTCGCAGTGTACTTTGCCAACGTATCTTTGAGCCCGGTTACGCCAGCCTCGGCGCCTTCGAGTTGAGAATCTGACCAGGCCAGGAGGATTCTTGACATGTTAGCCCAAACCGGAAAGCCATAATGCGTTGAAAGTTTGAGCGATTCACCGGCCCACAATTTTGCTTGTTTTGCGTCTTTGTGACGCACACACATGCGCGCTGAAATCGCGAGTGCAAATGCAAGGCTATGGGGGTGTTTAATTTTTCTGGCATGTTTGATTGCGGTTTGTGCTTCCCTAAAAGCCTCTGCCGGCTTGCCTGTCAGCCACAGCGCGTCTGCCAGATAAGCATGTGCAGCCATTCCAGGGTTTTGACCGTATATGTACGCATGTGAAGCGTGTTTTCCTTCGTCATAACGTTTGATCGCCGCCCGCATGTGTTCTATGGATTCTTTGAAACATCCCAGGTGCAAATTGCTTACGCCCAGAAACACATGAGCTTCCAGCAACAAATCATCATTCTTGGTGGATTTACCAATTTTCAGCAATCTGGTCGCATATGCCAGTGCCTCATCGAGATTTGCCCGAACCTGGTTGTAAGCCCACAATCCACCCAATACGGGAATCAAGCGGGGCGTTTCACCAACCTGATCGCATAGTTCATGTGCCCTTTGATAGGCTACCTCAACCTCAGCAGCCGAATAGCCCCGTACGGCCATCAATGAAGGCCCCATGGCGGACTGAAGCTCCAGTTCCAGTTGCGTGCGTTCTGATTTGCTTTTGACCTCGTCCAGTAAATCCAGCCCATGCTGGAAATGAGACATTGCTTCAACGTCGGCTGAACTTCGATTGGCGCGAACTCCTGCTGCCAGCCAATGGGGAATTGCCTGTTCGCCCTGGCCAGCCCGGGTATGGTGAATGGCTAAAAGTTCAGGCTGCTTCTTGTACAGTTGGGGAAAGTCTTCGCTAAGTAATTCTGCAATGTTCCTGTGATAGTGCTGTCTTTCCTTTTTTATTAGCTGATGATAAGCAGCATCCTGAATCATTGCATGCTTGAAACGATAAGCAGTTTTCTGGCCTGATCCACGTTTGAAGAGAATTTCAGAATCCACCAGTTTCAGCAAACTTTCATCCAGTTTTTTCAGGTTAATCTGATCGGCAACACGGCTGATGAGTTCATGCGAAAAATCGCGCCCGATAGTTGCTCCTAACTGGGCGACATTGCGTGCTTGACCCAGATGATCCAGGCGGGCAGTCAATGCGTCCTGTAGGGTAGCCGGTAGTACCTTGTCGATCAGGTCATTCATCGCCGACTCGCTCAACTCCTTGTCAAATGCACCGCTTTCAATAACTGTCTTGGTCACTTCTTCAATGAATAAGGGCACCCCATCGGCCTTGGCAGTGATCTGGGCAATAACCGGCTGAGGTAGAGTGGCGGACAGTGCATTACACACAGCAGTTGCTGCTTCCGCCTCGAGACCCGCAAGATTGAGCTGATTCACATTGGAACTGAAAGGCCATGGAGACTCAAAGGGCGGCCTGACTGTCATCACGCACATCATCTGATGGGATGGTATTTCTTCAATCAACATCGCCAACAATTCACCGGTTGTGGGGTCAGACCAGTGCAAGTCTTCAAAAATGAGCAATACCGGCTGGCTGTCTGAACGTTCAGTGAGTAAAGTAACGAGTAACTCAAGGGTTGCTTTACGCGCCAACGGCGCAGAAAAACCCGGTGGCGAATACTCATTGCTTAAGGGGACATCAAGAAGTTGGGCCAGCAATGGTACTGCTTCTTCCAGATCTTCGTTGTGCTCGGCCAGCAACCCTTCAATCGCATCAAGTCTTTCTTTGTCGGATTCCAATTCATTCAGGCAAAGAACCTCATCCCGGAAGTAATTTGTCACTGGAGACAGCGCAGTGTTCTCCATCATCGGCTGGCAGAACAACTCAATTAACCAGGCATCATGTTCTTCGGCAACCATCTCTTTGATCGCATGAATGATTCTTGATTTGCCTATGCCCGGGCCTCCTGAGAGAACAATTGCCACATGCCCATGCCCTTCCTTGGAGCGTTGCCAGTTCTGTTTAAGCATGCCCATTTCATGGGCGCGGCCGACCATCGGCATGAGCTCACCTTCTTCCATGGCTTCCAGCCGGTTTCGTGCACCGCTCTCATTTAATACAAGATACGTTTTGGTGTTGGAGTGACCAGCACCCAATACCGGCTCTTCAATGGCTTCAGTTTCAAAATACCCGCGAACCAACTGGTGAACATCGCTGGTGATCCTGACTTCGTCCAGCGCACATAAATCCATCAGGGCAGCTACCTGTCCGGGCAAGACACCAACGATTGAAGCTTTTTTATCGCCAATTTCCGGTAATTCCTCGGAAATGACTTCCCCGGTGTGTACCGCGACTCTGGCGCCAATTTGAAGCGTCACTTCATTATCGGTGTCCACATCAAGCCGCTTCATTCCAGCGACCAGTCCCAGCGCTGCTCTGACAGCGTTTTTGGAGTCATCTTCGTGCGCCGTTGGATAACCGAAATAGGCCAAAATTTCGCCGCCCCTCGCCGGCACAAGATGCCCGTCAAAGCGTTCGCAAACCTGACGGCACAATTCCATGGCTCGCGGCTGGATTTCAATAACATCTTCCGGATCTAAATGACCGCCGTCTGGCTGGATGATGATCGAGGCACTAAGCATGGTCATCCGTCGACGCACTGACTTGGGCTGGATGACCTCTTCTTCAACGACCGCATCCAGTTCTTCGGAACGAACCACACCTTTGGCGGTAATTTCATAAACCCATGAAAGAATCATAACTATCGGTAAACCAAGGCCCAATAATACGAGAATTACCTGCATGACAATTGGCGGGGTGGTAAAAGCGCTGAGAATTTCTGATGAAACCTGAATCAGAACCCAGGCTGCGACAAGGTATGCACCTGCTGTTCGAATGACTTTTCTACGCCAAACCTCGCGCAGAAAGCCAGCAATTTTTTGCACTTGTTTATGCATCAGGAGCTCTTTTTTTCAGGTAGTTTCATATTAAATTGGAAACTCAGTGACAGGACTTTGATATTAAGTAGGGCCATATGGCGCACAATCCTTTGCCTGAATTTTTCCGCAACTAAATTTAGCAGATTTGTAAGTGCTTTATCTTGTTATTCGGCATTCAGACTACAGAAGTTAAGGGAAAATTTAATAGTATTTTTTTGTAAATTATCTAGAATGATATTTGTACTAAGGGATGTAAAAAGACACGGGTCTTTAGATGGGATCTCCAAGGGGATCAAATTCCAGACCCAAATGTAGATGCTGCAACAATTGTGTTGAGCCTGAGTTTGGTGGTTGTATGATCAGGAGATTATGATGACTTCATATGTATTATTATTGCTTTTGACCTCAATCGTTGCGGTGTCAATCGTTGCGCTTTTTCGTGCCTTCAGTAATTGGAAGTCATCGGACGCCAAAACAGTGGTTCTGTCGCGGGGGAGCCTGCGTGAAGGGAGTATGATGTCCCTGTCCAGTGGTAGGGGACAATGGTCGGTTGGGCATCAACAGGGTTTCTTCGACACTACAATCCGAGTGCGACCCACACACAGCAACGGTCTTAGTCGTTCAGGGAGTGCTGGCAAGACAAAGGCTCAGAGTCGTTCAGGGAGTCAGCGCATCACAAATCAATCTACAGTCAGGAAGCCCTGGGGCTGGTAGGAAACCCTGCGTATTTAGGCAGGGTTTATAAAATACTACTGAAGTTCCGAGAAATATTATGGGCTTTGCCGGGGGAGAGCGCTAGGCTGTAAGTAGCGCGTTTACGCGAGCTGCACAGATAAAGTCATTTTCCGACAAACCATTAATAGCATGAGTCGTAAATCCCACCTCGCAATAATTATAGCCGGCAGAAAAATCCGGATGGTGTCCTTGTTCATTCACCACCCAGGCCATGGCATTAATGAATGACATGGTGCGAAAGAACCCCCTGAACTCAAAACGTCGGTTAATCATGC
Source organism: Rhodothermales bacterium (assembly GCA_047614505.1). GTDB lineage: Bacteria > Pseudomonadota > Gammaproteobacteria > Xanthomonadales > SZUA-36 > JABDJL01. Next base: position 610 of record JBLHGQ010000007.1, on the reverse strand, counting down.
TCCCGTCCTCTGACAGGTTCCAACCTTCAAGGCTTTGAAGCAGGGTCTCTGCTTCGGCTCTTTCAATTGTTGGCACTCCACCCTCACAGGGTACGCAGTGCTTCTCACTTAGATCACAAACTGTGGACATTTCTTTTTTCCTGTTTTGCCGGATCTGACAAAAATTGAATCAGGCAGATTCTTTTAAAGGATAGCTGGGGGTATGCATGCCCATTTTACGAGCCCGTTCAATTAGGGCAATTAGGTCTTGCTGGGCCAACTCAAATAACTCATCGAAACTTTCGATAACAAAATAAATGGTTTGGAATATGTCGATACGATATGGCGTTCTTAAAACATCTATCGGGTCAAGTTGTTTACGCAATGGCAATTCACTTTCGAGGGCGTAAATCATTTCACCTGGCGAAGATACGATGCCGGCACCATAGCTGCGTAAACCATTTGGTGTTTTTAGCAGGCCAAACTCCACTGTGAACCAGAATAGTCTGGCCAGCATGGCATGATCGCGCTTATCTGCTGCAAGCCCCGCCTTTCCATATGCCTCACTAAATGCAGCAAACCGATAGTCTGTAAGCAGGGGAGTGTGGCCGAAAATTTCATGAAAAACATC
>JBLHGQ010000006.1:0-47328 GCA_047614505.1 Rhodothermales bacterium | reverse complement strand
CTTGGCCAAAATCAAGGCAGAAATCGCTTTGAGTTCCCCCTCATGTAAGGTTCGAATCGTATCTGCAGATATTGCAACACAAGAAGGCAGGGACAAGGTGGTTGCCGTGGTCGAGTCTTTGGGCGAGCTGCAGATACTGGTTAATAATGCGGGCACTAATATTCGCAAGAAAATGGCCGATATCAGCTCTGAGGAATACCGCCATGTGCAAGAGACCAATCTGAATTCCGCTTTTGAACTAAGTCGGCGGCTGTACCCTTATCTTAAAGCCGGTGCTCCGGCGAGCGTAATAAACAATGCTTCTGTGGCTGGTCTGACACACCTGAGAACCGGGGCGCCATACGGCATGAGCAAGGCAGGTTTGATTCAGCTTACGAAAAACTGTGCGGTTGAGTGGGCTGCTGATAATATTAGAGTCAATGCAATTGCCCCCTGGTATATCGACACGCCGCTTGCGCGTCAGGTAATGGATGACGACCAGTATCTGGCAGATATTCTTCACCGAACCCCAATGGGCCGCATAGGGGAGCCACAGGAGGTTGCCCGCACGGTGGCATTCCTGTGTATGCCCGGTGCCGGCTACATCACTGGCCAATGCCTTGCAATTGATGGGGGCTTCAGCGTTTACGGATTTTAGCCTGAGTTCGATGTGCGAGAATAAACCAACCATCAGGCGTAAAAAAAATGGCAAACCTTAATCAAATAAACATCATTAATAACTTCTTGACTCCTGATCTTCAACTCGAGGTGCTAAAGGCATTGAGAGCCCCGGGTTGGAGTATTGGGCGATTGCCTGTGATCGTCGGAGATAACCGTCCACCCTCAAAGCTTTGGCATTTAAACGGTCTTGAAAGACTTCCATTGTTTTCAGAAACTATATTCAAAATCATATGTGGGCAATTCAACACGAATTTCACATACAAAAGAATTTATGCGAACGGGCAGTTGGCATGCCAAAAAGGAAATATTCATCAGGATGACGGTGACGTGACATTTCTTTATTACCCCTTGCAAGAATGGCTGCCTGAGTGGGGTGGAAACCTGATGTTTTACGATGGGCAGGATGTGGCCAGGTGTGTATCTTATGTGCCGAACCGTGCGATCGCGTTTCCGGCAATGCTGAAACATGGGGCGGAAGCTCCTTCCAGAGACTATCCGGGTATGCGGGTGTCAATCGGTTTTAAACTGATGTTGCCTGTTTCAGGCGTGACCGCATAAGTGCATAATTCTGCCTCGGGATTCCTCTAAATCACTGGTCATAGCGTGCTTCAGGGCAGCTATGGTTTGTTGCTCATGAATGAGCAGGTATTCACTGTTTTCCGGGTAAAGCTTTACACGCCACGCTGAAACAATGATGCTTGTACAAAGCCGGGCGATCATTAAATCGAGCAATATTTCAGCTTCAACCGGTTCCAGCGGTGTCACTTCGTGGTACCCGCCAATTAAATGCAGTGACTGGCCAAGCGGGTCGCCCGATTCACTCAGGTGATACGCTGCCGCAATGGCAGGGTCCATGATCAAGGGTGTGTGCACCATATCGCCAAAGTCGATAATGCCGGTTATTTTCTGAGATTCATCGTCACTGATTAAAATGTTGCCGCGATTAAGGTCGGCGTGAATAATCTGGGCACGAAGATTCCCAATGACTGGTAGCACCCTGTGTTGAAACAGACTGAGAGCTTCTTCCAGCAATTCACGTAATTCAGCTTCGTCAACATTGGGCAACAGATCTATTAAATCCCCGGAGTTTTTCAAATCCCATATCAGATGATGGTTTGCGGCAGGATGGGAAAACCCGCACAGAGCGATGCCCAGTTTTGCCAGTAATCGTCCTGCCTCGCAAAGCAGTTCCGGTCCGATTCGCATTTCATCAATAATTTCGCCATCCAGCCAGCTAATCAAGCGGACCATATGAGACCGGCCCTGTGCATCATGAATCGAACAGTAGTCCCCGCCATTGACGGTTACGATCGTTCGGGGAACCGGTAAATGCGGATCATTTTTCGCAATGTGTTCCAAAGCACGGGTCTGAAAATCGATTACCCCGACACTTTCCAGAGAATTGGCAATCTTCAGGACAAACTGATCACCAGAATGTGTTAACAATCGAAAATTTTGATCACGTTCGCTCCACAAAGAACTGGCATCTGCCTTAACTGCATAATGTTCAAGTGCAATGGCAGTCGCTTCGTTTACCGTGAATGAGGGTGGCTGATTTTGCAGCAGGTCGTTTTGATCGGTTTGCATTCAGCTTTTAATAATTATCTTGCAGATGTCACATCAGGAAGGCCGCTGTGCAGGTACCAGCGTTGATGTTCTTCGTTGTAATGCCATTCCTGTGGATAAAGCAGGCTTTTTTCCACGGCCCGGTTTTTGTTGAACATACGAAGTGCAACAACCTGCCTAAATCCCATTCCCTCATTAAAGGGTACGGCAGAGCGCACCTCGTATCGGGTCACCTGAAATAGCCTCAACCGGTCCATATCCAGGTTGCTAATAGGCTCGGCTTCCAGGTACTCAGGTGATAGAAAACCAGCCGCACCATCCCACTGACTCCAACGGACCACAACTTCGAACTGTTTCAGGGTTTCATCAAGGGCCTTGTTTTGCTTATTCATCGACGCGCAGCCGGAAATACCGAGTGCGGCCAGAAAAATAGCAGCGATCAATAAGAGAGGTGTTGTTTGTTTTTTCATGATTTTTTCTTTCATTCAATGGTCATAGAGTCAGCTGTGATAATGAATCCAGAAAATGGAGCCCCAACACACCGCGATCAGTATCAAGCTGATCATAACTGCTGCGGAGCCCATATCTTTTGCACGGCCGGACAGTTCATTCAGTTCACTTCCGATACGGTCCACGGTATTTTCGATTGCACTGTTTAGCAGCTCAACAATCAACAAAATGAACAGAGGTACAATTAGTACCAACCATTCAAATACAGATGCCGCGAACCAGAACGAAACCCCGGTCAGAATAACAAACAGCAATAGTTCCTGCCGAAATGCAGCCTCATGCCTGAATGCAGCAGCGAGACCTTTCCCGGTGTAGCCACAGGCATCTATCAGTCTTGCAATGCCGGTTTTTCCGGGTTTCACTGGTTTCGTTTGACCTCAGGGTTTCAGTCTTCGATTTTGACAAGTCCATGCTAACATCGGTAGTTGGTACAGCGTAATCATTTGGTCCAAATAATGCTTAAAATTGCCTCCTGGAATGTTAATTCTCTAAATGTAAGGCTTCCGCACGTGCTTGCATGGTGTGACGTGGCCTCTCCCGATATCCTGGCTTTGCAAGAGACAAAGTTGCCGGATGAGCGCTTTCCGGCGGATGAGCTGCTCGAAGCGGGCTATCAAACTCTTTTCTCGGGACAAAAGACCTATAACGGGGTCGCCATTCTGAGCAAACAACCAGGAACCGATATGGTCACCGACGTTCCCGGTCTTGACGACCCGCAACGCCGGATTCTGGCAGCGACTTACGGGGATGTGCGGGTGATCGACCTGTATGTGGTCAACGGGTCTGAAGTGGGCTCTGAGAAATTTGCCTATAAGATGCACTGGTTGGAGAAAGTCACCGATTTTGTTGGGGCAGAAATAGAAGCCCATGAAAACGTCATAGTATTGGGGGACTTTAATATTGCACCGGAAGACCGGGACGTGCATGACCCTGAAGAATGGGCGGGCAAAATTCTATGCAGTGATCAGGAGCGTGATGCTCTGAAGAAGATGCTCGACCTTGGCCTTACTGATACGTTCCGCTTGTTTGAGCAGGAAGAAAGAACCTGGAGTTGGTGGGATTACCGGATGAATGCCTTCCGCAGAAAAATGGGCCTGCGAATCGATTTTGTGCTGGCTTCAAAATCCATGGCCGAAAGGTGTACAGCTGCCTATATCGATAGCGAACCCCGCACTCAGGAACGTCCGTCAGACCATACACCGGTGATCGCTGAATTCGACTAAGTAACCCTCAAAACCAGACCTCAGCTTTCGTCCAGTAGGGGACGTTCAGTTTATTGCTTTGGCTGGCCCGCCGTATTCAGGCGGCATGGCCTTCCAGGCTTCCAGTAAGCCGACTTTATCTAAAAAGAGGGCATAACGCGGGTCGTTTACAAGGCCTCTGAACCACGGTTCTATCAGGAAAAGCGCCAATTGAGAGTTACTTTGTCGACTCAATTTTTCAAGCCATTCAAAAGCCAGATCATTTTCGCCACGCCAGGCATAAGTTCTGGCCATGGGAAGCGGTGACAGATCGGCAGGGCCTTCCAGCATTTGCGAGATCAATGCTTGCGCCTCCGCTTCTCTGCCCTGCGTCGAAAAAATCCTGGCTTTCAGGAAAGCAGAATTACGATTGGCCGGGCCCTTATTTGATTCACCCAAAGCTGTTTCAGCGTCACCTTTCAACAGATAAGCCTCAGCAAAGATGTGGTGAAGCCACGGGAAATCGGGATGGATAAGCAAAACCCGGTTTAGCATTTCAAGTGCTTCATCATAGCGGCCAGCGCAAACTAATCGAATCGCCAGTGCCCTGATGCTGGACAAGCTCAGTGGATTTAGCTTTACGTTTCGCTCGAACAGTTCAATGGACTTGTCCAGTTGTCCAAATGTGCCCGCCAGGGTTGCCGCCGCACCAATTACCTGGGAATTATTGGATTCGAGTTCCAGGGCCTTGTTAATGGCGGTTTTGGCGCCGCTCCAGTCTGATCTGCCCCGCAATAAATACGCCATATTGGCCCAGGCGTCAGCCATGTTGGGGTCGATTTCCAAGGCCCTTTCCGTTGCTGCCATGGATAAAGTAAAGGCTTGTTCTACAGATCGAACCCCGTATTGGGCTTGTGCTCCATAAACAAAACTTGTGGCAACCAAGGCCGGAGCATAGTCGGGGTCAATAGCCAGAGCTTGCTCAAGGAAAGCCATGGCCTTTTCCAGATTTTCTTCATCCCTGAAATTTGAGAAATATTTGCCCTGCAGGTACAGAGCATAGACTTCGGGGTCCGTTGTCCGCTGTTCAGGCATTGCTCCCAACAAAGTGACCTTGAGTGCATCAACAACGGCCGCAGCGATTTCGTCCTGTATCACGAAGATATCGTCCAGGGTCCGGTCATAGCTCTGCGACCACAGGTGGAAACCATCATCAGTCTTGATTAACTGCGCGGTGATGCGCATCTGGTTGCCGGACTTACGCACACTGCCTTCCAGCACATGGGCAACGCCCAGTTCCTCGCCGATTTGGGAAATCTTGGTGTCTTTGCCCTTGTAGGAAAATGATGAGGTCCTTGCCGCAACTCTAAGTTCAGGAATCCTTACCAGCAGGTTGAGTAGTTCCTCCGACAAACCATCGGAAAAGTATTCGTTGTCAGCATCGGCGCTCATATTGACAAAGGGCAATACGGCTATGGACTGAGCCTGTACTTCTTCAATATCTACTGGTTGGGCAGCTACGACTTCGACAGCCGTGGATTGCACAGCAGCAGATTCCAGCATTGCAGCATCGCGACCGGGATCGAGAACAAACTTATCGTAGGCAAAGTAAGCCAGTGCTGCGACCAGGGCAATGATGATGGTGCGGTCCAGTTTGCTGGCATTCGCAGAGCTACCGGCATCATCTCCTGCATCACGCCGCAGACCTTCCGGCGTCATCTCGTAAGCCCAGGCCATCACCATGGCAATTGGAAAACCAAGCAACAGGATCGTGATGATCATTTTCATCACCCAGTCAGGTGCCAGGAAGCTGTCGGCGGCCAGTCCTGCAATCTGGGCGATCAGCCAGGAAGTAATTGCGTAGGCCAGGCCTACTCTGAATACATTACGGCGCTTGAGTTCGTTGAATAAGGACAAGTTCGGGATTCTGAGTGACGGTTATTGCCGTCAAGCCTACTTACTAAACCTGCGGTTGCCAAATGAAACTTCAATTCAGCTAAGCGAGGCGTCCGACTCCTGGTCGGAAAGCGACTTTATTTTACTCCGGCTTGCGGAACCTCAATGTCATCCGGTTTGATTCACCAATGGCAGTCATTTCGGCTTTTAGTTCTTCATTCTCACGACTGGTGGCAAGCGTCGGTGGTAGACGCCAGACGATGTCATCGGTAGTCGGCTGGTCGGCTGCATTGTTGTTCATATCACTGGAGGCTTCCAGAACAAATCCGGCATTTTCCAATGTTTCAATAACGAAACTTTCCTTAAGGTATCCACGTGAACCGTTGGCCCAGTCGTCAGGCATTTCATCACGGGCTTTATGTTGAACGACGCCCAACACACCACCCGGCTTGAGTACATTGAACGAATCTTCGACTGCTTTAGTCAGGTATTCACCCTCTGGTTCAAAACGGGCCAGGTTATGTAATGCGCGAACCAGGAACACAGCATCGGCGGTTTCTTTCATTTCATCAGGCATTGAGCCCAACTGAAAAGCGGATACCGTAGCCCCACCTTCTTCAATCCATGCACTGGCTTCAGCAGTCCAGTCAACGACCCAGGTTTTCTTCTTATCAAGCTCTTCCTGCGCGAAGAAACCAAAACGGGGATACATGTCCTCAGCATAGTCAGCGCCAATCAGATGGCCTTCACTGCCCAGATAGGGGATCAGAATTTTCGAATACCAACCACCACCGGGCAATGCTTCCATCACGGTCATGCCGGGTTTCAGGCCAAAAAACTCAATCGTTTCTTTGGTGTGTCTTGCACCATATCGCGCCTGCACCTCTTCCGGTTGAGCTGCCAGTACTTCGTCAAGCGAGGAAGGATTCTCGCCCGCGAGTGCTGACATACTCAGCAAACTGCTAATCGCTAATAGTGATAATGACTTGATCATATTCAATTCTCCGGAATTAATACAAAGCGACCTCAGGATCGATTTCTTTCGACCAGGCATCGATTCCACCTGCAACGTTGCTTACGTTAGTAAAACCCTGTTTGCGGAAATGCTCTGCCGCGACCTGACTGCGTCCACCGGTGTGGCAAATAAAGGCTAATGCCGAGTCCTTGGGCATCGCTTCAATTTCGGCCATCACCTCAGTGTTCATTGCCCTGGCCTGAGCAATGCTGGCAATCGCACGTTCATCGTCGCCACGGACATCAACCAGAATGACCTCGCCATTGTCCAGTTTTTGCTTCAAATCACTGACGCTCATCTGATCAATAGGCTCGGGTGCTGAGGGCAGGCTGATGGTCAAGCCTTCACCTTGCATGGTCGAGACCCAATCAATAACCGCACCTCGGGCTCGCTGTGCTGACGCTGAATCAAACAAAAGGCTAATACCCTTGCTTTCAACACGAATTTCGTCGCCCTGTGCTGGTGCGAGGTTAAACTGTGACTGCCAGTTGGCATCTACGTGAAAATGCAGGCCGATTCCTTCATGGCCTTGCATGGCTTCGAGAATTTTTTCTGCAGCAGACTCAGTAATACTGACATCGGGCGGTGTGCGATCCGGTTTTTCCAGGCCGAGTGTTTCGTGAAGCTCACCACTGTTAAACATTGAAGTGACGATGTCACAGCCACCAACCAGATCCTGATCAATATACAGTTGGGGAATGGTCGGCCAATTTCCAAATTCCTTAATGCCTTCGCGGATCTCCTGATCTTCCAGAACGTTTACCGTTGTATAGGAAGACAGCAGGGAGTCCAACATGCCGGTTGTTTTTGCCGAAAAGCCACACATAGGAGCTTGTGGGGTTCCCTTCATAAACAAGACCACCCGGTCCACCTGCAATTGTTGCTCGATTCGTTCGCGTGTTGCTTCGCTAAGGCTCATAAGGTCATTTCCGTTATTTGATGCGTACTAAAATGGGGCAGAGAAGACCGAGTATCAAGAGTTGATTTGAATTCAGTCCTGCTCAACGCTAAACCATTCACCATAATCAAAAGTGAGTTCTTCATTTTGCGCAATATCGCGCAAAGCGTAAAGATGCTGACCGTCAAACTCGCAATTCGCTTGCGCACTATGATTAAGGTAGCGCAATTCGTTAATGCCATCGTACCCGAGCCAGATTTCTTCTTCACCATCTGGTGTTTTTTCGCTTTGATTGACCCATAAAACATACACGTCATTTTCCAGAGTTTTTTCACCCTGGTAAAACCCGATGTAGGAACCTCTTGAGATATCAGTGCCTGCAAACAGGCCTTTGCCGTGAATCTGAGAGTCGGTGACGAACACACTTACTGATTCGTTTTCTATTGTCTCATTGCTGATCACGAATGGGTAGTATCCGGCCGAAGCTGACGGCTGGACTCGTCGTAGAGAATGCTACCTGGGAATGAAAGCCCGCCAGAGACCCCAAACTCATCCCTGATGGCGGCATGCAAGTCATTCAGTCCTGATGACACAAGCGGATAGTAATGTTGCAGACCGGACTCACCGACCACGGAAACTGCCACTGTGCCAAGTTCGCCTGAACTGTGCTCGGTCACCTGAAGCGCCTCATGTCGTGATTGGTAGTTGGACGCTTCTATAAGGTAGGTAGAATTGAGCAATTGAGATGAATCATCTGCCCGCACCTGTTCCAACGGGACTGCATGTGCAGCCAGGGTAGTCAAATATTGGCGATAGCCCCGGGTCCAGTCAGAGTACGCCTTGGCCAGCAGTTGCCCTTGCGCCGCAACAGTTTTACCTTGCCCCTGGCCAGCCCAGTAATCGAAGGTCTCAAAGGTGCAACGAACCGCGGTACCGGTCCATTTGAATAGTTGTCCCTCGCGCCCTGTTACTTCCAGGTTAATTGTTGGCTGATTGATGGCTGCATCAAGTAACTGCCATAGAGGAAGAAACCCAAAATGTTCCAACTGGAGATTGAGCATTGCATTAAGGTCCGTAACGGTCATGAACCTGGCGTGATTGACAGCAATTTCAAAGTGCGATTCAAGGGCTTTGGCTGAATGGGCCGATAGCTGACCGCTTTCAAGAAAACGGTGTTCCATCGATTCGGCAATTCCATCCACCAATGCCGGATCTCCGCTAAATACAAGTGGCAAAATTTGTAACAAACCCAATGGAATATCATCATCTGGCTGGAGATCCGAGTTGGCCATTCGACCGGCTTGCGAGCCAATGCCCAAGAGTGCGGGTTCAAAATCCCTACCGGTTTGCTTCGCTTTGCTTAAATCTTCAAGGCATTCATAAATGGGATAGTCAGGCCGCATCAACTGGGTTTGGTCGAATACCGCTCCTGCAAGGCAAATTGAGCAGGCCGAAATTTCGGGAAATTGGTTTTTCAGATCGGTGGAGATGTGTGCGAGTATTTGTTCGGTCGCCAAAGGCTCAAGTAAAACCGGCCTGCTGGCATTTTCGCCATGATATCGGGTGGCATCGGTTTCAATCGCGACCAGAATTCGCTTGTAGGCAAGTTCAGACAAGATTTTACAACACCTGCATACTTAGAAATTCAGGGTGGGAATAAATCTCAAAGCAGAGAGAAAGGTGACTTTCCACCGTCGCCACCACCACTGCGCCGGCGTCTTCTGCGCATTCTGGAGTGCAGTTGCTGGCGGCGTTCTTCCAGCCAATCAGCACGGTCCAGGCCGCTTGCATCTTCGCCTTTTCTTGCTGTTTCAGCTGCTCTGAACACAACAAAATCCCTGTAGGCCTGGATTTCATGTTCCAGTTCCCGTGTCACCAGTTCAATCATGATGGCGTCATCGAGAAAGCCCAGGCCGGGTATATCATCGGGAATCAGGTCGTCTGCTTCTGAAAAGTAAGCTAGAGCGTCAATAACTCTTTTGTAGTCTTCCTCAGTAATGCCCCAACCTTTATCAACCACCATTCCAATGAGAGTTTCAAGCTCATTTACCCGGTTACGAATAAAACTGGACGTGTCTGAGCGATTGACGACCGCAATCAAATTACTGGCATTATCTATGATTTCCTGGGTGCTGAGATGAGCGTAGCCCATGCGTGCTTTTGCCATTACTTCCCTGAAATGCTCCAGGTCGGACTCGCTGAGATCAAAGCTGATTTTCATAGTTTTTCCAGTTCAGGTACCTATCGCAGTGGTCTGTAGACTACCTGCCCAAAACAAGGGCGTCAATTAAGAGGTTTTCGGCCTTATTTATCATCGAAACTGGCCAGGTCGCCCTGGTACGGGGTAAATATGCCCCTTGCGTTTTACTTTCATTTCCCCGTTATCCGTAACGAGCAAAACACCTTCCAACAAATACTTCAGGTTTGGCCTGCTGGCGGTTTGTAACTCATTCAGCAAATCAATACCTGCAGGGCTTGCCGTGAACTCAAAGCGCAGGTTTTCAGTTCCACTTGCGACCACATTTGCTTGCGATGAAGCCTTATAAACTCCCAGGCTGGTTTCATTAAGTGATATTGAAAACTCAACATGTTCTATGAAAATTGCGTCGGAATTGACATTTCTTACACCCAGATCGAGGCTCACCAGCTGATCCTGTAGTTTAAGGCCATTCACCTGGACAAATGGCGACTGGCCTCGCACACCCTGGCTGGCGCAGGATGAAAGCATCAATCCCAACAAGGAGCATAGAAAAATAGTTTTGCTTATTTGACGAAGTTTCATAGTGGTTGGCTTTTTTGTTTGTTCAGCAATGCTGCTTATCATTTATGCAAGGAGATGACATTTTACAAAATGGTCACCCGATGCTAAGGCAATATTATCCGGCTGTGTATCTCTACATTGTGGCATGACACTGGCACAACGGTTAGCGAAAACGCAGGCCGTGGTGCTTGCTTCGCGCGATAGCCCGGCTTTTACGTGTACTGTTTTCATTGTAATAGCGGGGTCGGGGCTGGGAATTGCGGCCAATAGTTCCTGCGTATAGGGGTGAGAAGGGTGCTCAAACAACGAAGCCATTGGGGCGGATTCTACAATTTGACCCTTGAACATAACGCCCACAACATCAGCTACCTGGGAAATTACTGCGAGGTCATGCGAGATAAATAGAAATGCGATACCTTGATCCGATCGCAATTTTCTTATCAGGTCGAGAATTTGGGCTTGTACCGAAACGTCCAGCGCTGAAACGGCTTCGTCTGCAATAATCAAATCAGGCCCGGTCAATACTGCTCGCGCAATACCGATTCTCTGCCTTTGTCCGCTGGAGAGTTGATGCGGCAGTCTGCCCAACACGTCCTGGTCAAGGCCAACAGTTTCCAGCACTTCCTCGCACTTGGCTCTGTGTTGGGACGGGTCTTGAGTGTCATATTGCTCAAGGGGTTCAAGCAGGCTTTGTAAAATGGTTCTTCGTGGACTCAAGGCAGCTGAAGAGTCCTGGAAAATAAACCGCATTTTTTTTCTTGCAATGTTCAGATCACCCGCCTGCGCCTGGCAAAGGTCCTCACCGCGAAAAAAAACCTTTCCGGCGTCCGGCTTGATCAACTGCAAAATGGCCCGACCAAGCGTGCTCTTACCTGAGCCGGACTCGCCTACGAGTCCATAAATTTGCCCTGCATCAATTTGAAGACTGACCTGATCGATGGCTGGCAGTGACGGTCCGCGCCGGGAAAACAGGCCATTTTTAAGGCCAAAATGTTTGCTCAGTTGCTCAACCACCAAAAGTTTTTCGGGTGTATCCGTTATCGGAATCGAAGTTTTCATTTCGAGCCCAGGGGGTGATGACATGCTACCCGGGAATTATTTTGATATTCGATGGGCGGGTATTTTTTCAGGCAAAGGTCATCGGCCCGACTGCATCGCTCAGCAAAATGGCAGCCTGGGGGGTATTCTTTATATGAAGGCACCCGCCCTGGAATGGCTTTCGCATAATTTCCGGATCCGCTGTGAATGCGCGGAACAGCTTCCAGCAGACCTTTTGTATAAGGGTGGCGTGGGTGATGAAACATCTCAGTATATTCAGATTGTTCTACCAGCCTTCCACAATACATCACCATTGCACGACTACATGATTGGGCAACCACGCCCAAATCATGGGTTACCAAAAGTACGGCCGTGGCATATTCATCCCGCAAGTGCTTTAGTTGTTCAAGCACAAGAGTTTGGGTGGTTACATCCAGCGCGGTTGTTGGCTCATCAGCAATCAGGATGCGGGGCCTGGTTGCCATCGCCAGCGCAATCATTGCAAGTTGCCGCATGCCACCCGATAACTGGTGCGGGTAGGCGTGATACACCTGCATGGCATCCGTAAATCCACCCATTTCCAATGCACTGATAGTTTTCAATTTTGCGTCAGAACGGGATATATTTTGATGACGGCGCAATACACCATTTATCTGCTGCCCGAGGGTAAATACCGGATCCAGTGCAGTGGATGGTTCCTGGAAAATCATCGCCATATCGCGGCCACGAATTTGTCTCCAGCCCCGGCTGTCCAGGCCGGATAATTCTTTGCCTGCAAGTTGCATTGATACAGAGCTGGTCTTTGTTGTATGTGCTGGTAGCAAACCCATTAATGCCCTTGCTGTCACCGACTTTCCGCAGCCAGACTCACCGACCAGACCAACAATTTCGCCGGCGAACAAATCAAAACTAATTCCGTCGACCACAGCTTCAAGCCCGTTCATGCCGCGAAAAGCGATGTTCAAATTACGGACTTTTAGAACCGGTGTGCTCACAAGCTGGCGCGTTCGTCAAAGGCGTCTTGAAATGCGTCTGCCAGCATATTGAAGCCCATCAATAACAGGAAAAGCATGCCAGAGGCGGCAATAAAGTTTGCAAACTGACCGGCCAGTACTTCCTGGGTGCTTTCAGCCAACATCAGCCCCCAACTAACACCATCTTGCACACCCAGCCCAAGGAAACTCAGGATAACTTCTGTTTTGATTGCGGCGACAAAAACCAGAGAGCTTTGCACCAGTAGCACAGGCATGGTGTTTGGTAACAGGTGGCGCAGAATAATTTTGTGCACCGGCAAGCCGATACTTCTCGCAGCCTCGATAAATTCTCGATTCTTCAGGCGCATTACCTCGCCTCTGACCAGACGGCCGGTGCTGGTCCAGAATGTTGCAATCATGGCAACGTGCATGGCCCATGGGTTTCCCTGCATGGCAAACGCCACGGCGGCCACAAACAGGTAAAACGGAATAGAGTCCAACACACCTTTAAGCCATAAAATGGTTTCGTCAAGTAAGCTTTGGCTGAACCAGCCTGCCAGCGCACCCAAGGTGGCACCGAGCACCGTTGAAAGTATGGAAACCAGCAGGCCGACTTTAAATGCCGTTTTGGTGCTGAATATCGCGCGCTCCATCACATCCTGACCCAACATGTTGGTGCCCAGCAGATGCTCTGCTCCGGGTCCTTCCCAACGGCCACCGCTGATTTGTGACCAGTTCTGGCCAATGATGCCAATCCAGGCAGCAAATGCGATCAGCATGAAAAGCAGAACAATAAACAGCCCGGTCATGCCATAGCGGCTCTTTTTTAATCGATTCCACACACGCCTGGAGCGATTGGACTCAATCGTACGAATTATCGCCGAATGTTGGGTGGTCCGGCTCATGATTCTGCCAATCGAGGATCAACCAACCGGTATAAAATGTCGATTAGCAGTTGTGCAATAACAAATAGCACAGCTGTCAGGCCAACAACTGCCTTCAGAATTGGTTGGTCACCACTGGTAATGGCTTCAAAAGTAGCTTTGCCAATACCGGGAATTCCGAAATAACTTTCCAGCAACAAACTGCCGGAGATAATTACCAATGGTACGGAAAACATCAGACGGGTCAGTACCGGCACCAGGCTGTTTTTGAGTACATGTTTAAACAGTATCTCTGAAGTAGAGGCACCATAGGCGAGGGCGGTTTGTATATGATCACGACTGAGTTCTTCAGCCATTACAGCACGGTAGAATCGAGTGTTATAGCCTAAGGTGACAAAAATGATCGCAAGAGTAGGAACCGTGACATAGTAAAAGTACGAGCCAATGTCAGTAACTTCCCAGCCGCGTGCCGGAAACAGGTTCAAGCCAAATGGCGTACACAGCAAGATCTGCAGCGCAATGATAATGACCAGAAAGCTAATGCTCATACCGACTACTGAGGTGCCCATGATGAGCTTATCCAGCCAACGGCCCCTATACCATGCTGCAAGCAGCCCAAATAAAATGCCCAGAACATTGCCCAATACGAATCCCGGCAGCACCAGTGCAATGGAAACCGGAATCGTGCGCGCCATCATTTTACTCACACGTTCCCCCGAAGATTCTGACAATCCAAGGTTCAGCGTGGCAAGTTCTCTGATGTATTGTGCATAGCGGGAAAGAAAAGGCTGGTCATAACCCATCTGTTGCCTTACTTCCCTGATTTGTTCCTGGCTGGGGTTTTTGCCTAGTAATTCGTAGGTCTTATCCGGCCCGAAATAGACCATTAACAAAAAGCTGACAAATGTCACGCCGATGAGTAGTGGAATGCCGCCAAGTAACTTTCGTCCGATGTATTGCGAAACCTTCATCAGTTCCCGTTAGCAGAAGGAATGACGTCAACGAAACGGAAAAAATAACCGCCGACAAAGGATCGGTCAGGGAGCATGACTGCCTCTTTATTCCATAGAAATAAAAGATTTCGAGAAATTCCGCTAATAGCTACGCAGTCGTCAATAACCAATTGGTTCATCTGCTGAAATATTTTGGTTCGTTCTGCTGATGGCTGCATTGCTGCGCTGGTCCTGTAAAGATGATTGAACTCCTCATTATTGTAATTGGCGGAATTGGAACCGGGCGACATATTGGGCCCAAAAAATAATTGCAGCGTATTCTCGGTATCAGGATAGTCCATAGTCCAACTGGTAGTGATAAGCATCACTTCTCGATTTGAATATGCCCTGTAAAAGTCTCCGAACGTAGCATAGGATTTTGGACGAATTTTTTCTCGAGGGTAGCCAATTTCCAACATGAAACTACGAAACTGCTCAAACATCTGCCGTTCAGTCACACTGGTGGGATAACCGTATTCCAGAACCGGCAGAGTTTCTTCATTCCATCCATTCTGTCGAAGCAATTCCCGCGCCAGTTCGAGATTCTGCTCAACTGATGAGTGCTCAATCGATGCATCGAATTCAGGTGTAACTGGAGGGATAATCCCTGGAAATACCTGTCCGATTCCGTAATAAAAGATTTCGTTCCGGTTTTGCCAGTCGAAGCCCTTGATAATGGCACATCGAAGGGCATGATTACGCTCGTTCTGCGATGGGTCCGGATGATAGCCGATACGCTCATCATCGAGATTGAAATTGGTGTAAACAAAACCTGACTCCAGGGATGAACTAAATCGGTTTTGTTCCAGAATTGACGGTTTTACCTCGACCGGATTCCGGCTCGACAGCACACTATCAAACAGGCTGATCGGTACTTTCAGGAAATGAATATCGTTTGAAGAAAACGCATTCCACCTGGCGGCATCTTCAGCTATAAAATCAATATGAATCCGGTCAACAAAGGGTGCAGATCGACCTTCCAGTGCTTCTAGCCCCAGATTACCTTGTAAAGCCGAATCAAACCCTTCATCAAGCAGGCTGAAGACTTCCTGGCGGAAACCAGAGTTTCTGGAGAGTACCGCCTGTGCACTGTCGACGCGCTCAAGCTTAAATGGCCCGGAACCAACCGGGTGATTGGCCATTTCGCGACCGTAATGTACAACCGCCTCATTAGCTACAATCCCGGAAAATCCACTCGTGAATGTATGCACCAGTTGTGGAAAAGGCTTCAATAGTTCAATACGAATTGTATAGCGGTCAGTTGCCCTTAATCCGGCTACCTCTTTCGTGTACTGCGAGCCATTAACTTTCCATTCATCCAGGCCAACAATTCTTTCCTGCCATAGCCATGCACCCTGAGATATTGTCTCAGGGTCAAAATGACGCTTTAAGGTAAAAACGAAATCCTCGGCGGTAAGCTCACGCCCAACACCTTGCGCGAAAATCGGGTCATCGATGAATTTGACTCCGGGCTTGATCCGGATCGTATAAACCAGGCCGTCATCGGAAATTTCGGGCATGCCTGATGCCAGGTTGGGTGTTAACTCATAGGGTCTGGCCAGATATTGGTAGCGGTAAAGCGTGTCGTAGAGGTTGACCACCAGAAAATTGGCATAAACGGAGCTGGCATGAGCCGGGTCCAGCGAACCGGGAGCACCGTCCATTGAGTGCCGGTAAGTTTTCAGTTGCCGGGAATCTAAGGCAGAATCCGGCTCGCCGCAGCCTTGCAGCAAAAGAAGTAGAGCAATGGGTAAACGTCGCCAGCTCATCCCAGAGGCAATGTATCTAACAAGAAATGCAGGTGAATTGACTGGTTAATGATTCCTTATTCCTGTTCCTCAAGCTCATCAAGGTAGGAGTCATAATCAAGCAGCGGGGGCTCGCCATCGTATATTTTGTATTGCCTGTTTTGTAGCCAGGCATCCCGGATCAGGGTGTACTCATCGTAAGCCTCATCCATGGCGTCATCTTGACTTAGAAACGCTGCTCGGGTCTGGATCATGTCAAGCACCAGTGGCGTATAAAAGTGGTCTTCCCGCGCCCAGTAGGACACCGGATGGGCATATCCATAAATACTGCGGCCCATGCCGTCCCTTAAAGTCGATGGCCCAAACAGCGGCAAAACCAGGTAACGACTATCTTCGTATCCCCACTTGGCGAGAGTCTGGCCAAAGTCCTCATCGTAATTGGGAATGCCCATTTTGCTGGCGGGATCAAACAGACCCAGCAGACCAACAGTCGAATTAATAATAAAACGCCCTGTACTAATGCCACTTTCTTTGAACTCACCTTGCAGAACCTGATTAATGAAAGTAACCGGGAAGTCGATATTTCTGAAGAAATTGCTGACGCCCTTCTTGGCCGGTTTTGGGATTACTTTTTGATAGGCCTTCGCTACCGGTCTAGCGATCACCGTATCCAGGTTAGAGTTCAAACGGTGCATCTTCCGGTTGAAACCTTCCCAGGGATCATTCTCAGGATCAGTGTGGAGATTCTGGGTGCCGGCACATGCGCCAAGAGATATTGTAATAATCAGTGCTACTGAGACTTGCCTGATAGCAGTGTAGTCATAGCGCGGAAACATTTTAATCATCTCCATCGATGTGCGGTGCTTGTGTAATTCCCAGCAATTCGCTTGAATTGGAAAGCGCAGCCAGACGCTGCAGTTCTGATGGTGCATTTTCGAAAACAAGGCGGGCACCATGCGACTGTGCCAGCGCTTGCCATTCCAGTAATAAAGCCAGACCGGCGCTATCAACAGAACTTAGGTCAGCCAGATCAATTGCACCTGAATAATCTGAAAGAACAGATAGTGACTGCGCATACACGGTGGCAACTGATTCAAAGGTTAATGCACCCGATACACTCAATTCACCTGATTGATTGGCCTGCAAAGACATGATTAACCAGCCAGATCCAGGTCGCCCTGGCTAATCCGCTCAATTACCGCGTCCAGGCCAATTACACCGATTTCCTGTTTGATCTGATTTCGAAATGAAACGATGTAAGAAATCCCCTCAACTACAACATCAAATATTTTCCAGCCTTCATCAGTCATTCGAAATACGTAGTCAACCAGGGCGTGTCCGCCTGAATCGAGACGAACGCGTGTCTTAACTGGTGTCGCTTTTGGATTGATCTGGCCTCTCATTTCCAGTACTTCGATTTGTTCCTTGCTGCGGAATTCCAGAAGGCCACTGGCATAGCGACTAATCAACAAATCGTTCATGGCTATGGCGAACGAACTAAGTTGTTCAGGACTGGCATTTCGCGCTTCTCGACCAAGGATGAGGCGTGCCGAATAGTTTATATCCATCAATGGAAGCAGGTCGCTACGCACGATGTCTTCTGCTATCGAAGGATCATCCTTAATTGCATCTCGCTGACTATTAATTTGTTCAAAAATTTTTCCGGCGGTCTCCGTGATCAAGTGAGAAGGGTCTTCTAGCTGATCATTCGCCGTTGCCAGTCCCGTGATGATCAACATCGCGAGTGCTGCGAATTTCAAAAGGCGTTTCTTCATTGCTAATCTCCCTCAGAACCGGTGTCGTTGTCGGATTCGCCCTGCGTATTGAATAAAAACTTACTGATCAGCTGTTCCAGAACAACTGCGGATTGGGTGATAAATAATTCGTCCCCATCCTGAAGGACATCGATATCGCCGCCAGGTTCCAAACCAACATAGCGGTCGCCCAATACACCGGAGGTCAATATCGAAGCGCTGGTGTCGGCAGGAATGTCCTGATAACGGCTATCAAGCCGTAGAACAACCACGGCATCAAATGTCATTGGATCCAGCGTGATGGATTCAACCAAACCGACAGCAACACCGCCAATTTTTACCGGTGCACGATCTTTCAGCTCTGCGACATTGCTAAACCGAGCTGTCACAAAATAGGCTTCGTCCCCTATTTCCTGGCCGTAATTGGTGGCCTGAGTAGCTAACCAGATCAGGGCCGCGATACCCAGCATCAGGAATACACCGGATGCTACTTCAACTTTATAATTCGGGCGCATATTGTCTCCTAAAAACGATTATTCGCCGCTCAGGCAAAAAACGAAGTCATGATGAAATCAAAAATCAGAATCAACACAGAACTCAACACAACTGTATTGGTAGTCGCGGTACCTACACCTGCACCGGTTGGTTTGGCGTTGTATCCGAAGAAAACCGCCACCAGGCCTACAATTCCTCCGAAAACGATGCTTTTATAAACTCCGCCAAGGTAATCTTTGTCGAAAATTACCCCGCTTTGAAGTTTGCTCCAGAAAATACCGACATCCAGTCCCATCACACCGACAGAAAATATAACTGCACCCAATATGGCGAGTGCATTAAACATTGCAGTTAGCAAAGGCACAGAAAGTGCACCAGCTAAGAATCGCGGCAGCGCAATACGCTGGATGGGGTCTATGGCCATTAATTCCATGGCATCAATCTGGCTGGTCGCCTTCATCAGGCCAATCTCCGCTGCAATGGCGGTTCCTGCACGCCCGGCAAATAGCAGGGCAGTCAACACCGGGCCTAGTTCCCGGAACAAAGATTTTCCAACCAGCAGGCTGACTTGATCAGAGGCACCAAACTGTTCCAGAGCGTTAATGGCCTGCAGTGCCAGTACCATGCCGACAAAAAACCCGCAGATCATAATTATGACCAATGAGCGTGCGCCTACCAGGTAGGTCTGTTGGAGTGTGCTGCGTAGCAGGTCAAATGAAAATCTGAATCCAGCCAACATACGGAACAAAAACACACCCAGCTGACCTGTCTGTGCAAGAGGCCCTAGAATTCTCTGATATTTGCTTTCTTCAGTCATATGACAGCCTAAGCCAACAGGTTCCAATTTTTGCCGCTTGAGTCATAGTGGAAAGGAATTGGGCCTTCCACTTTTCCATTCATAAACTGATCAACTCTGGCATTAGTGCTTTGGGTCAGGTCATGAGGCCGGCCTTCACCCGCAATTTTCGCGGCAGCAATGATATAACAATAATCCACCAGTTTTGTCATCTGGGTTACGTTGTGGGTAACCACAATGCTTGTCAGACCCAGTGAATCGTTGGTCTCTCTCATTAGACGACTAACCGTAGAAATAGCAATCGGATCCAGTCCGGTCATAGGCTCATCGAACAACACAATCTTCGGGTCCATGACGACTGCTCTTGCCAGAGCAACCCTTCGGGCCATTCCTCCGGACAGTTCATGTGGCATTAATTCCTCAGTTCCACCAAGGCCAACAGAGTGCAATTTTGCCATCACCAGACGACGTATCAGCGGCTCTGGCAAATTAGTGTGTTCCCTGACAGGTGTGGCTACATTTTCGAATACCGTAAGATCGGTAAACAAGGCCCCGTTTTGCAGCAAAAATCCGACATCTTTCCTAAATCTCTGCAGCTGTTTTCTGGACATGTCTGAAACCAGTTGCCCATTTACTTCAACAGTTCCACTGTCCGGTCTGAGCTGACCTGAAATAAGACGCAAGATGGTTGTTTTACCCGCTCCGCTTGGTCCCATAATCGCAACGATGCCGCCCCTGGGAATATCCATGCTGACATTATCCAGAATGGTGCGATTACCGCGCGTGAATACCAGATTCCTGATGCGGATTATCGGTTCAGATTTGTCAATGCTCATACCTGGTATTGTCCTGCTTCCATGCCTTATTTTGACACAATGAGTAGACCTGCTAGTGGCCCAATTCATTTCGGATATATATAAGGGATTAGACGAGCGTTCATTCTATTATCAATTGCCATGTTCCCGAGGGTGTCAGAGGTAACAGTCAATAACAGAGCTTCGAATACTTTGCGCAAGAAATAATGAATTTAATTTAATGAGGTTTGCAACAATCGAAAGAATTTATTTATATTTTTCAAGCACATAATAAAACGGAGGAGGCTTGCGCCTCCTCCGTCGTGAAAGTATCGGAACTCCTATAATGGTGGACTGCAGATCCTCCAAGGCCTTCCCAACTTTGTCTGACTCCGCATTTCGTCTGCCCTTCGGTTGCCAGTCGCGAGTCTCTCTCCCGCCTTTCTTTATCGAGGCTTTCACCTCTATCTCAAGGGATCGCGCTTCCCTATCGAGCCACCCTTTTTGGTTTGACCGCTTCTTTTGGCAGAACCCGGTCCGGGTGACGCGTCCAATACCACCTGAACGCTGTCCGTCTTCTTTCCCCCTCCTGTCATCAGGCGGGTCGGCCTTTTAACAGTCTCGCTTTCAGTCATTTTCCAGCCTCGCGGCCTTCTTTTTCCTTCTTGCGACCCCGGCCTTTCGGTCGGTGGGTTTCATCTAACGGGGGGATCAAGTTACCCCTGAACGGGTGTGATGTCAAAGGTAAAAAAGTGCTGTTTAAGAGCTTTATTTCACTCACCACATCAGGACAGAATTACAAGTTCATGAATTAATAAAGAACACCAAAACTTTCATTTAAATTTGTTTGCGACGAAGCGAACTAAATTGGTTAAAAATAGATCAATACTGCAAAAAAAGGCCGGTAAACCGGCCCTTTTTTATCGAGAAAGTTTCTATTAGTGCAATTCAGCGAGGATGTATAAAATTGCAGTCAGCCAAACTCCACTGTGAATGACACCTTTCACTGTCGTAAATGGTCCGGTCTTACCAAACATGCCATTCAACTGTAAAACGGTAATCAATCCAAAGATGGGAATTAATGTTGTCGCACTCAAAGAATGAACATTATCCTGCATTCCACCAATATGACTGAACGACCCCATGAAGAACAACATGGGTATTGAAAATAGCGTGTTGGTTCTGGATGCCAATCCGGCTTTACCCAGGGCCGCAGCAACACCTGGCAAGGCTTCGCCGCCATCGGCGACCTGCTTGGTAGATGCAATGACAATTTTCTGTGCGGGCCAGATAATCAGCCATACATTGAGAAACATTAATGTACCCAGTACTGCACCAATTGATATTCCAAGTCCTTGAAGATTATTCAGGTAAATAATTCCGGCCCCACTTAAGAATGTGAACATCGCTCCCCAGCGAAACCACCAAAGAGCATTGGGAACCAGTTTCTGGATTACATCGGACTTGGCACCACCATCAGCTGCCTTAAAGTATTCACCCTGGATGAAATTGAAATAATAAAGCAACCCAATCCAGGTCACGCCTGCAAAAAAGTGTACCCAGCGCAACAAAAACGCCATTCCACCATCGTTAAATAATGATAATTCCACTTTGTAACCCTCCCGATTTGAGAACTTGATGTTGATTGTGAAGACAATATCGCCGACGGCTTCTAGAGTACTCCATGCGCGTGTTCAGTGCATAATATGGAACATACTATTTTAAAGCCATAACAGGGTAAGAATTTCAGATTGTAATGACGGCAACACACAACAATGGGTCAGATCTGAACGATAAGCTGGCGGAATCGCAAAGCGAGGATGCAACGGCTACCGTGCACCCGGCGTACCCACATAAACTCGATGCCATCGTTCTTGCTGGCACCCACCGAAATCCCAAACGCCTGATCGCTGGCAAGAACAAAGCTTTTCTTGAAGTAGCTGAGCGGTCTCTCGTTCGCCATGTTGTTGATGCATTGCTGGCAGCTTCGCACATAGATCACATCTTCGTTGTTGGCCCGGTTGAGCAGTTAGGAGTTGCACTCGCTGGCATGCCCTCCCGCGTTTGCCTGGTCCAACAGCAAGGCAAGATGCTGACCAATACCTGGGCTGGTATTTACGCTTCAGAAAATCGCTATGCCGACCTTCCGTTAGAGCAGATCTATCAACGACCTTTGTTGATTACTTCCTGTGACCTTCCGTTGATCTCAGGTCGGTCGGTTGACGATTTTATTGATCGAAGTGCTGAGCAGGACTGTGACCCGGAAGATCCCGTTGCCATGTTGGTCGGATTGGCCGAGGAATCGGGCGTGAACGCGTTTTATCCTGAAGGCAACGAACCGGGAATCATCCGGCCCTACGTTGAATTCAGTTATGGGCGCATGAGACTGGCCAATATTTATGTGGCACGTCCTCGAAACCTTGCTCATCAGGATTTCCTGCAGACAGGGTTTGCATTCCGAAAAGCGGTTGATTGGCGAAATGTGCTTTTGCTTGGTTATAACTTTTTGAGTCAGCCCGGAGGTTGGGGCGCAGCGTGGCTGACCATGCGTTTACAACTAACCTTGATGCTTGCTGGCGGGAAAGGCTGGATGTATAAAAAGTTACGCGGTGGAAACACTAAAACACGAGTGGAAAAATCAGTTGGTGATGTTCTGGGCGGAAAAGTAAAACTGGTTACCACGCCATACGGCGGATTGAGTCTGGATGTAGATGACGAGGATGATTACCGGATTTTGAATCAACGTTACGAAGAGTGGATGGTGATCCATAACAACACTGACGATACTCTGGCCTAAGGAGCCTCTGATTTATTGCAGGAACACCAGCGAAAGCTGTGGCCAAAACGTAATGATGATCACTGAGACCATCAGAAAAAGAAAAAACGGCAGAGTTGAGATGTAAATCGTGCCGATTGGTTTCTCAAAACGGAAACTGGCTATAAAAAGATTCAATCCAACGGGGGGGGTCAGGTATCCAAGTTGCATGGTTGCGAGGAAGATGATCCCAAGATGCACCGGATGAATGTCATATTGCAGGGCAATTGGAAGAATAAGCGGGACGACCAGCACAATCGCTGAGAAAATATCCAAAATTGCCCCGAGGATCAACAGAAACACAAGTAACAACATGAGGAAACCAAACTGACTGTCCACAAAGCCGCTGATCCATGCAAGTAACTGTTGTGGCACTCCTGCATCAATCATGTAGTTGGTTGATGCAAGCGACATTCCGAGGATGACCAGAATGCCTCCGACCAGCACCATCGATTCACGCATAATGCCGGGTAATTGTTTGAGCGATACTTCCCGCAATACGAATAAATCCACTATCAACACATAAAGTGCCGTAACTGCCGCTGCCTCTGAGATGGCGAAATATCCGCTGTAAATTCCCCCCAGCACAACGATGGGTAAAGGGATTTCCCAAATCGCCTCCTTCGAGGCTGCCCGGACTTCTTTCCAGGAGAAATCGGATAATGGAATTCTGATTGCCTTGTTTTTCCATACGCTGTAGCCGGATAGAATCGCCAGCATTAAAAACCCGGGAAGCAGACCTGCCAGAAACAGATCTTCGATGGAGATGTTGGCAACAACGCCATAAAGGATTAAAGGCAAAGATGGGGCAAACAGCAGACCCAGACTACCTGCAGATGTGACCAGTCCAAGGCTGAATTTATCGGGGTAGCCTGCTTGTTGCATGGCAGGAAACAACAGGGCACCCAGCGCAATAATGGTCACTCCAGAGGCGCCGGTAAACGCGGTGAAAAACGCACATGTAAAAAGAGACACTACTGCAAGCCCGGCAGGCATCCAGCCGATCAAAGCTCGAGTCAACCGCACCAGGCGTTGTGGTGCTCCACTTTCACTCAAAAGGTAACCGGCAAATGTAAACAGCGGGATAGCCAAAAGGATCGGCATTTCAGCGATACCAAAAAACTCAATAACGAGCGCCTGCAGGTCGATATCAGCGTTGTAATAGTTCCACATTGCACTTGCTGCAATCACCGCAAAAAGCGGTGCACCTAACAATGCGAGAAGCACAAGAACCAAGCCGGCAATTATCATTGCGCACGCTCTGCTCTTTGTTTGCCAATAATGCCTCTTGTCGCAAAGACGAGGTAACGCCAACTGATTAATGCGAAACCAACAGGCAGGATAAGTTGCGGTATCCAGGCTGGAACATTACCCAACAGGGTATCTCCATATGCATAACCATCGCGCACGAAGGCAGCACCATGCCAGGCAATCAGACCGCATACAGAGGCCGTAAAAAGGTCGAGAATAATGTTGGACAGTCGCAGCATGGGAGGTGGAAGGAAACGGTCCAATAACGCAATACTGATGTGGCGGTCTTTTCGGCTGGCAGCAACTGCACCAGCCACCGCTAGCCATAACACCAGCATCCTTAAGAGTTCATCACTCCAGATAAACCCAAAGTCAAAGAAGTTTCGCAAAATAATTTGCGTGGCAGCGAGCAAAATCATCGAGCCAAGAATGATGACAAGCAGGGCATTCTCAAAAGCCTTGCCCGCATTTTCGAGGCGATTCAGCACGGTAAATTATTTATTGGGATTGTGCTGAACGGAAATCAGCCAGGTGTGAAAGCATTTCCTGTTGAAGCGTTTCACTAACCATTCCCTGTTTTGCTATTTGCAGGTTAGATTCATGCACAATCTCACGCCAACGTGGGACATCCGTGGTATTGGGTTCAACCATTTCAAGACCTTTTTCGACCAGCGCAGCGAGAGCCTCGATATTGTCAGTGATACTAACCTCATCGGCCTTTTCGTAGATTCGTTCCATTACCTCACGAACCACCATCTGATCAGGTTCGCTAAGTTTTGAAAATTGCTTCGAGTCGATAGCCAGGGCGCCGTAAACATAAGAAAGGGGCAGGTTAGTGATGTAACTGAGCTTGGTGTGCAGTTGTAAAACGACCGCCCCGACCGGCGATACTGCGGCACTATCCAGTAATTCGGTTTGCAGGCCAGTCAATACATCCGTCAAAGGCATAATTACAGGCGATATTTGTAAGGCCTTGAAAGCGGCATAGGAAATTTCATCGCCTTCTTGAACCCAGGTTTTCTGTCCATTGAGGTCTTCCAGACTGGCAACCGGCTGGTTCGACATCAGATATCCAAAACCGGCACCTGTAAAGCCAAAATTAACCATTCCCTTTTGTTCAAGCGACTCGCGAAGGACCTGATCCATACGCTCTCGAACGTACTTCACTTCTTCAATATTCCGAAAAGTCATTGGCAGAGAATATAGTTCTGAATCCGGGGAATAATCTCCAAGAGCTGCAGATGTGAACGTCGCGCCATGTAGCTGGCCGATCCGCATTTTTCTGCGCACCTGGTTGTCGTTACCTTGAACGCCACCGCCATAAAATTTGAAATTAACCCGGCTGTCAGTACGTTCTGTAATTTCTTTTGCACCCTGGCGCATTTCTACCATCCAGAACGACCCTTCGGGCGCGAGCGAGGCAATTTTCAGTGTTTGGGCGGTCGCAAGGGCGCTCCACGGCAGGGCCGCACAAAGCGCCAAAGCTTTTAATATTCTGTATTTCATTCTCAATTTGTTTTCCTGATATTCAAAAATAGTCGACACCTGACTCAAGCATCGATTGCGCATCTCTTTGCGCCAATGTATTAAAAAGTGTAAATCCTGCCTGATTGGGGTCAGCCTCAAGCACTTCATTCAATAACTGATCATGTAATTCCTGGTCATATAAAGTACGGGCAAAGTAATTGGCAAAGTCCACTTTGATGCTCAGGTCTTTGCCGCCGGACAGGGCGATTGCATTTTCAAAATGTTCACGGCCCTTGTCAAAATTTCCACCCAGTGCCGGTGGCCGCAAGGTGTTTATAACCCCCAGGTAATGCTCCACATCAGCAGGCCGGAAAGATTTATCCAATTCCCGGACTCTGCTTAGGACTACTTCAACATTAGGTAGTTCAGCCAACGCAGACCAGTCGGCGGAATGCGCCTGAATGAAGGCCAACCAAGTGAGCCCCACGGTATAAAGGTTTTGAGTATCTGCTTTTCCCAAATTTTCTATTGCTTTTGAAAATTGATCAAAAGGCAAATTCCAGATATCACAACTATCCGGTCTGGTAGAACACAGGGCCTGTCTGCCGTAGCCTCTGGACTTGTTAGTTAGCCGGCGCGCCCGATCTGGATTCTCGACAAATACGATGCCATAAGCGGCATACAGTTCTGCTGCAGCCCGCAATGTAGCCTCATCGCCGGGTGAGCTTTCTACGAAACTATCCAACATCAGAAGAAAGGCCGGAGCACCATCACGAACCGTTTCCGGATCATTCTGGTTCAATATGGCTGAGCTCAAACTATCCGCGAGACCGCTGGTTGCTGAGGTCACGATGGAGGCACAGCCGGACATACCCGTTGCCCATATCAATAGCAGAATGCATTGAAGATGGCTGCGGAACCTCTTGTTTTCGGGATTTATCCGGGTAGTAAACACAATTGCAATTATAGCCTGTACAATTGCGCCTGAAGGCATTTTTGGACCGGATAAGAGATGAAAAAACTGAATTCCATGGACCTGTATGACATCCGTTCGCAACTCAGCGATGAGGAAGCGATGGTACAGGACACTGTTGCACGTTTTGTTGATGAAAAAGTGCTCCCGATAATTTCGAACTGTTTCGAGATCAGCCGGTTTCCCGCTGAACTGGTCCCACAGTTGGCTGAGCTGGGCCTGCTCGGTAGTTCGATAGAGGGTTATGAATGTGCCGGGCTGAACAGCGTCAGTTACGGTCTGATTTGTCAGGAACTGGAACGGGGTGACAGTGGCATAAGAAGTTTTGCGTCGGTGCAAAGCAGCCTGGTGATGTATCCCATTTTTAGTTACGGCTCTGATGCGCAAAAAGAGCGTTGGTTGCCGGCAATGGCGCGCGGGGAAGTCATTGGCTGCTTTGGATTAACTGAGTCGCATGGGGGGTCAGACCCCTCAAATATGAAAACCCATGCCAAACGGGATGGTGACGACTGGATTATTAATGGTGCCAAAATGTGGATTACCAATGGCACCATCGCCGATGTTTGCCTGGTGTGGGCAATAACAGATGAAGGTGTTCGCGGATTCCTTGTAGAAAAAGGAACGCCCGGTTTTGAAGCTCCGGAAATTGAGCATAAATTTTCGCTGCGGGCCTCGGTCACTTCATCATTGTTTTTTGACAATGTCCGGGTCCGTGACGAAGACATGCTGCCAGGAGTAACCGGACTCAAAGGTCCTTTAAGTTGCCTGACCCAGGCACGCTACGGCATTGCATGGGGTGCGATCGGTGCAGCTCAGGCATGCTTGCAGGAAGTCATTGACTACACCGAAACGAGAGAGCTCTTTGGCCGTTCTCTGAATCACAATCAGGCTATTCAGATTCGCCTGGCAGATATGGCCCGGCGCATTACAACAGCCCAGGTCCTGGCATTACAGTTAGGTCGTTTGAAAGATGCTGGTCAATTGCATCCTACCCAGGTATCGCTGGCCAAGTGGAACAATGTCCGCATGGCATTGGATATTGCGCGAGATAGCCGGGATATTCTCGGAGCGAGCGGTATCAGCGCAGAGTTTTCACCGGTGCGGCATATGTTGAATCTCGAAAGTGTTATTACCTATGAGGGGACCGAAACAGTTCACCAATTGGTGGTGGGTAAGGAATTAACCGGTATCAACGCGTTTTAGTCGAATCCCAATACGGCTTTGTTGTCCGATGTGGTTGAATCAGGGAATGTGTTTATGAAGATCAGTAGAATAACAAAGCGAGTGTCCTTTTTTATCTCATTTTTTCTGGCTATCTTGATCATGCCTGCCAGCGCTTTTGCAGCAGAAGCAGCCATGAATCTCACTGGTTATTGGGCTGGAACAGTCTCGTTGGTGATTTTCGTATTGGCATACATGCTGGTCATTGGCGAGGAAACTATCCACCTCAAAAAGTCTAAGCCGGTGATTGTGGCTGCAGGGCTGATTTGGGTACTGGTGGCCATCGCATATGCCGCACATGGCGACACGCATACGGCCGAAGTACTGGTACGCCATAACCTGCTTGAATTTGCTGAATTGTTCCTGTTCTTGCTGGCCGCGATGACATACATCAATACCATGGAAGAGCGTGGAATTTTTGATGTGTTGCGTGCCTGGCTGGTTAATCAGGGATTTTCTCTGAGAAAAATATTCTGGATTACTGGTGGGATATCATTTGTGCTGTCACCCATTGCCGACAATCTGGCAACGGCTCTTCTGATGTCAACAGTCGCGATTGCAGTTGGCGGGAAAAATCATAAGTTTGTTGCTATTGCGTGTATCAATATCGTTGTCGCAGCCAATGCCGGGGGTGCCTTCAGTCCGTTTGGAGATATCACAACCCTGATGGTCTGGCAGAAAGGTTTGGTGGAATTCAGCGAGTTTTTTGCCTTGTTTCTGCCTTCGCTGGTTAATTGGCTGGTGACTGCATTTATTCTGATGTTTGCGATTTCAAAAGGCCAGCCTGAGCCTGTGCATGAAGAAGCGAAATTGCAGCATGGTGCCTGGGTCGTTGCAGGATTATTCGTTGTAACCATCGCGATGGCTGTTTCAGCACACAATGTTCTTCATTTGCCACCGGTGATTGGCATGATGACGGGGCTTGGATTCCTGAAATTGTTCGGCTACTACCTGCAACGCCGTGACCAGAGCGCCATGCATTCGGAATTTGTTGAAGGTTCGGTACTGGGAATTAACGCAGTCCACCATGGTGAGCCGGAAAACAACAGGCAGTTTTACGATATTTATCACAACCTTCAACGCGCAGAATGGGACACTCTTTTGTTTTTCTATGGTGTGATTTTGTGTGTCGGCGGCCTGGGTGCATTTGGCTATCTCGCCCTGGGCTCAGAATTGATGTATACCGATCTGGGCCCAACAACCGCGAATATTCTGGTTGGCATAGCCTCGGCGATTGTGGACAATATTCCGGTGATGTTTGCGGTGTTAGCAATGAACCCGGAAATGAGTCACGGTCAATGGTTACTGGTGACTCTCACGGCCGGTGTTGGCGGGTCGATGTTGTCTATTGGATCGGCGGCAGGAGTTGCGGTAATGGGCCAGGCGCGTGGAATTTACACTTTTCTGGCTCATTTGAAATGGTCATGGGCAATTGCGCTGGGTTACGTCGCTTCCATCTGGGTGCATTTTCAGGTAAATGCGGCTGCGTTTGGCCCTTAAAAAAGGGTTGCGGTAAGGTTTCTTTACCCTGATGTTAGCTATATTTTTCGGAGCAAATGCGCCATTGCGCCAACGCCTGATAATCTAGTTTGGATTTTTTGCCGGCACCTTTAAATGCCCTGGCAAAGAGTGAGTTTGAAGTCTTTTCAGCTACTGGTGGTTGATTAAAGTCAAAAAGCACGGGTGACCAGACGCCCGACTGCTTTCTGACGATCACATTCTCAACGCTAAGTTCCAGGTCGTGCAAATCATTCATCTCCGAAACCCGGACGATCGTTTCTCCGGCTTCAAGCACTGAGCCGGGTAGGCCGCCATTTTGCTCAGCCAACTCTTGCAAATGAAAATTTTCGATGTATTCCTGTAAGAACATCAGCGTTGATTTGCCGTCGTGACCCATCACAGCGATGGGCTTTGCCGTAAACGGCAGTAGTTCCGGAATCTTTCGAAACTTCCGGTTGCGAGACATTTCATAAACTGCAATATTGACCTGGTGCTTTTTTCGAAACCGTTCAATTGATGCTGGCCGGTAGACTTTCATGGCTAATATATCGCCGCGGTAATCGGCTCGAAATGTAATCGAATGACTTCCCTGCCCGGCTACTTCCAACGGTTCAAGGTCCGGCGGCAAACGCAGGCCTCCAAGTTCTTCAGCAGCAGATTCAATAGTTCCCATATTTCTCAATCCATTGAGTAAGTTTGACAACGCACAGAATAAATTAAGCAGGCTCTGGAGGCTAGCCTGCATATTTCACCAAGGCGGACGACATATTGACAGTTTTTATTTTAATTCGAGACCTTACAGTGCGTTTGAGTGATTTTTTAATGCTACAGTTTGTCCTATCCGGTTTTGCACAGCATCTGGCTTCACATCTCGGCAAACCCCTCTCAAGCCATAGCTATCGCTATGATTTTTCGAACGATTTACCAAACTGTTTCGCCATCTACAGCGCATACTCCGGATCCTTGGTGAATTATGCAGGCTGTCACGAAAGGTATCTAATCCAAAAAGAAAACCCCGCCGAGGGGCGGGTTCCTTTTTTAACCGTCCTTGTTGGCCACCAGATGACGGGAATCCATTCCCTTGGTGTTAGGTCTTGCCTACATTGAAATCACTCACCAAACGACCTCAACAAGATCGGCAAAGACTGTCTTGCCACCCGCATTTCCTTCCACCAACACCAGTCCTTTGTCATAGCAATAATACTTGTGTTCAACATTGCCCGGATCCAAAGGCACCCATTCCTTAATTACAACGCAGTCGTCCACATCGCCATAGAGGAAAGAATCAACGGTTTTAAAACTCAGAACCTTGCCCATATCGGTTGCTTCATCTTCCCAAAATTCCTGGAAGTAGAATTGGCCCATCATGGGATTGGTCAGCATGATAGTTCCCGGCAAAATGTCTTCATCGACTACTTCCGCCCATTTGTCATAACCGGTTCTGCACTTACATCTTAGACGCAATTCGCGGTATAAATCGGTCTGTATTACCTCTGTTTACGCTTTACTTTAATATAATCAAGTATATTCACTGGATTGTGTTCTTTGAATTTAAAAAAGAATTGCCTGATAGCCATCCTGTTGCAGACGAACATGAGCGGTCATTGCAGAAACGGCCATCGTGGCCTCAGACAACAGATCTTCAACTCCATATCCATGATGATATGCCGATTGCCCGCATACATATATTTGGACGCCGGCTAGCCCCAGGGCCTTGAGGAGGTCTTTGTTTCCATTTGGCACATCGAAAATTTTGGCCTGAGCTTCGTCGTTCAGAGCAGACTTTGTTGCCGAGCCATGCAAAACAATTGCAAGTTTCAAATTTTCCGGCTTGATGCCGTTGCGGCTGTGCATATTTAAAAAACGTGCGGCTGTTTCAATATTACGGTTAAGCGCTGCCGGGTCATCAGGGCCTTCCCCGATATCCATCAAAATTTTGTACTCCTGATCTGGAAGCAGATTAAATGTGCCTTCAGGCAGGGTGAATGCAGGGCCAAAATTTTCTATAACCGGACCTGTAGCAGGTTCAGTTGCATACAACTGGAAGGACATGAAAACCAATCCAATCAGAATAAGTCTAACTTTATGTGGCATATCAATACCTGTGAATGTTTCGGCTATCGGAGTGTACTTTAAATGTTGTGGTGTTCAGTCATCAACTCAGAGTGGAAGGTATATAACCGTATTTGAGATCAATATCATTACAAAAATAAGGCAGGTAATCATGGGCCCGAGGTAGATTCTGCCTGTCATGCGGAAAAAATGGCGATTGAAATAAGGCAGCACAAACATCATGGGCACGACCGCAAACAACAAATTGACGTACAACCAACCATCAGTCCAATAGACCGTACCGCTTGCAGCGAAACTTGTGTATTGAACGATGATGATGAGAATCAGGCCAAGTGAGTTGCCAATACCCGCAATGAGCATGCTTTTCCATTCTGCCTGTCCATCTGCGCGCATGGCGCCATTTACACGTAGTGAATTGGACAGGAAAAATATAAAGAAGAACGGTGCATACATCAGCAATAATGGAAGTATTGGTGCCTGAAAAACCCGAACACCCATAAACAGAAAGCGGTAATCGACGTGAAAGAAATAATAGATTGAGAACAAAAACACGAAGTAAATAATAAATACCGTAACTGCCAACGCGAACGTCCGGCCCAACTCCGACAAGCTGGTTTTGGCGCCCCACATTTCACTCAATACACCATGGCTCCGGCCAAAGAAGCGGTAGCCCAAGAAGAACATGGAAAAACCTACGAGACCATTAAGCACTGCCCACAGCATGACTGCATTGTTCATTCGTTGGGGGAAAAACCAGGTAAGTTGGCGGGTGGAGGCTGCCACAAATAACTTCTGGGACCATTCCGCCATTGGGATGTAAGTAAAACAGGCAATGAGTGCACCTGTTGCAAAAAGTCCCCAAAACAATACCTTCCCCTTTCCTCGCGGAGCGGGCAGGGCGGCTGGAACCGGGTGCAACAGCGGTTGAAAAGTGGGGGTGGAAAGTAAAATTCGCGTCAGCGGAACCAGGGCAATCATGGCTGCTACCAGGGAAATTATTCCCATCAGCTCTTTCCAATACCAGACTTGATTATTACTACTGATCTCAGGCGATAATTCAAACACCTTTTCAAAGTATTCGATTTGATTTGCTGTGGCCTCAGAGATGTAGGGTTGGAAGGGATGAAGTATTCGCTCGTTGTGCACGACCCTTAAAGTTCTGTCACCAAGGTCGCCGTAGTAGCTATTAATTTTGACCTCCAAAAGAGGTGAAGCGCCGGTAGGCAAGCCTGAATTTACAGCTCGCAGTGCTTCCGGTGCGATGCGCATATCACCGTGACCAAGCTCGTTACGATAAGCCCCTTCATCAAAAAGGGCATAACTTACACCAACGTTTGAGCGCACATCATTGAGCACTTCATTGGTCAAGGTGAGCACATACCCGGAAACAAATACCGAGTGCAGTTTGCTTGGCATGCCGGTTTCAATGGCCTCTTTGCCAAAATAACTGGCGCCACGAATGGCCGCGTTACCACCAGCCGAATGTCCTGTGGCTGCAATACGTGTTTTGTCGATGTAATTCAGGTTAGCTGAGCTTGCAGCGTAATCCACTACCGCGAACATGCCATAACCTTCTGTGGTTGCGGCCCGCCTGCTCAAGGATGCACTTGAGCTGCCCTGGGCATAAGGGTCGATCGAGATTGCAACAATTCCACGCCGCGCCAATTCGATTGCGATATTGGCGAGTGCTTCTTTTGAGCGTTGGAACCCGGGTATCACGACTACCAGTGGCGCAGGGTTTTCTGCGGTGGCTGACCGGGGCTTGAACAGATCAGCTACGACCCATTGCCCATTTTGCGTTGGAATCTTGATGTCCTGCAACTGGATTTGACCACCGGCGGTCTGTACCTGTGAGGCAACAAAACTGGCCAACACGATGACCAGCACTGAAATCGCCAGTAGTTTCCAGCTTGCGCTGGAACTGTGTTCACTCAATTTTGTTTGCCCTGAGACTGGTCTACCTGGCGACCACGGCGAGGCAGTGAAACGGTGCCGTGTTTGCGAAAGTAATCGATGGTTAGTTTATTCAGGGGCTCAAACCCCTTGGTAATCTTGGTATCCAGGAACTGACTGTAGTGGTCCATGCCGTGGGCAATAATACCGGAAACACCAATAGTGAATATGTCGTCTGCTTTAACCTCACGACCATTGAATTTCACGGATACCAACCTTTGACGCTCTGGTTTAGAAATGTCGTAAATGACATCAAGGCCGGATACTTGCATCAAGCCGCGATCAAGCGTTAAAGATTGCTCGAGAATGGCGCGAAGCTGCGTGCCGTTTGCCTCTACTTGCTGCGCGGGGTCGATAAACGGACTGGTATCGAGTACATCCATAATCGTGAGATCGCCTGCGGAAAAATCTTTTCGGATCCCACCAGGGTGCATCATGCCAATCTGCGAACCGGTCTCTTCCTTCAGAACGTCTGCCAGCAGATTTCCGATATCAGATTCATCGAAATACTTACGGTTCAGTCGCGTTTCTAAAGTACCAACGACTTCTGTGAGTTCCGGGAACGCCGAGCGGTATTTCGTAAATTTCTCAACAATAACCGGGTCAGGGGTCAATCGATCGGAATCTACCGGAATCAAGCGTCCCGTATGGGATTTGATCTTCCTTGTTTTACCATCAAGGGTCAGCTGCAAGTAGCCCAGATAAGTTGCCTGACCAAAGGTTTGCATAATAATTGTGCCGGTATCTTCATTGATCACCGGTACCCAGGTACCTGCGTCTGCATGTCCGGTAAACATCACATCAATTCCAGCAACAGCGCCGGCCAGCGCAATGTCTTTGTTAATGTCGCGGGCAAGGCGTGGATCAATTTCCGCATCGGTCTGCATAGGGGCTGTATGGCCCTGATGGGTCAACAACACGATCAAATCAACATCGTCTCGTAATTCCCGGACCGAGCGTGCAACCACCTCTGCCGGGTCAGTGACATCAAGGGCAGCTATATGGCGCGGTGCTACAGCGGATCCCGCAGCATCCTGACCAAGAATTCCAATAACGCCAATTCGTATTCCGCCCCTTTCAATAATTGTGTGTGGCTGGGCGTAAGGAAAGCCAGTGTCTTTATAGAAAAGATTGGCCCCCAGCACAGGAAAGGGCGCACGGTTCATTTCCCATTCAAAAATATCGTGACCATAGTCAAATTCATGATTTCCAATGCCCATGGCGTCGTAGCCCATGGTGATCATGAACTCAAACATCAAAGCACCATTGGTAGCTGTCGACAGTGCCCCGGTGAAAATATCCCCGGCGTCAAACAAGAACACATTGGGCTCATCCCGGCGCACGTTTTTAATCAATGTGGTCAGCTCAGCAATGCCGCCAATACGCTCCATGTCATCCCGCCACCAGGCAGGGAAGGGCTCATAGGCGCTTTCCATATCATTAGTGAATATCAGAGTGACTAATTCATCGGACTCACCGGAAACAGCTGAACCGTTTTGTGCTGATATCGGTGGTGAAACGAAAACTCCCAGTACAAAAACAATGGAGGTGATCATGCGAATCAGAAATGACATTTGAGCATCCCGGCCAAGTAAAAAATTGAAATCAGAGTTCATTCGTTTGTTTATCAAATGGCCAAAATGCCTGGATTGATTCCAGAATGATGGCGGGCCAGCTATTATCAGGCTGGTCTGAGGCGGCAATGGCCGCAACAGCCTTGAGCTCTCCGTTATCGAACCAGACTCCTTCGCAGTCAACACACCAATCCAGCTCAATTCTGCCGTAATGAGCGCAATCCATACTGCCATGGCCCTCCGGACATTCCCGTATTGAAGAGCCGGTGGTATTGATTGCCAGTTGCTCATAGAAATCACCGACAAAAAAAGGTTGAGAGTCACCAAAAGAATTCACAAACTCCGATGGGAGCCAGGCACCGCTGCATTCAGGGCAAACCCAGCCTTTTTTGTCATCAGTGCTGGTGTCGATTAATCTCGTATCATCAGTTGAGCATCGCATTTTGAAATTCCTCTTATTCTTCTGTTGTGTTGTTGGTCAATCGCAGCAGATTTATCGCTGCTGATGAAAGGTCAGTTTTTCCGTCCAAATATGCCG
The DNA here is from genome assembly GCA_047614505.1 of Rhodothermales bacterium. Taxonomy (GTDB): domain Bacteria; phylum Pseudomonadota; class Gammaproteobacteria; order Xanthomonadales; family SZUA-36; genus JABDJL01. The sequence goes on along the minus strand of JBLHGQ010000006.1, from coordinate 12,001 downwards.
GCCAACTGCTTTCAATGGCCTCTTCAAATCGTCCCCAGGGGCTGCGTTTGTATATTCCATAGATCATTGGTGTGTAGGGCGGTTCACCGGCCTTAAGTAAAGCACGGCGAACTATCTCACCGGTAGTGTAAAAAAGCACAGCGTGCCAAAGGCCGTCGGATATGGGCATTGCAAGGTCACTGGCGGCTTTGTCAAACGCCTGCCAGACCGGGTCGGTGCGGCCCATTAGTAAATGTGATGCTTCGCCAGCCAAAACAATGGCCGGGCAAAGTATCGCTGCCAGTAGAAAAATCAAGATGTGTTTTTTATACAGATTGTTGATGGTGCTTTTTCCTGCTAAAAAGTTTATCTGAAAGCCTGAAAATTGATCCTGCCTCATTTATTGCGCTGAATATATCATTTCACGAATTACCATAATCTTTCATTATGATCTGAATCAATGGAAAAAGGCGGATTCGCTGCTAAGCTCAACCTTGATTCCATCAACTGGAGCATGACATGTTTTCCAACCCTTCTCTGATTACCCGTATTGCAATTGGTAAAGGGGTGGGCTTTCTTTTCGGTCTGCTCGGCTTATTCTTTTTGCCATACTTCTTTGGCGAAACAGATCTGATGATTCGCTGGGGATTTGTATTCTGGTATACGACCGTGGGCGCTTTTATCGGCGTGTTTGGCGTATTTACCTGGCACCCGATTCTTAAGTTACCAATGCCCTGGTGGTTTCGATCAGTATGGATTGGTGCCTGGATGAATTTTGTTTTGACGCTTTTTATTTACGACCGGCTGCAGGGGTATATGACCGCTTACTTTGGAGAGAATGGTTTCATAAGTTCACCTTTCTGGTTCGTCCTTGAGGGCGCGCTAGTAGGCTTGCTGATTGGTTTCCTGGCTACAAGGTTTGGCGGTGAAGGCAAGGAGACTGTTGGAAAATAGGTGTAAGGTCGCGACTGGCATAACAGAATGTCAATTATCGCGCCCGTCCTCACTTACAAATAAGGTCAATTGTGAACGTAACATTAATCGTCTGTGAAGCAGAAAATTACTTATACAATCGTTCAAAACGCTCCAGGCTCACTTTTCGGCTATCAGCACCTCGCATCAATATATTCGCGCGATTTTGACAATAAATACTTTCCATTTGAGAAATCACAGTCGCGTAATAATCTCGCCATTCTGTGCTAAATTCATCCGGACGATCTTGTATAGCCTGACCGCAATCATCAATGATTTTTTCCATTTCTGGAGTCATAATATTTCGGATCAAACTGCGTACAATCCCTGCCAGGCTTCTGATTTCTTTAGGCACGGGTAAATATTGATCTCCAATTAGGCCTGACATGGAAATGAGCATATCTAGCATAAAAGCAATATTGACAGAAATCGGCAGGTAGTGAAAGGAATCTAAAGCTACACACCGCGGGAGGATTATCGCGATATCTCATCAGCTCTAAGTTTTCTGCATTGGATTGAAAAACTAAGCAAATTATCAGGATCGGACATTGAAGACGCCTTTAACTAGACTTAATCAACTACCTATAGCAGATGTTCATAAACGGAGGGAGTAGATAGTGGTAGGCGATGACAATTCTGGATTTTGTGTCCCTTACACCATTCGCCGTCATAGAGTGTAATGGACCAGAAGGCATCCACCGGCACGTCCTTGACGGTTACCGTGTGAGGATTCATTCCATCGTTCTTTTCGGGGACCACGTTCGTGTACATGGCAGCCTCTGCCGGCAAGCCACCCCAACCGAAGGCGGCACCCAGCAGCCAGTAGACCGGATCCAGCTCCTCTTTTTTGCCGAACATCTTGGAAGTATCGGTAACCGTAGAGGTGACTACGTTTATCGTTTCTCGCATCTGCTCGACTTCCTCTTTGCTCCAGGCCGGCACGTCATACGTTCCAATATCGGCCTGTTCCGTAACAACTGCATCTTGAAGTTGATGTGTAGCTTTCACATCTTGTTCGTCATTCGGATCCATAAAAGTTCGAACAACCAACATCACGTATTGGGTGCCGACTCGCTCTTCAGTCAACGTGACTTCAGACGGACCATAAATAGAGCCAATGGAATGATCCTGGCTGATGGCCATCAATGACTGATAACGCCCCTTGGGATCCGGAAGGCGGATCGTGAGCGGAGAGCTAAGATCGAACACGCCAATTGAGTAAAGAGTATCCCGGTTTGGCCGAACGGTAACTCGGCTCTCTACACCCCAGGGCTCCCGGTTATGCTTAAACTTGCCAAAATTATCCTGGACCTCTATGTAGCCTGTCATCTGAAGATCCGATTCTGCGCGGACGTAGTTGTGAGCAGTAACCTGAACGTCATCCTGCGCATGAGCGGGCGCCAGAGCAACAAACGAAATGGCGGCAATGAACAGCCCTCGTAGTGCTTGATATATTCTTGATGTTGTATTCAATGTTGACTCCCCTTTTCTTAAGTTCGTCAAATTTTTTAGTGTTAAGTTTGCTTGATTAGCAATGACCCGATTACAGCAACTGCGGGCTTGCTGATTAGCGTCTTATTGTACTTGGTCAAAAATGACACCAAAGTCTTGTTGTCGCCATGCTCAATTTTTGTTGATCATGACAGGGCAAATTCCCGGTGCAATGGACGTAAGCTGTCAGTCCCGATGATGTTTATACCTGCTTTATCCCCTTTAGGGTATAAACCGTAAATATTCCCTATGGGGTATATTGCCATAATATACCTTGTGGGGTATAATATAATTCGGGAGGCAGTCATGCAGAAAATGTTTAGATCAGCGAAACAACTCGGTTCACTCATTCATAATGAGCGTGTGCGGCGTGGAATGTCACAGCAGGCGCTCGCCGACCTCACCGGAACAGGGCAGAAAACCATCTCGCATATCGAGAACGGGAAAGAGGGGACCAGGCTCGAAACGATTTTTAGTTTACTGGCGACACTCGATCTGGAAATGAAGCTTACAGCGCGGGGGAAAAGTTCCAAAAAATCCATAGGTGACATATTCTAATATGGCACGCAGGAAGACACACACACCACTAAACGTTTTGATCAACAACCGGCATGTAGGCCGTTTGGAGAAAGAGACGAGCGGGGCAATTAAGTTCCAGTACGTGAAAGAATGGCTGGAATGGGAGCATAGTTTTGCGGTCTCGCTTTCGTTAGCGCTACGTAAAACCGCATATCGTGGCGAACCCGTCGTGGCAGTCTTTGACAATCTCTTGCCGGACAACCCAAACATCAGGCGCATAGTGGCAGAGCGTACCGGTGCTGGCGGCACTGATGCCTATAGCCTGCTTGAGCAAATAGGTCGCGATTGTGTTGGAGCAATGCAATTCCTTCCTGATGATGTGCAGGCAGATGCGCGGATGGAAGTTAGAGGTGAGCCCGTAACTGAAGAAGATATCGAGCGCATTCTGGCAAATTTGGCGCGTGCCCCCCTGGGTATTGATCCGGAACATGAGTTCCGTATATCAGTTGCCGGTGCGCAGGAAAAAACAGCGCTTCTTTTCCATGAAGGGCAATGGATGAGACCTCTTGGCACTACGCCGACCACCCACATCTTCAAACCTCAGGTTGGAGAGATCCCAACCGCTTTCGGCATGATTGATATGGCGGCAAGTGTTGATAACGAGCACTATTGTTTGAAGCTGCTTGAAGCTTTCGGCTTGGTCGTCAATCAGACACAGATTGAAACGTTCGGAGAACGCCGTGTCCTTGTTGTCGAGCGATTTGACCGCCTTTGGCAAAACGATGGTCGATTGCTCAGATTGCCGCAGGAAGATTTCTGTCAAGCACTGGGCGTACCATCCTCCCGTAAATATCAGGCAACTGTCGAGGGACATCAAAACGGCCCCGGCATTGTTGATATATCCTCGCTTTTGCAAGCCAGTGATGAATCAACTCAAGACCAGACTGCTTTCTTTAAGGCTCAGATACTATTTTGGTTGATCGGAGCAACGGACGGTCACGCCAAGAACTTCAGTGTCTTTTTGAGCCCGGGAGGCGGATTCAAGCTCACCCCATTCTATGATGTTCTTTCTGCACAACAAGCATTCGATGGGAAGCAGATTCCTCATAGAAGCTTCAGGCTCGCGATGTCCATTGGGAAGAGTCGCAAGTATAAGATTCTCGACATTAGTGGAAGGCACTTTGTCGAGACCGGTAAAGCGGCGGGACTCGGTCCAACGAGTATCCACAAGGCCATCGCATCAGTTCTTGAAGACGCTGGTGCAGCTACCGACAAGGCACTCGCGGAAATGCCTGACGACTTTTCGGTACAAATTCACGAGTGCATTCGGCGAGCGATAGATTCTCGACTTGGACAGCTCGAAGCAGCGCTAGCTGCAGTGAAAGGCTAAAGAAGAATATTTTGGATCAGAGAAAAACTTTAAGCGGCCCCACTAGGCGCTTTACGGTGTTTATCCGGGCAATGTATATACACCTTATTCCGGCCAACTGGTGGGCATACGCGAAGTTGAAGACCAGGTCTGGTTGGTCAGCATCATGGGGTATGATTTGGGCTTCTTTCACAAAGAGCAGGATCGGGTAGAACCCGGCCCTAATCCGTTCGTACCGGACAAAGTGTTAACTATGTGTCCAGAATAAAGTGTAAACCATGTGACCGGTATACACCGTTTTGATACCTTCAGTCCTCATGATTTGACATATCTTGACCGGTTTTTGTTATCGAATTAAATGTATGAGGCCCCTTTATCTGTTAACTTTTAGCTTTCAATTCGATCCTGCTGCATTTGTGGTTGATTTCATGTTTAAAGACGGATTCAAATCCGGAGCCTGAACAGGACAGACATTTGCAGTCAATCAGCTAAATGGAACTGGCAGAAGAATATATCCGACCCCGTTATCCGGATCTGAGCGATGAATGTAGACAAACGACACAGTTATCACCAGCAAATTCGCCGCAATAATCGGCGGTTACGTTGGGCGTTACTCGTCTATTTCGCACTCGCGGTATTTGCCGGAAACGTTACAGGTAAAGCTTTTTTGTTCTTTGCTGATACGGATGAATACTACGCACATCGATATGAGCTGGGACTGGACGGCACAAGCGAACCCGACACCAGCCTTTTCAGCTATGTTAACCAAGTGACGTTTGCAGTATTGCTGTTGGCAGGGGTGAATTACCGTCGCATGCGCAGGCGTGGCGACAAGATCGTTTTATCACTTGCAGATGCGCGACCACTCAAGGATCAGCAATTCGGTAATACCGGTCAGGAAATGGCAATTGCTGCTGGCATTCCATCACCGACGATGTGGATAGTCGAGAATCCGAGTCTCAATGCTTTTGCCTGCAGTAATGTTGAAGGGCAAGCATCTGTGGTACTCACCCGTGGCTTACTCGAACAACTCTCCCGCGATGAAATCCAGGCGGTCGTTGGACATGAGGTTGCTCATATCAGGAACGGCGATGCACAACTAATAACAGTAATGCTGGGCATGGGTCGCGCGTTTCATCTCGTTTCGGCTTTTGCGCTAGGTCCGTTACGGGCATTTTTCGATGCAGGAAACAAGGACGCGTACGAACAACCCCAGGGTGATGCCCCGGAAGTGGATCAGTCGCAATCCACTTCGCGTTTGGAAAAACCAGCAACGGTGCCAGGAGTCATTCTTGCTGTATTCGCGACACCTGTAGCTGCGCTGATCATGCTGGCTGTGGCGGTCGTGGTTTCGCTTGGTTTGCTATTTGTATTTGGAGTGCTGATAAAATTGTTTCCGTGGTTGGTGGCCGGCTTCGCAATCTGGGAAATTTTGCGTGATTATGTGCCGGCAATTGACCAATGGATAAAACGCCGATCTTTTACTCAACGAACCTGGTGGGGTGGGTTGTTGTTTTTTGTTCCTGTCGGATTGATTATCGGCCCGGCAGTTCTTGTTTTGGGAATCCTCGTACCTTCGTTGCTTCTGCTCATGCGCCTGAGCGTATCGCGCAACCGCGAATTTCAGGCCGATGCAACGGCAGTGGAATTAACGCGGAATCCTGGCGCATTGCGTTGTGCACTGGAAAAAATACAGCATGCCTCGGCTACAGACTTCGAATCCTCAAAAATACCCGAGGCGTTGAGCCCACTGACCATCGTCCCCGCCCGTCGGCAGTGGGTATCAGAAATTGGTCTGAATTGGCTGAACGATTTGATTTCAACGCACCCGAGGATGGAGGAACGAATTTACCGCCTGTCAAAAATGGAAACCAGACAAAATATCATCAATTCAGGGGTCACCCATTAACTGCCTCCGGTCAAGGGGTATTTGGAGTCAGAGTAAAAGCTCTGGATTGGATGGTGCCCAGGGGGTGCTGCGAGGCAGTATCCTCGCAATTTATGCAGTCGCGTAGCGACTCTGAATAATTGAGAACCACCTGGGGGTTCTATTCCTGGATTCATTTTGATGGGGCAAAGCCCCATGAAAATTGGTGCCCAGGGGCGGACAAATTTGACCGGATCAAATTTGGTCGTACGAAGTACGCCCGAAGGGTCATGCACATGGACGTGCATGAACAATCTAACCACCGACACGCGGATTTTCAAGAGAAGCGATTAGTTTTTGTTTTTAATTAAATCAGTCACTTGCGGTGTTTGTCCATTCGAATTGTGCCAGTAAACGCCAGTAAACGCCAGTAAATGCCAGTTAGTGACTGTTGGTGTGACACAAAATTGACACAATCATAATGTCCACTATCAGCCAGAAGCAGGCGGAAATAATTGGATCGGTTATACTTTCACTACCAATTCACTTACAACACTAAAATGTCTGTTCATACCCGTCATCAACGTCTTAAATCTACGCGTCTCGGCCAACTGCACCGATACTGGTGGTACGCGATTGGCGAAGTCGCTCTGATCTTTGCCGGTATCACCCTGGCTCTGTGGTTTAGCAATTGGAACGAAAATGGGCGTGAGCGCATTATTGAGCGCAGGACCCTGACGGACATCATGGCGAATTTGCGTGCGAACGAGACGTATATTGAAAACAACATCGAATACGATCAGACAAGTGTGCAGGCCTGCAATACCATTCTGGCTGCGATGGAAGTTCGTGGACCTTGGTTGGATGAATACGAAGTCACGCTGAACCTTTGCCGTTGGTGGAGCAGCCCTTTTTTGAGTGCCGCGTCGTATGAATCACTCAAGGTGCACGGTACTGACTTGATTACCTACAAAGGCTTGCGCGATGACATCGTCAAGCTATATGACTTGAATTATGCTTACTTAGTATCCGATACCGATAAGTCCTTTTGGCAGTTTCAGCAAGCAGTGCTCTTCCCGGTGTTCAACCGTCATACCCGATACATTATTGATAAAACAGGTATTAGTCGAATGATTCCAAATGACTGGGTTGCACTCCTTGAGTCACGTGAGTTCAGTAACGCGCTTTTGGCAAAAAAGGCTACCCAACTGGATTCTATAGATGATCAGCACTTTGCGCTGGATAGAACTCGACAGGTTGCCGACCGCATTGAAGCATGGCTAAAGGTTCAGGATTCCGGTTCTTCTGACTAAATCCGCAGCCTAAAGCGGACTCTGTTCTTCCAATTGGTAATGTCGTGTAGGAATTGTCTTGCTTCTTATGTAGGAAATCACAGGATAAACACGTTTCCGCGGAAACGCTTTTGGACGAATTATGTGATTGGTGCCCAGGGGCGGAAAAATTTGACCGGATCAAATTTGGTCGTACGAAGTACGCCCGAAGGGTCATGCACATGGACGTGCATGAACAATCTAACCACCTGGGGGTTCTATTCCTGGAATCACTTATTGGGGGTGAAACCCCAATTAAGTGGTGCCCAGGGGCGGAATCGAACCACCGACACGCGGATTTTCAATCCGCTGCTCTACCGACTGAGCTACCTGGGCATTACTTAGTACATGATACTGCTGAAAGTGGGTTTCAGCGAGCGCGCTATTAAACAGGGGAGGGGGTTTCAAGTCAACCCAAAACGCCATTACATCGTTGACTAATTGGCGTCGCAGAAAGCGTTGGGTAAACACTTGACCTTTTCGTGTATACTTTCGTATACACAAAATTTCGAGCAGATTAAAGATGAGCGAACTGAAATTACGAAAAGTAGGGAATTCATTAACCATGACTGTGCCAGTTCATGTGGCTGAACGCATGAAAGTTTCTGAAGGTGATTCTTTGTATCTTACTGAACTGCCTGGAGGCGGGTACCGGGTGACGCCTCATGACCCCGAACTGGTTAAGCAAATGAAAGTGATGGACGGATTAATGTCCCGTTACCGCAATACGCTGAAAGCGCTAAGTGAATGAGCCAGTCTGGCTGCTTGAATCAGCAGTACTAATCGCTCACGAGATTTCAATTTCTGTTCATGGTGGTGGGTCAGGAATTCGTGACTACGGGCTACTGCAGTCTGCTCTCGCCAAACCTGGAAACCTGTTTGAGTACGAACAAGCGGGTGTGCCGGAACTGGCTGCAGCATACATGGCGGGAATTGTAAAAAACCATCCTTTTGTCGATGGAAACAAGCGCGCAGGTTTCCTGGCTGGTGCGGCATTTCTGGAACCAAATGGTTACCGCTTAACTGCGCCCGAAATTGATGCAACCCAAATTATTCTGGGATTGGCTTCCGGGCAAATAAGCGAGAAACAATTAGCAGCTTGGCTGGAGAGTTATTCGCAGTTGATTTAGTTAGACTGAAAATGGGGCTAGAGTAAAGGTTCGAATGTCTAGGCATCTGATCCAATAGTCTTGACTTGTCATGACATGTCTTGATAATCTTTCTAAATGGCCAAAATCAAAATTAGTTCCAAAGTCGAACAAAGTGAATGGGAAGCCCTGCAGCAGATCGCCTACGAATCGAAGCAGAGCATCGCAGGCTTGTTGTCTGAAGCAGTCGCTGATTACGTTCGTAAACGCCGCTTGCGCCCGGAAGTGCTTTCGCATATTGAAGATTCCATGAATGAGAATGAGGAGCTGGGGCAACGTCTTGCCAAGTGATGTTGTGCAGTTTCTGTCGCTTGATGAAGTCATCGAAATTCATGAACGCTTGATCGAACGATTCGGAGGCACGGCCGGTTTGCGCGACAAAGGGTTGTTACAAAGCGCACTGTTCCGGCCTCAAACCGGCTATTACGAAAACCTCACCGAAATGGCCGCAGCCCTGTTTGAATCATTGATCAGTAACCACGCTTTCGTAGACGGTAACAAGCGCATTGCCTTTTTTACTTGTGATGTGTTTCTAAGGCTCAATGGTTGGAAACTAAAAGTAACTGCTGACCAGGGCGAAACATTTATTGTTGGCTCACTTGAGCGTGGAGAATGTGACTATGAGCATCTGCTGCCCTGGATTCAAAGACACCTGGTAAAAATATAGAAATCAGTTCTCTGGTGCTATGTAACCTTCCGGTTTCTCAGATCCACCACGGAAAAAGTATTTCTCCATTTCAGCTTCAAGAAATTTACGGTGTTCCGGATTAATCGGGCTCAGCCGGTGTTCATTGATGAGCATAGTTTGATGACTCAGCCATTCCTGCCAAGCTTTTGCTGAAATATTATCGAATATTCGTTTTCCCAGTTCACCTGGATACGTCTGAAAGGCGAGGCCTTCCAGTTCTTCCCCGAGTAACTGGCAATTAACCATTCGTGTCATTGGTGTATTCCTGTTGATGTTGTTTTAGCAAAATTAATACGGGCTTTGGCAATCCGGCTTTTGACCATTCTTTGGCGCCAAACCAGCGTTGATCCGATGATGATTCTACACGCTTGGCTACTGGAGTTGATCTGATAGCTCTTGGTTTAATGTAGATTTTCATGTGCGTGAGGCGGTGGTCCAGGTCTGGCATTTTGAAAAACATTTCCGAATCAAGCCCAAAACGATTTGCCAGAGCTTGCTCATCTTCATCTTCCGGCAGAGACCAAAGCCCACCCCATATGCCTGCAGGCGGTCTTCTTTCCAGTAAAATCTGGTCATTGCCATTCGATATGATCAGCATATGCATGTGTTTTTCGGTGATTTTAATTTTCGGCCGTTTGGCAGGGTATAGATCGGTGGTATCAGATAAATATGCCATACAGTCATTACTGACTGGACAATCAATGCAGCGTGGTTTGCGGCGAGTACACAGCGTTGCGCCAAGGTCCATGATTGCCTGGGTATAGTCTGCACCCCGATCCGAGGGCAAGCGCTGTTCTGCCGCCTGCCAAAAAACTATTTGAACTTCCTTTTTCCCTGGCCAACCATCAATGACATCATGTCTGGCCAGAACCCGCCGGACATTACCATCAACAACCGTTGCAGGAATATCCCATGCTTGAGAAATAATGGCATTGGCTGTGCTTTCACCAATACCGGGCAGCCTGGCAAGTTCAGCAGAACTGCCAGGAAACTTCCCGTCAAAATCACGCATGATGATGCCGGCAGTTTTATGCAAATTCCTTCCGCGCGCGTAGTAACCCAGTCCCGCCCAAAGTGACAACACCTCATCCATGCTGGATGAGGCAAGCGTGGCCAAATCTGGAAAATGCTGCATAAAGCGTTCGAAGTAAGGTACTACGGTTGTTACCTGGGTTTGTTGAAGCATGATTTCTGAAACCCACACGCGGTATGGTGTGCGAGGGTCCTGCCAGGGAAGGTTCTTGCGCCCATGGACATCCCACCAGGCCAAAAGACGTTCGGAAAACTCTTTGCCAGCCAAATCAGGCCAACGGAAGGATGGCGTGAATGAATGATCCGGCATCAAAAGGACGCAGGTCTTTGGCTGATTCACCGACACCGATAAAGCGGATTGGAATGCCCAGTTCTCCGGCAATCGCAAATAACACTCCGCCGCGCGCGGTGCCATCCAGCTTGGTTACCGTAATGCCGCTTAAAGGGACAACTTCATTAAACTGCCTGGCCTGGTTTAATGCGTTCTGGCCATTGCCGGCATCCACAACCAACATCACCTCATGTGGAGCAGATTCATCCACTTTAGACATGACGCGGTAAATTTTCTTGAGTTCTTCCATCAAGTTAGCCTGGGTATGAAGGCGCCCGGCGGTATCGGCAATCAACACATCGACGCCCTTTGCTTTTGCCGATTGCAAGGCGTCGAACAATACCGCTGCAGAGTCGGCGCCACTGCCTTGGGCCACTACCGGTACATCGTTTCTTTTGCCCCAGGATTGCAGTTGCTCGACAGCCGCTGCCCGGAACGTATCACCGGCAGCCAGCATTACTGACAGCCCTTCGTCCTTGAATCGTTGCGCCAGTTTACCAATGGTGGTTGTTTTACCAGCGCCATTCACCCCTACCATCAGGATCACGAAAGGTTTTTTGCTGGCATCGACAACTAAAAACTGTTCGCAAGGCTCAATCAGTTCGAACAGTTCAGCCTGAACTGCCGGCAATAGTGCTGAAGGTTCTTTAATGGTCTTGTTGGCAATAGCAGTGCGCAAATTGTCCATAATTTCGAGGCTGGCTTTGACACCCACATCAGCGGTGAGCAATGTGGTTTCCAGCTCTTCGAGGAGGTTTTCATCCAATGCATTATGCGATGACAAAATCGCCTGCAGCTTTTGCCCGAAGGCGCTGCGCGAGCGTTCCAGCCTGTCATCAAGCGGCTCGGCTCCGGCCTGTTCTACAGGGCGTAATTGAACGTCCTGCAACTCGCCTTGCTGAGCCTTTCCTTGCGCGTCTTTTTTCTTTCTGAAAATACGGAACATCGAAATTGGGTGCCTGCTGTAAACGGAGAATCATAAAAGCGATATGCTATCAGCTTGGAGCAGTATGAGAAGGACTAATGCCAGCAAAATCAGACAAGGGTAGGGTTCGAATTATCGCCGGACAATGGCGAAGCCGCCGGCTGCCAGTGCTGGATTGGCCGGGATTGCGACCAAGTAGTGATCGCTGCCGCGAAACACTGTTCAACTGGTTGCAGCCATTTGTTCCAGGTGCAAAATGCGTTGACCTGTTCGCAGGCACAGGGGCATTGGGCTTTGAGGCCGCGTCACGTGGAGCGGCGCAAGTCACGATGATAGAAAACAATGGTGC
>JBLHGQ010000005.1:0-52113 GCA_047614505.1 Rhodothermales bacterium | reverse complement strand
ATGCTGTATTGACCAGGCGGCGCAATATGCCCAAATCTACCGGCTTTGATACAAAATCAAATGCACCAATTTTCAGGGCAACTACTGCGTCTTCAATTTTTCCATGTGCAGTGATTACTGCAACCGGTAGCTCAGGGTGGTTTTCTGATATTTCACGAACCAAATCCAGACCATTGCCATCAGGGAGGCGCATATCAGTAAGGCAAAAACTGAATTTTTCTTTCAATAAAGCATGACGGGCTTCACCCAAATCTGCAGCAGCCGTGACCTGAAGGCCCATACGACTGAGCGTCAACGTCAATAGTTCCCGGATATCGGGTTCATCGTCAACAATTAGAACATGCTGCGGTTCGGTCATTTACTCTCCCTGAGACCCGTCTTTTGTTTTTGTTTCTGCACGGCTTCTGACAGTCTCCAACCTGACATGAAACCGTGTTCCACGGTCTACTATTGAGTCTACCGTAAGTTCGGCCTGGTTTGCCTCACATAATTGGCGGGCCACGTACAGTCCAAGGCCTGATCCCTGCCGTCTGGTAGTGAAGAATGGTTCGAATATACTTCCAATCTGATCTTCAGGAATTCCTTGACCATTATCTTCCACACTAATAACGCAATAACCTGCCTTTTCTATTTGACTCAGCTTTAATTTTATTTTTGGATTTACACCTTCTTTCCCTGCATGATCAGTCGCATTTTCCATCAGCTTCCAAATAATCTGATGTAACTGACTTCTATCAAACATAATCATTAGCTCTTGATTTTCCGTGGCAATGTCGGAAACCAGATCAAGGTCTGGAAAAGCTCCTAGAAACTCATCCAGTAATTCAAGCAACCATACTTTGAGTTCAAATAAATCAGGCCGGGATTTTTCACGGCGTGATAGTTGCAGGATGTTTTCAATAATCCCGTTCATACGCCGTGACTGATTTTGGATAATGGTGATTAACCTGATTTCTGATTTCGGGATTTTGTCAGACTCCGCCAGTAGTTGAGCTGCATGACTGACGGCTGATAGGGGATTTCTTATCTCATGTGCAATGCTGCCTGACAACTTGGCCAAAGAGTTGGCAGACAATTCGATTGCTCTTTGAGCAACAACATCATTATCTTCGAGAAAAATCAAGGTACTAATATCCCGGTCTGAAGGTAGCGCAACAAATTTTGGGACCACCTGAGCCTGACTGGCTTTCAAGGTAATTGCTGCAGAATCTACGGCGGTCCTGTTTTTCCAGTGAATCATTGCATCATAAAGTTCTGGGGATACATCGGGCAAAGCCCGCTCCAGGGCAGGGGGGCTACCGAGGTGAAACCATGCAGACTCATTCATCAGCCTGATCTCCCCATCATGGTCTACAGCCAGTACTCCGTTTCGCATCCGACGAATAATGAGCTCATTAATTTGCTCAAGCCTGCTAAGGGATTGCTGGTGCTTTTCAGCGATAAGGCGATAATCACGAGCCCAATAAGCCAGAATATGAGCCAGAATTGTTGTAACAAAATTGGTCAGGCCATAAAGACCAGAGCGAACCAGGTTTTCGGCTTCCCCGGTTCGAAGCATTCCACCCAGAACAGATTCGCCAATTACAGCCAAACTAGCCAGAGACGCAAGAAAAAGAGCTGTTCGCAGCGGCAGCAGTATCGCTGCAGTAGCGCAAACAAAGACTAACAGGACACCCAGGCCACTTTCCAGACCGCCAAAAATAAATAACAGGAAGGTCAGGAAAAGCGTATCCACAAACAATGAAGCATGTGCCACATATAATATGTTGCTTCGTTTGAACTTTGTCTCAACGAACAAATATGCGGCCAGCACGATATAGGAGATAAGCGTTGTGCCGGCAAGTGTGGAGTTGTTTACATTCTGTGCCAGTACCAGTGCATCAAATAGGTAGGCAAAAGCCAACGCCGTACTGATAAATAATCGGAAAAAACCAAGATAAGTAAGGACGCGCTTTGTCAGTGAAGCGGTCAATGGATAGGCGTTAATTTTTTGTACCTGACTCATGGTGATCCGCTCCGGGCCAACAATTCATTCATGCGCGAATCTCGCCAGCGCAATGCATGAAGCGGCAGTATATCACCATCGAAATATCTCACTGACGGACTTTGCTTTAGCGGGTGATTCAAGGGAAAATAGCGGATTGGTCGTTAAGGAACCTCCGAATTGTTCATGAACTCGTATCTTGCGTCCAGAATGTCCAGCTTCTATGGTGCAAATTTAGGCGTTAGCCAGCTATTACCTGCGATTCGTGCCATGAAAAATTTGTCAGGAACAAATTTTCAAGCAAGAACAGTAGGCGAGAGGCGCATGGATGTGTCGAATAGTCTGCAAATTTTGAATTACAATCTATTTTGTCCAGAATAAATCATAGGTTCCTTAGGTTTATGACCCCGGCATATTTGATCCATCAGGAGAAAACATGAATTTTCATGAGTATCAGGCAAAAGATTTGTTTGCCAGTTATGGCATACCGGTTCCAGCAGGCATTATGGCGCGCACTCCGTCGGAAGCAGTTGTGGCGGCGAAGGCAATGGGCGGAAAAATGTGGGTTGTTAAGGCCCAGATACACGCCGGCGGACGAGGAAAGGCAGGAGGTGTCAAACTGGTGCACGATCTGGAAGGGGTTCGCGCCGAATCTGAGCGTATGCTAAATATGAAAATCAGCACATATCAAACCGGAGGGATGGCTTTACCTGTGGACTCAGTGCTGATTGCAGAAGCCACAGATATTCAAACCGAAATATACCTCTCTGCTCTGGTTGATCGGGTACATCATTGCGTCACATTTATGGGTTCCGCTGCTGGTGGTGTTGATATAGAACAAGTTGCTGCCACCGAACCTGAGAAAATTATCACAGTGAACGTTAACAATACAGCTGGTCTTCAGCCTTACCAGTCCCGGCAAATGGGGTTTGGTATGGGCTTGTCGGCTAAGAACGTCAGGCAACTAGGCAAGATCATGCAAAGCCTTTACCGGCTTTTTGTAGACAAAGACTTGAGCCTCGTGGAGGTGAATCCCTTAATCATTGATGGCAAAGGCGACCTTATTGCATTGGATGCAAAGATAAATGCAGATGACAATGCTTTGTTCAGGCATCCGGATCTTGCTGCAATGAGGGATGAAGCCCAGGAAGACCCGACTGAAGTCGAAGCCAGCCGGCACGACCTTAATTATGTAACGCTCGATGGCAATATCGCCTGCATGGTCAATGGTGCAGGGCTTGCTATGGCTACCATGGATGTAGTCAAGTTAAATGGCGGTGAGCCCGCGAATTTTCTGGATGTTGGAGGCGGTACAAATGCTGAGCGGGTCAGAGAGGCGTTCAAACTGATTCTCTCCAGTGATCGCGTTGAAGCAATCCTGGTTAATATTTTTGGTGGTATCGTTCGTTGTGACCTCATTGCGGAAGGCATTATTGCAGCAGTCCAGGAAGTGGGCGTTGAAGTACCTGTGGTTGTGCGTTTGGAAGGAACCAATGTGGACCTGGGGCGGAAAATGCTGGCCGATAGTGGGCTGGCTTTGATTCCGGCAACTGATCTGAATGATGCGGCACAAAAAGTTGTGGCTGCTATAAGCAGCAATGAAGGAGCAGCACAATGAGCGTTCTGATCAATCGTGATACGAAAGTCATTTGTCAGGGATTTACGGGCAACCAGGGAACGTTTCATTCCGAGCAGGCACTGGAATATGGTACGCGCCTTGTCGGGGGCGTAACCCCCGGTAAAGGCGGGCAGGTACACCTGGGTTTACCGGTTTTCGACACAGTTGCACAAGCGGTTGAAGAAACGGGAGCCACTGCTTCTGTTATTTATGTACCTCCACCGTTTGCTGCGGATGCGATTTTTGAAGCTGCAGATGCTGGAATCAACGTTATCGTCACCATTACCGAAGGTATTCCCGTTCATGACATGATGCGGGTGAAAGCGGTTATTTCTGACCTTGAAGATACCTGGATGATTGGCCCAAACTGCCCCGGAATAATCACTCCCGGAGAGTGCAAGATTGGCATCATGCCAGGAAGAATTCATTCAAAAGGCAGGGTTGGCGTTGTATCGCGTTCCGGCACTCTTACCTACGAAGCGGTATACCAGACAACTCTAGCTGGCCTGGGGCAATCAACCTGTATCGGCATTGGTGGAGATCCTATTCAGGGAATGAGTTTCATAGACGTTTTGAGAATGTTTCAGGAAGATGAAGAAACCGAAGGCATTATCATGGTGGGTGAGATCGGTGGATCGGCCGAAGAAGACGCAGCCGAGTTTATTGCAGACAATGTCACCAAACCGGTGGTCGCCTATATTGCTGGAGTTACAGCACCGCCCGGAAAACGTATGGGGCATGCCGGTGCGATTATCGCGGGAGGCAAAGGTACTGCGGAAGCAAAATTTAAAGCCCTTGAGGCTGCCGGTGTCAGAACAGTTCGTTCTCCTGCGGATTTGGGATTTGCGATTAGTGAAAGCCTGGCAAGCTAGTATCTTTATATTGAAGAGCACCTCCTCTTTGAAGAAGCCGACAATTCCTGAAAACAGGTGAAAATCGCACTGGCGCAATTTGATTTCCTGGTAGGTGATCTTAGCGGTAATCTGTTACGGGCTTTAGAATGTATTGAAGCTGCTAAAGCTGAGTCGGCAGCGCTGATTGTATTCCCGGAATTGGCCTTAAGCGGATACCCGCCTGAAGACCTTTTACTCAGGCCGGGATTTATGCGTCGCTGTGCAGAAGTGCTGGGTTTGCTGATTGACTCTGTACATGACATCGACGTTGTTATTGGTCATCCATGGGAAGACGAGGGACAGAGATACAACGCCGCCAGCTGGATCCGAAATCAAACTGTCATCGGCA
Organism: Rhodothermales bacterium; assembly: GCA_047614505.1. Lineage (GTDB taxonomy): Bacteria > Pseudomonadota > Gammaproteobacteria > Xanthomonadales > SZUA-36 > JABDJL01. The sequence continues at coordinate 47,269 of JBLHGQ010000005.1, read as the reverse complement.
GATACTATAAACAATGTCTCCCGAATTACGCGGTTTTTGACGAGCGCCGGTATTTTGCTGCCGGAAATGAACCTCTGATTGTGGAATTAGAGGGTGTTCGGTTTGGTGTTCTGATCTGCGAGGACACCTGGGAAAGTGAACCAGCGTTGCAAGCAAAAGCGGCGGGAGCTGAATGTCTTATTGCCCCAAATGCGTCACCTTATCGAGATGACAAACTGGCGGCACGGGCAGGAATGTTCTCACAACATTATGCGGAAACCAGCCTGCCAATGGTTTATTGCAATCTGATTGGCGGGCAGGATGAATTGGTATTTGATGGGCGGTCCACTGTGCTCAGTTCGGATGGACTCTGCAGTCGGCCCGGACCGCATTGTATCGAGAAGTTGTTGCTGGTTGACTATGATTCATCAAACGGAATGTTTTCAGTTTTAGATTGGTCAGCCGAAGAAGCGGAAGAAACCAGCAACCGGAATTCTCAAACAGAAGAGATTTATACCGTCCTTGTAAGGGGGTTGGCCGACTATGTTCACAAGAATGGTTTTTCTGAAGTTGTGCTTGGCTTGTCGGGTGGAATTGATTCAGCGTTGACATTGGTAATTGCTGTGGATGCACTGGGTGCAGAAAATGTTCATGCGGTCATGATGCCTTCTCAGCATACCTCTGATTTGAGTCATGAGTTGGCAGAATCACAGGCAAAGTTGTTGAATGTGGACTACCGCTGTATCCCCATAGATAAGGCAGTTAATGCTATGAGTGCAGCATTGGAAGAATCATTCAGGAATGAAAGTCCGGATGTTACGGAAGAAAACCTGCAGGCACGAATACGCGGGACGTATTTAATGGCTTTATCCAATAAATTTGGCTGGTTAGTATTGGCAACCAGTAACAAGAGTGAGCTTGCAGTGGGGTACAGCACAATATATGGGGACATGTGTGGCGGGTTCTCCCCGATCAAGGATTGTCTCAAGACCCGTGTTTATGATTTATCCCACTATCGCAATAGTCTGGGTCATGCGATTCCGGCAGCTGTGATAGATCGACCTCCAACGGCGGAACTTGCGCCAGATCAAACGGACCAGGACAGCCTTCCAGAGTATGAAATTCTGGATGGTATTTTGCAGGCCTACATCGACCAGGATCGCTCGATATACGAGATTGTCGCGGCTGGTTATGAGGAGTTAACAGTGAGAAAAGTCGCTGCAATGGTGCTTCGAAACGAATACAAACGTCGCCAGGGTGCACCGGGCACGAGGGTTACTTCAAAAGGATTTGGCCGGGACAGGCGATATCCGATCACTTCGGGTTGGCGCGAGAGTAGAGACTAAAAGGCTGCTGGATCTGGCCAGGGTTCCACTAAACGCGGGCCATTAATTGAATGGCCATAGTTTCGCGAAAAAACCTTCTTTCTTGTAACCCGTGATATAGGGGTGATCGGGATAATTTAATTCCAAAATCTTCATTGCATCATCGGCTAATTCAGGCAGGTTCAGCTCGGTATAGGCAATATGCATCACTTCCAAGGCTCCGCTTGTCTCGGGAGCATCAGGGTAGGTCTCGAGCAAATAGCGTGCTCGATTCACCGCTGCAATGTAGGCCTTACGGCGCAGGTAATAACGTGCAACATCAATTTCATACTGCGAAAGATTATTTCGCAGGAAAATCATTCTCTTTCGCGCATCGGGTGCATAACGGCTGTCAGGAAAACGGCGAGCCAGTTCGTCAAAATCATTGAAAGCATCAATTGCAGCAGTTTGGTCGCGATCTCTAACCCGGCTCGGCATCAATCGTTCCAGCATTCCGACCTTTTGCTCATAGTTGGTCAGCCCGCGAATGTAATAGGCATAATCAATGTTCGGGTGACTGGGATAGGTGCGAATGAAACGGTCGGCGGTGGACAGAGCTCTTTCCGGTTGGCGTGCCTTGTAAAAGACATAGGCCATTTCCAATTGGGCCTGCTCTGCATAGCGGCCGAAAGGATAACGCGTTTGAAGCAGTTTATATCCTCGAACTGCCTGTTCATAGGCACCCCGGTCCAGATGGTGCTTTGCGTCCTGATAAAGCTGCTCTGCGGTTTTTCCATCCTCGGCTTCGAGATCATCTTTACTACAGCCGATTAGTAAGAACGCGAGCCCAATTAAGAGGCAAATTTGCGGGACTTTGATGAAGATACTCGAAATACGCTGGCTTGCTACGGGCATAAATTTCAATCTTTGAGTTTTGCTAGGAACTACAGATGCAGAATGATAGCCGAATAGTGCACCATTCACTAGTGTAGTGTATTGACCTGATCATATATTGATCAGCCTGAAATTCAGACAATATCTGGCTCAAAGGTTCAAACTATTAAAAGTGACAGAAAAAAGCAGGCGCCAGTGAAAAACAGTATAAGCAGAAAAGTACAACTCAAGGCAGAACACGCTGGAATGCGAATAGACCAGGCTATAGCAGAGCTATTTCCGGATTTTTCGCGTTCCAGACTGCAAAGCTGGATACGTAATGGAAGCCTGGTACTGGATGGTTCGCCGGTTAGGCCAAAACACCGGGTTGCAGGAGGTGAAATGGTCAGGCTTGAAGCCGAACTCGAGCCAGAGAGTCAGGTTACGCCGCAGGATATTCCTCTAAATATTATTGCGGAAGACGAGCACATCATCGTCATTAATAAGCCTGCGGGTCTTGTCGTGCATCCTGCTGCTGGACATGCAGACGGGACTTTGCAGAACGGATTATTATATTTTGATCCTTCGCTCGCGACCATTCCCCGCTCGGGAATTGTCCATCGCCTCGATAAAGATACTTCCGGCGTTATGGTCGTTGCACGCAGCCTTAAAGCCCACAACGCTTTGGTTTCGCAGTTGCAGGATCGGAGCATGAGCCGAATTTACAGGGCTGTGGCCCATGGTGTAATGCAACGTAGTGGGTCTGTGGATGCACCAATAGGACGAAATCCTCATGACCGGCAGAAGATGGCAGTCGTGCCTTCGGGTCGTCCCGCAGTAAGTCATTTCAAGCTGCTAAAGGCCTTTGAACATTTCAGTCATATCAGGGTTTCCTTGCAATCGGGACGGACTCACCAAATTCGTGTTCATATGCGCCATATTGGTCACCCGCTGATTGGTGATCCTCAATATGGGCAAAAATTGCCCAAGACGATTGGCCTCGAAGCCGGAGTTGCAAAGACGGTTAGTGAGTTTCCCAGGCAGGCATTGCATGCGAGGACCCTGCGGCTCATTCATCCGCAAAGCGGGAAGGAGTGCGAATTTACTGCACCCGTACCTGATGATTTTGCTGATTTGTTACTCGGTTTGGCTGAAGGGGACTTCGAACGAAAGGACGATCAATGATCCCGGTAATCAAACCACAATGGCCAGCGCCCGAACGGGTTTGTGCTATTTCGACTACAAGGGTCGGTGGTGTCAGCCAGGGAGCATGGCGAAGTCTTAATCTGGGTTCGAACTGTGGTGATGTGCCTGGAGATGTATTCGAGAATCAGAAACGTCTTGGCGAATGCCTACCCGCACCGGTGCAGTGGCTTTCCCAGGTCCATGGGAATACCTGTCTGAAACACAACGGCTCACGCATTCAGGGTGACGAGGCTGATGCTGTTTTCAGCGCCCAAGTTGGGCAGGTTTGTGCGGTTCTGAGCGCAGATTGCCTGCCGGTACTTTTCACTGATATCAACGGTAACCAGGTTGCTGCTGCTCACGCAGGATGGCGGGGGCTTGCCGCCGGTGTGCTTGCAAACACAATCACGGCGATGGATTGCGAACCGAATAACCTGATGGCCTGGTTAGGCCCTTGTATAGGGCCTGATAAATACGAAGTGGGATTTGAGGTGCGCGATGCATTTCTTCAAGTCGACCCCACTTCACATATCGCATTCCGTGCGTCAGGAACGGCGTGGCTGGCGGATATGAACCTTCTTGCAAAGCAACAATTGGAAAATGCCGGTGTTACGAAGATATTTGGAGGTAACTATTGTACTTTTTCTGAGTCCGACAAATTCTTTTCCTTTCGCCGCGACGGGTTAACAGGCAGGATGGCAACGCTCATCTGGCTCAATTGAAAATGTAATTTTGAAGGCTTTGGTAAGCTTTATGGTGGGAATCAGTTCTTCTCCCCAATCGTCAGGTCAAATTTAACAGGGGTAAGTAATGCTTGGACTTCCAACATTTGTGCTTAACGCGCTTGAAATAATGGCTACGCTTTTTGTCTTTGCTGTTGGCACCTCGATATTGGTCATCGTATTCCTGTATTTTTTCGACAAGCACCAAACCGTAAACTCGGTACGCCGTAACTATCCGGTTGTAGGCCGATTCAGGACGTTTTTTGAGCACCTGGGTGAGTTTTTCCGTCAGTACTTTTTTGCGATGGACCGCGAAGAGTTGCCGTTCAACCGTGCTCAAAGGTTGTGGGCAGATCGTGCAAGCAAAGACATTAATAACACTGCAGCGTTTGGTTCGACCAAAAACCTGAATGTTGAGGGAACGGTCATGTTTGCTAACTGCATGTTCCCACGCCTGGACGATGAGGCGATGAAAGCTTCACCTGTACTGTTCGGACCTTATTGTAAAAAACCCTATGAAACGAGTTCGTTTTTTAACATTTCTGCGATGAGTTACGGTGCCTTGTCCAAGCCTGCAGTGCAGGCACTTTCGAGAGGGGCAAAGATGGCAGGAATCTGGTTAAACACCGGCGAGGGCGGGGTTTCGCCATGGCACCTTGAGAGCGGTTGCGATGTTGTATTTCAAATTGGAACAGCCAAATACGGGGTACGGGATGAATCCGGAAAATTGTCCGATGATAAATTGCGTGAAGCAGGTAACAACCCGTCTATAAAAATGATTGAGCTCAAATTATCTCAAGGTGCCAAGCCGGGTAAAGGTGGGATTTTGCCAGCGATTAAAGTCACAGAAGAAATTTCCCTGATTCGTGGGATACCACAAGGGCAGGCCTCAATTAGTCCCAATCGTCATCCGGAGATCAATTCACTGGACGACCTGTTGGGTTTGATCAATCATATTCGAGATGTCAGTGGCTTGCCGACTGGGTTCAAGGCTGTCATCGGGGCCTATGGATGGTTGGATGAATTTTGTAAGTTAATTCACGAACGCGGAATTGAATCTGCGCCAGATTTCATAACCGTAGACAGTGGTGATGGCGGTACAGGTGCCGCACCGTTACCACTGATGGATGAGATGGGGCTGCCGATCCGTGAGTCCCTGCCAATTGTGATTGACAAGCTTAATGAGTATGGTCTGCGTGGAAGAATTCGTGTCCTGGCATCAGGTAAACGCGTTACACCTTCTGAGGTTGCATGGGCACTTTGTGCCGGTGCTGATGCAGTTAACTCCGCACGAGGATTCATGTTTGCACTGGGATGCATTCAAGCCATGAAATGCAATCGCAATACCTGTCCAACCGGAGTAACTACCCATAATAAACGTCTGCAAAGAGGTCTGGACCCGGCCGACAAGTCGGTTCGCGTAGCCAATTATGCGGTCAATATGATGAAAGAGGTTTCGATTATTGCGCATTCTTGCGGGGTGACCGAACCCCGACGCTTAAAGCGATATCATGCGCGCGTGGTCAGTGCAAATGGCTTGTCTGTCGGCCTGAATGAGCTGCACCCCGAAGCCGAAACCCGGCCCGAGTTCTTACCTGCTTAGCTAGCTTGATTATGTACTAATCAATAGGTTTGGTAACGACCTCAATTTTTGTGACACGCTGGAAGCCGCGAGGCAATTTACGGCCACGCTTGGCCCTTTCACCCTGGTAATGATCCAGATCACTGCTGCTCATGCGTAAGTATCGTTGTCCGGCCCAGACGAGGATTTCCTCACGGGGGGATTTAACGACCATTCCGACCATGAATTCTTCTCCCGACTTCAACCGTTTGGGTGGCACATTAATGAGCTTGTTGCCTTTGCCTTTGGCCAGTTCAGGCAGGTCGCTTAAGGGGAAAGTCAGTAGATAGCCATCGGAAGTTACGCAGGCAATGGTGTCAGTTTCGGCTGACAGAATGACTGCAGGAACCACTGGCAATGAATCTGCAGGTAAGGAAATCATCGCTTTGCCTGCTCTCATTTTGCTGTGCAAATTGGACATGTTGGTCACGTATCCGTATCCAAAATTGCTGGCCAGAACGACCTTCTGTTCAGCGTCTCCTGTCAGCGCGTAAAGGAATCGCGCACCATCTGGAGTGGTGAACCGGCTTGTCAATGGCTCTCCCAGGCTTCGCGCTGAGGGCAATGTGTGTGCTGGTAATGCATAGGCTCTGCCGCTTGAATCGAGAAATACAGCATGTTGATTGCTTCTTCCTTTTGCCGCGTGTGCAAATGCATCACCGGCCTTGTAGGCAAGGCTTTCCGGGTCTATATCGTGACCTTTTGCGGCACGCACCCAACCGGATTCAGACAAAATAATGGTGGTCGGCTCCGTGGGCAACAAATCCTCTTCTTTAAGCGCCTGTGAAGCTTCTCTTTCGGTCAGAATGGATCGCCTTGCATCACCGTATTTTTCGGCGTCACTGAGCAATTCCTTCTTCATCAGTGAGCGCATCCGTTGCTTGGATCCAAGTGTGATTTCCAGGCCCTGGCGTTCCTCATCCAGATCTTCCTGTTCGCCGCGAATTTTCATCTCCTCGAGCATGGCCAGATTGCGCAGCTTCAGATCAAGTATGGCATCAGCCTGGGTCCCGGTCAGGTCAAAGCGCTGCATTAATGCAGCCTTGGGCGTTTCCTCTGTTCGAATGATGTGAATCACTTCGTCAATGTTGAGGTAGGCGACCAGTAACCCCTCGAGAATATGAAGGCGGTCGACAACCTGATCGAGACGGTGTTCAAGGCGTCTGGTGACAGTATTGAGCCTGAATACCAGCCATTGCTTCAGAAGGTTGCGTAGATTCAAAACACTTGGCTTGCCGTTGTTTCCAATGATATTGAAATTGGCGCGGTAATTTTTTTCCAGGTCAGTAGTGGCAAACAAGTGATTCATCAACTGTTCAATATCCACACGGTTTGAACGTGGAACAATCACCAGCCTGGTCGGATTTTCATGATCAGACTCATCACGCAGGTCTTCTACCATAGGTAGTTTTTTGGCCCGCATCTGCATCGCGATCTGCTCGAGAATCTTGGCTGGAGAAACCTGGTGAGGCAGAGCGTTTACAATAATTTCACCGCCTTCTCTTTCCCAAACAGCGCGCATTTTTACTGAGCCGTGTCCGGTCTCATACATTCTCATCAAGTCTTCGCGTGGCGTGATGATCTCAGCGTTTGTTGGATAATCGGGACCTTTTACGTGCTCACAAAGCTCTTCAACTGTTGATTTGGGGTTATCGAGCAGGCGGATGCATGCGCTGACGATTTCATTCAAATTATGCGGCGGAATGTCTGTGGCCATGCCCACTGCAATGCCGGTGCAGCCATTTAAAAGTATGTTGGGCAGCCTTGCCGGCAACATGCAGGGTTCATTCAAAGTGCCGTCAAAATTGGCCTGCCAGTCAACAGTGCCCATCCCCAGTTCCTGCAGCAAACTACGGGAATATGGTGCCAATCTGGATTCGGTATAGCGCATGGCGGCAAATGACTTCGGGTCATCCGGTGAGCCGAAATTGCCCTGTCCATCAATTAGCGGATAACGGAAAGAAAATGGTTGGGCCATTAAAACCATGGCTTCGTAGCATGCCGAATCACCGTGCGGATGAAACTTACCAAGTACATCACCAACCGTTCTGGCTGATTTCTTGTGTTTGGAACCGGCGCTCAAGCCCAGTTCACTCATGGCATAAATGATTCGTCTTTGAACCGGCTTCAGACCATCACCGATATGCGGAATTGCGCGGTCAAGAACGACATACATAGAGTAATCAAGATAAGCTTTTTCGGCATAATCTTTAAGCGGAATTTTTTCGAAATCAGTAAAGCTCTGGGTAATTTCAGTCATAGCGATTTACTCGTGTGTTCGGTAATGGTCACGGCTGTTGGTTGCGATCAGAAAGTGGCAAGGTCGCCCTTGTCTTCCAACCAGGCTTTGCGGTCAGGTGCGCGTTTTTTGGAAAGTAGCATGTCCATCATCTGCACCGTGGCGGTCTCATCTTCAATGGTCAGCTGGACCAGTCGGCGTGTGTCCGGGTCGATGGTACTTTCTCTCAATTGCAGCGGATTCATTTCACCCAGACCCTTGAATCTGGTTTCGGTAATCTTGCCCTTTTTATTCTCTGCGGTAATCAGCTCAAGGATCGCTTCCCGTTCTTCAGCATCCAGTGCGTAAAAGGTCTCTTTGCCTACATCGATTCTGAATAAAGGAGGCATGGCGACAAATATGTGACCTGTTTCAACCAAAGCATGAAAATGTTTCATAAACAACGCTGCTAACAGTGTCGCAATATGCAGGCCGTCAGAATCCGCATCGGCCAGAATGACCACTTTCCCGTAACGCAAGCCAGAAATGATGTCGGAACCCGGATCCACGCCGATAGCGACTGAAATGTCGTGTACTTCCTGTGAGGATAAAACAGCATCAGAATCGACTTCCCAGGTGTTCAGAATTTTACCACGCAAGGGAAGAATGGCTTGATATTCACGGTTTCTGGCTTGTTTGGCGCTACCGCCGGCAGAATCTCCCTCGACCAGAAAAAGTTCTGTCATGGATAAATCCTGGCTGGAGCAGTCGGCCAATTTTCCTGGTAGTGCAGGACCGGAGGTGATTTTCTTCCGTTCCACAATCCGACTTTTCTTCATGCGTTTTTGCGCATTGTCGATTGCCAGCCTGGCGATTTCCTCGCCATCGCTGACATTCTGGTTGAGCCAAAGGCTGAAAGCGTCTTTTACGATTCCGGAAACAAAAGTGGCTGCTGCTCTTGATGAAAGGCGTTCCTTGGTCTGACCACTGAACTGGGGTTCGGACAATCGCAGGGAAAGAATGAATCCAATTCGGTCCCAGATATCATCCGGTGCCAGTCGTACGCCACGCGGAAGCAGGCTGTGCATTTCGCAAAATTCACGTAGTGATTCAACAAGGCCCGTGCGCAAACCATTTACATGCGTACCGCCTTGCGCAGTAGGGATCAGATTGACGTAACTTTCCTGCAGGGAATTACCACCGGGTAACCAGCATAGTGCCCAGCTGACTTGAGAGTCGGTTCCCTTGAACTCGCCGGTAAAAGGCTCAGCCGGCAGCAATAATTCATCGCCCAATTCTGACAGCAGATACTCGCTTAGCCCTGACTGGTATAACCAGGTTTCTTTTTCACCTGCTTTGGCCTGAGTCAGACTTACCTCAAGGCCGGGGCACAGCACCGCTTTTGCGCGCAACAAATGACGCAAGCTGCTGATTGAGATTCGAGGTGAATCGAAATACTTCTTGTCCGGCCAAAACCTGATTCGGGTACCGGTATTTCGACGACCTACTGTGTTAATCACCTCGAGATCAGAAGCCTTGTTACCGTCTCTGAAAGACATGTGATGCTCATTTCCATCGCGCTTGATCCAGATTTCAAGCTCACTGGAAAGGGCATTGACCACGGAAACACCAACACCATGCAGTCCACCGGCAAACTGGTAATTTTTATCCGAAAACTTTCCGCCCGCGTGCAAGCGTGTGAGTATTAGTTCAACACCCGATATATTGTGCTCAGGATGCATATCTACCGGCATACCTCTACCGTCGTCAGATACTTCGACTGAGCCATCTTCATGCAAAGTCACCTCGATCGTTTTGCAGTGACTGGCCAGCGCTTCATCAACACTGTTGTCGACTACTTCCTGAGCGAGGTGATTGGGCCGGGTAGTATCGGTATACATGCCCGGGCGGCGTTGTACGGGTTCGAGTCCTGAAAGGACTTCGATATCCTTTGCCTGGTAGTGGCTGCTCATGAGACTCCGAGAAAAGAAAATAATTGGAGAGGTGGATTCTACACCTCAGTTCAAACGATGTTCTCGCGAATTGAGCAAGTTTTCAAGCAGGGATTGCCTGCAATTGAAAAATGGCCGCACATCACTTCCTTTGTACCGGAAACCGGGGTACCGGCAAATATTTAGCACATGAATCGGCCTTGTCCGGTAGAATGTTTTTCCAGAACTTCCACACGGAATCTGGTATGACTTCACTTGTTTTTGTCACTGGCGGCGTTGTTTCTTCTTTGGGTAAGGGGCTTTCTGCAGCCTCACTGGCCGCAATCCTCGAATCAAGGGGCCTCAGCGTAACTATGGTTAAGCTGGACCCTTATATTAATGTGGACCCGGGCACCATGAGCCCATTCCAACACGGTGAAGTTTATGTAACCGAGGATGGGGCCGAAACTGATCTTGATCTTGGTCATTATGAGCGGTTTATCCGCACCCGCATGACCCAACTCAACAACTTTACCACCGGCCGGATTTATCACAATGTGATTGCTAAAGAGCGCAGGGGTGACTACCTGGGTGGCACAGTACAGGTGATTCCACACATCACTGACGAAATCAAGGAAAGCGTGATCAAAGCTTCTGAAGGTTTTGATGTGGCCATGATTGAGATTGGCGGTACGGTAGGTGACATCGAATCATTACCATTTCTGGAAGCCATTCGTCAGTTGGGGGTCGAGTATGGCAAGCAGGCACTATTTATTCATTTAACCCTGATTCCATATATCAAGGCGGCGAACGAAACCAAGACCAAGCCGACCCAGCACTCCGTCAAAGAACTACGCTCCATCGGTATTCAAGCAGATATTCTTCTGTGCAGGTGCGAAAACGAAATCACTGAAGAGGAACGGACCAAGATTTCAATGTTTACGAATGTTGCCAGGAAAGCGGTAATTTCGGCACTGGATGCGCGTCATGGAATTTATGAAATCCCAATGTTGCTGCATGAACAGGGTCTGGACGACATCGTGGTTGAGCGCCTTGGTCTGGAGGCCAAACCAACTGATTTGTCCGAGTGGCGTGAAGTTGTCGACCGGATGACGAACACCCGTCACGAGATTACCGTTGCCATGGTGGGTAAATATGTGAACCATGCCGATGCCTATAAATCCCTGACTGAAGCACTTCACCATGGTGGTCTGAGGCAGCGTATCAAGGTCAATATTCTCAGGCTTGAATCTGAGGAAATCGAAAAGGATGGAGTTGCTTGTCTTGAAAATGCCGATGCAATCCTGGTGCCCGGGGGATTCGGTGAACGCGGCTTTGAAGGCAAGGTAATGGCAATCCGGTACGCACGGGAAAATGGCGTTCCTTTTCTGGGAATCTGTTATGGAATGCAGGCTGCGGTTGTGGAGTTTGCGCGTAACGTTTGTGGTCTGGAAGATGCCAACAGCACAGAAATTGATGCAAAGTGTGCAAACCCGGTTATCGGTCTTATTACAGAATGGCTGGACGCTTCGGGTAATGTTGAGACCCGAAATGAAGAATCAGACAAGGGCGGCACAATGCGTCTGGGTGCCCAACGTTGCCGCTTGCGCGAAGACAGTCTCGCGCGTTCTCTGTACCAGAATGAAGTGATCACAGAACGCCACCGGCACCGCTATGAATTCAATAATCACTACCGCGATGTCCTGAAACGGAATGGCATGGTTTTGTGTGGTCATTCGATGGATGAAACTCTTGTCGAGATGATAGAAATGCCTGGCCACCCATGGTTTTTGGGTTGCCAGTTCCACCCTGAATTTACCTCAACACCTTTAGACGGACATCCCTTGTTTTCAGGCTTTATTGAAGCAGCACTGAAGGCTCAGCAAGGTGAGTTGCCGGCCGGAGTTGCCAGCCTGTGAAATTATGTGGATTTGAAGCAGGTATTGATCAGCCGCTATTTTTAATCGCAGGGCCGTGCGTTATTGAATCGGAGCAACTGGCGATAGATACGGCTGGCACTTTAAAGGAAATTGCGGCACGCGTTGGTGTTTCATTTATTTTCAAATCATCATTTGATAAGGCCAACCGCTCATCTATCGATAGTTTTCGTGGGCTTGGAATTGATGAAGGCTTACGGATACTTTCTGAAGTTAAAAGCCAACTGGGCGTTCCGGTTCTCACCGATGTGCATGAAGATACGGATATTCCGACAGTTGCGCAGGTAGTAGATGTACTTCAGACCCCGGCATTCCTTTGTAGGCAGACCAATTTTATTACCCGCGTTGCCAATAGTGGCAGACCGGTCAATATTAAAAAAGGCCAGTTTCTTTCCCCGGGTGACATGAAAAACGTAGTAGCCAAAGCGCATGCTACCGGCAATCAGCAGATTATGGTTTGCGAACGCGGAGCCTCTTTTGGCTACGGCAATCTGGTTTCAGACATGCGATCACTCGCCATCATGCGTGAAACCGGCTGTCCTGTGGTTTATGACGCAACTCATTCAGTTCAGTTGCCTGGCGGACAGGGTAGTACTTCGGGCGGGCAACGTGAATTTATTCCAGTACTGGCCCGGGCAGCAGTTGCAGCCGGTGTGGCCGGTTTGTTTATGGAAACTCATCCGGACCCTTCAAAAGCATTGAGTGACGGCCCCAATGCCTGGCCACTGAACATGATGGAAGAGCTACTAATTACCCTTATGGCGCTGGATCAAACTGCCAAGGCAAGTTCCTTGATGGAACACAGCGTCTGACCAATTCCTTTATAAAGTTTGAGCACTGATGAGCCAAATTAAATCTATTCATGCCCGTGAAATTCTTGATTCGCGGGGAAATCCAACACTGGAGGCTGAAGTATCACTTTCTTCAGGTGCCTTTGGTCGCGCTGCTGTTCCTTCGGGCGCATCTACCGGTGCACGAGAGGCAATTGAGTTACGCGATGGTGACAAGTCACGTTATCTCGGCAAGGGTGTTAGCCAGGCAGTGGCCAATGTTAACGGACCGATTGCTCAAGCATTGGCCGGAGCCGATGCGGGTCAGCAAGCCGATCTGGACAGGCAACTTATTCAATTGGATGGCACATCCAACAAAGGGCGTCTTGGTGCCAATGCTTTGCTGGGTGTATCCATGGCGTCTGCGCATGCCTTCGCTGCACATCAGAAATTACCCTTATGGGCTAGTCTTGCTAACGGGGATGTTCTGAACCTTCCCGTGCCCATGATGAATATCATCAACGGCGGAGCACATGCTAACAATAGCGTAGATATGCAGGAGTTCATGATCCTGCCGGTTGGAATGCCGTCTTTTAGGGAAGCTTTGCGTTGTGGGACAGAAATTTTTCATGCCTTGAAATCCGTTTTATCCGGACGTGGTCTAAATACCGCAGTGGGTGACGAAGGTGGTTTTGCCCCAGATCTTTCATCTAATGAATCTGCGATTGAGGTGATCCTTGAAGCAGTCGAACTGGCTGGGTTCAAGAGTGGCAAAGAGGTTTATCTCGGGCTGGATGTTGCTTCCTCAGAGTTCTATCGTGATGGCAAATATCACCTTGATTCAGAAGGGCTTTCTTTTGATGCCCAAGGTTTTGCTGAATATCTTGAGAACTGGATTCGTCAATATCCCATTATCAGCGTTGAAGATGGCATGGCAGAGGATGACTGGTCAGGCTGGGCAATTCACACATCCTTGTCCGGTAGTCATTGCCAGTTAGTAGGGGACGATCTTTTTGTAACCAATACGGAAATTCTCCGCAGGGGAATCGAAGAAAATATAGCGAACTCGATCCTGATCAAGTTAAACCAGATTGGCACTCTGACTGAAACACTGGCTGCAATAAATATGGCTGCTGCGGCCGGTTATGGTGCCGTTATTTCTCATCGTTCCGGAGAAACGGAAGACACCACCATTGCGGATTTGGCAGTGGCCACCTCAGCCACGCAGATCAAGACCGGATCTCTGTCACGTTCTGATCGTGTCGCAAAATACAATCAATTACTCAGAATCGAAGAAGCGCTGGGAGTACGAGGCAGATATCCGGGAGCAGCAGCATTTGATAATGTGCCGGGTTTGGGTATTTGAGGTAAAAAAGTGAAAGTGCTCATTGCCATATTGCTGATTTTGTTTGTCCTGCTGCAGTACAAACTACTGTTGGGCGAGGGTGGTTTTACAGAAGTTTCCCGATTGGAAGGGCGTGTAGAAGAAAAAACCACCGAAAATCAGGAATTGCAGCAAAGGAATAATGAATTGCAGGCTGAAGTTGAGGATTTGAGAGAGCGTCTGGGTGCCGTTGAAGAACGCGCCAGGAATGAATTGGGTTTGATTAAACAGGACGAGGAATTCTACCAGGTGGTTCCGGTCCGGCCGGCTCAGGAAAGGGAGGGAGGCTAATGGATCAGCGGCGCGCTGTTGTCCATGCGCTGATTCCCGCAGCCGGATGCGGGCAACGCTTCGGTGGTGGTCACTTGAAGCAGTACCTGCGGATCGCAGGCAGGCCGGTTCTGGCCCACACCATTGATGCAATCAAACAACATCCGGTGATTTCCGGCATAACTATAGTCCTCGCTGCTGGCGATAATAAATTTGCCGAACTGTTTGACTCCGACGACTTTGAGCTCAGAACGGTTACCGGTGGTTCTTCGAGGGCCGAGTCGGTGCTCAATGGGCTGCAGTCCATCCGCAATGACCTCCCCGAAGTTGAGTGGGTTCTGGTGCATGATGCCGCCCGCCCGTGCCTGCCTTATTCCTGTTTGGAAAATCTTTTGGAAAAAGGTCTGGCTGAACCGGATGGAGCGATTCTGGCGATTCCAGTTGCCGATACGTTAAAGCGAAGTGATTCTGCTGGGAAAATTACGCAGACCCTCGATCGCAGAGACCTGTGGTGCGCACAAACACCGCAATTATTTCCTGTTGACCTTCTGAGCAGTGCCCTGGCAACTATGCTCCAGAATGGCGAGACGCCTACTGATGAAGCACAGGCAATGGAGCGAATGGGTGCAAAGCCGCTGATGGTGATGGGTTCACCTGCCAATATCAAAATTACCTGGCCGGAAGATGTGGCAATTGTTGAGGCCTGGTTTGCCGCTGAAAATACCAGAAAAGCGACTGTCCTTCAGATCGGGAAATTGTGATGTCAGAAAATAGCAGCATTCAAAACTTTCGAATTGGACAAGGCGTGGATGTTCATGCTTTTGGGGTCGGCGAGCATGTCATGCTTTGTGGCGTAAAAATTCCACATTCAGCCGGATTGGTGGCGCATTCTGATGGTGATGTTGCATTGCATGCGCTCTGTGATGCCCTGCTTGGTGCCGCAGCATTGGGCGATATTGGCAAACATTTCCCGCCGCATGATTCTGCATTTGAGAACGCGAACAGTCGTCATTTGCTGGGTTCAGTAGTGGGGCTGATTAGTGAACATGGATGGGTAGTGAATAATGCGGATATCACACTGATATGTGAAGCGCCGCGAATTGGTCCACACGTCCATGAGATGCAGTTGATTGTCGCCTCTGGTTTGAATGTTTCAAGTGACTCTGTATCCATTAAGGCAACTACTACAGAAGGCCTTGGGTTTTGCGGACGCGAGGAAGGTATTGCAGCGATGGCAGTTGTTTTACTGACTTCCCGGTCAGCTAGCTGAATAATAGTCGTGTCTGTGTATCGACTTAAAGGCACGGCAGGGGTGGTGATAAATCAGGCATTCCGACTTTCCGGTAGTTTGGTTATCGGAAGGGCTGATGACTGCGATATCCGTATCGATGATGAGTCTGTTGCTTCTCATCAGGCCGAGGTACGCTTAAGCGCTGAAGGCGGAGTTGAGGTTCAGGATCTTGGCTCTGGAAGTGGTGTAAGTCTGAATGGGGAAAAAGTTACTCAGGCAATGCTGGCGGGAGGCGATGAAATTCAAATCGGTAACTGTCGCCTTATGCTGCAAGCTCCCGGGTTGCGTCCGGAAAGGGTTCTCGCAGGAGCTGCAATCAAACCACCAAAACAGCACTGGCCCTGGCTTCTCGCAGTTGCGCTCACCGCTGCATTGGCCCTGGCGTTCAGAATGGGTTGGTTGGCACAACTTTACCCGTAAAAGGTGCTTAAATTCCCCGCCGGTCAGATTAAACGGTTCTGCCACTCTGGTTTAAGTAATGCCAACATCGCACTATCGTGCCATTGTCCGTGGACAAACCATCTGTCCTTGAACAGTCCCTCACTGCGAAAGCCCAGTTTATCCAACATACGCAAGCTGCCAACGTTCTCCGGGTCTGTATCTACTTCGATTCTGTGCAGGTTTAAACTCTCAAATGCGTAAGGAATCACAGCTTCAAGGACCTCGGTCATCAGTCCCTGACCCCATTGACTGCGATTAATAACGTAGCCCAGTTCGGCCCTGCGGTTTTGATGATTGAGCTGGAAAAGAACACACTTTCCCAGCACTTTGTCAGAAGGAGGGAGAGTAACTGCCCATAAAAGGGCGTTTT
This sequence comes from Rhodothermales bacterium, assembly GCA_047614505.1. Lineage (GTDB taxonomy): Bacteria > Pseudomonadota > Gammaproteobacteria > Xanthomonadales > SZUA-36 > JABDJL01. Next base: position 30,973 of record JBLHGQ010000005.1, on the reverse strand, counting down.
CTCCCTTAACCCAGTCGATATCTGCCTGTACCAACTTTTGTGCACCTGCAATATCAGTAACCGGCTCGGAAGACCAGTATTTCATGGTTTCCGGATCCGAATACAATTCAAACATGGCTTCAGCGTCCTCAGAACTTAAGGGGCGTAGCCGGGTTCTGGCGGTTTCCAATATTTTATAAGGCAGTGAAACAGTCATTTATGTATTAACTCCTCAACCCGAGGCTGGGAGAACCTTGTGTGTCCAATATGCCATTTCGCTGTAACCATTGCCTGGCATCATCGGCATCATGATTAAACCAGGCACGTGCGGATCCGAGCCTGAATGAATATCCCCATTGATCCATATCTGCAAACATTCGTTGTTGCCCCATTTCTGGCAAACTTGCTGACAACAGAATTTGCAGATAGCAAACCGCATTTTCTTCATCGTAATCACCCCCGGCATTGGTGTGTAAGCCCTCGCGACGCTGGTGATCCATACATATGAAATGACAGGCTTCGTGCAGTATCGAATGAACCGGCGTATCCGCCCGTACCAACAAGCGGTCAGCAATTAGACCAGCTTCTTCATCTCCCCAAAAGCTTCCTGGAATGGGAAGTGATTTTGCAACCACCTCTATCTTCAGACCAAAACGATCAAGTAGTTCAGATAGTGCCGGTCTGTCACAATCCGCAAAAAGCAACACATTGGGCAACGGTTTTGAAGCCATTGTCAGACTCATTGCTGGTTCCAACACAAAAAGCACCCATTCAAGTATGTCAGGATGGGCTATTATCCTTGTGCGGCCCTGTTCCGCAAGTGAAAAATGAAAAGCATGAGGCTTCAATAGGAAATGGATCTGTTCAAGGGAAAGCACCGTCCCCTGGAATTAATGCGCGTAGCCGGCCTGTTTACCTGGTTTTGTGCATCCGTTCCCCTGTTCTTCATGTCAATGTTACGGTCAACTCCATTACCGGATAATCAGTTCATCGCCTGGGGCGTGCTGCAAGTGCTTTATGGCATAGTCTACTGGCATCTGACCCGGTATCTCGGCAGCAATATGCTGTCCCAGTTGAGATTGATTTACCTATTGTTTCTTGTTGTTTGCGGCTTGAGCATTACCGCACTGAGCGAGTCGGCAATTGGCGGAATTTTGTTGATGATCGTGGCCGGACTATTGCCCTGGATGATGTCCACCATTCCGGCAATTATTTGGGTCGTCAGCCAAAATATTCTTTTTGCATTCACAATTTATAGCGTTTTGCAGGTAGATTTTACCCAGGCTGCTTTTATTGCCGGCTTATTTCTGGGTATCTCACTTTTTGTATTTATTAGCTCTCTGGCCGGTTTGCGTCAGAATGATTCTCGTGATGCGCTGAGAAAAGTGAATTCGGAGCTAAGAGCAACACAGGCCCTTTTGGCGGAGAACACCAGGATGGCAGAGCGTGTTCGAATAGCACGGGAGTTGCATGATCTCGTTGGTCATCATCTCACGGCACTCACTTTAAACCTTGAAGTTGCCACTCATTTAATTGAAGGAAAGGCTTTGGAACACGTTGCTCAGGCTCGTTCACTTGCGAAATTGTTGCTGTCCGATGTTCGCGAAGTGGTCAGCGATATGCGCAGGGGCGATCAGGTTGATATGGCCGGGGCTTTAAGGACGTTGGTTGAAGGTGTGCCTGAACCACGCATACATCTGGATTTTCCTTCCAATATCGTTATGATCGACCCGGAACAGGCGCATATGCTGCTCAGGTGTGTTCAGGAAATTATTACGAATAGTGTGCGTCATGCTCGGGCACGGAATTTATGGATACGGCTTTCCATGTCCCAGGATGGTGTTGCAATGAGTGCGAGGGACGACGGAAGAGGCGTTAGTGTGGTGGAAGCGGGGAACGGATTACGAGGGATGACTGAAAGATTGTCTAACCTTGGAGGCAAACTGGAAGTAGAATCACAAATTGGCGCGGGATTTACCCTGCATGCCTGGATTCCAACGGAGGCAATATCATGATCAAGGTCATGTTGGTAGACGACCAGACCCTGGTTCGAAAAGGCGTAAGAAGCCTGCTTGAGTTATCCGAAGAGATAGAGGTAATAGCGGAAGCCAACGATGGCACTGAGGCATTGGAGATGCTTCCCGATGTTAACCCTGATGTCATTTTGCTGGATATGCGGATGCCTGGTTTGTCGGGCGTTGATGTTCTTCGTCGCTTGAAAGAGCTCGATCAACTACCACCAACCATTATTCTTACAACTTTCGATGATGATGACCTCGTATTGGCCGGGATTCGCAATGGCGCCAAAGGCTATTTGCTCAAAGATGTGTCGCTTGAAGAATTGGTCAATGCAGTAAAAACAGTCGCAAGTGGCGGTTCGATCGTCAAACCAGCGGTCACGGAAAGGCTATTACGCGGCCTTGAAAACTTGCAAACTAATTTCTCCAGCCTTGATAGGCCCGATCCCCTGACCGAACGAGAAACAGAAATTCTGCGCTTGATGGCCGGTGGCTACAGCAACAAGGAAATTGCCAATTCCCTTGGTGTGGCTGAAGGGACTGTTAAAAACCACGTATCTAATATTTTGTCAAAAATGGGCGTGCGTGATCGCACACGAGCGGTACTAAAGGCTTTCGAGCTTGGTTTTATCTGAGGACTATTCTTTGGATTTTTGGGCAGAGCGGTGGGAAAGTCCTCGCAGTGCGATAAAGACGTAGAGTACGCCGACAACCAGATACGCTGGATACCGGAAAATTCCCAGAGGAATAAACAACAATCCAACGATCAGCATGCCTAAGGGGTAGGCCCTGGTAGCCAAGGCGCGGATTTGATCACCCACGCCTGTTTGACGCCATCAGGAGGCTTTGTCCATATATTCAAACTGGCGTTTGAGATCTTCCTTGTTATCAGTGACGATTCTTTCCAGGGTCTCCACACGGTCGCGTAGTTCCAGGTCCAGTTTGTTTAGCTGGCTCTGGAGTTGATCAAGTTTTTCGTTTTGTTCTGAATTGCTCGCGCGCCAGTTTTTACTACGCATGGAGCGAGTACACATTGAGGCAATTGCTATTAATGCTATTGCAGTCCACATTGACATCTGTTTTTCTCCTTCTGACCGTAGAATAAACAAGGATGTACCGAAGATAGCGCCTAAGCGCATAAATCACCAGTGAAGGAAGTCATAAATGTCGAAAAATAGACAATAAATTCCATTTTCCCGCACAAAATGCCACATTCTTCCGGCTGAATGTCGCCACACCTGGGGCTTTCGGAACAAAGCAGCTATGCTGTTGTCTGCATTCAGATCGCTAGTAATAATACGCAAATTTGAAATGACCAGGGAAATTCACCAGCAATGATCGAAGCACAATTACTGAGTAAATATTATTCCGGTTTTGCCGCCGTTGACCGACTGAATTTCGAAGTTGAAGCAGGCCAGGTGCTCGGTTTCCTTGGCCCCAACGGTGCCGGAAAGTCCACCACCATGAAGATGCTCACCGGATTTCTTACGCCGAGTTCAGGTACCGCCATCATCAATGGTCACGATATTGTGAAAGATTCACTGGCCGCGCGCCGCATCATCGGTTACCTGCCGGAAGGCGCGCCAAGCTATGGAGAAATGACCGTTATCCAATTTTTGGATTTTGTTGCCCGAGCAAGGGAAATTGAAAGTGGTCGCCTGAAAAAAGCAGTGGAATCTTCGCTTGAGCAGCTGGATCTTGGCCCGGTAAAACACCAGGTTATTGAAACGCTTTCAAAGGGGTTCAAGAGGCGGGTGGGTCTGGCGCAAGCCATCATGCATGACCCTAAAGTACTGATTCTCGATGAACCAACCGATGGTCTGGACCCTAATCAAAAACATGATGTCAGGTGTTTGATTCAACAAATGGCGAGTGATAAAATTATTGTAATTTCTACGCATATTCTCGAAGAGGTAGAAGCGGTTTGTAATCGCGTGATGATTATCGCCCAGGGTAAATTACTCGCTGATGACACACCATCTGGTTTGATTAAGCAGTCACGTTTTCACAATGCAGTAACTCTGGTAGTGGATGAGCCAGAAAAAGTTGCCAGCAGGCTTTGTGAACTACCGGAGGTCGCCAAAGCTGAATTAAACGAAGGTGAGTTGACTGTGTTCCCGGCTGGAAAAGGGCTTTTTGAGGCAGTTTCCAAGGTCGTAGCAAGTGAGAACTGGAATGTTTCAGCTCTGCACCTTGAGGCTGGTCGATTCGATGAGGTATTCCGTACCATTACCCAGGGGGAGTCAGGCTAATGCGTGCGATTATCAATATCATGCGGCGGGAAATCACTTCTTATTTCGCAACTCCGGTGGCTTATGTCTTTATCGTCATTTTTCTTGTGATGACAGGTGTATTTACCTTTTATCTGGGCAATTTTTATGAGCGGGGAATAGCTGACCTTGATCCCTTCTTTCGATTTCATCCGTGGCTATACCTGTTTATTGTACCGGCGATTTCCATGCGGCTTTGGGCCGAGGAAAGAAAGTCCGGAACCATTGAATTATTGCTGAGCCTTCCGGTCACTTTGTGGCAGGCCGTAATCGGGAAATTTCTTGCAGCCTGGATATTTCTGGGGCTCGCGTTAATGCTCACGTTTCCGGTCTGGATTACGGTCAACTATCTGGGTGATACCGACAATGGCATTATCCTGGCAGCTTATACGGGCAGTTGGTTAATGGCGGGGGGATTCCTGGCTATAGGGTCATGTATGTCTGCACTTACCCGCAACCAGGTGGTTGCGTTTATCCTTAGTATCGTAGCCTGTTTTATGTTCCTGCTCAGTGGTCTACCCATGATCATGAACTTATTCACGGCATGGGCTCCCCAGTTTGTCCTGGATGGGATTGCCAATCTTAGCTTCCTCTCACACTTTTCAGATATTGCGAAAGGAGTTATCGACCTGCGAAATTTGATTTATTTCTTTCTGGTCATCAGTTTCTGGTTGTTCCTTAACACAATTGTTCTTGAATTGAAGAAGGCAGACTGATGAATGCAAAGCAACGAAATTTTTATTCCGGTGGATCTATTGTCCTGTTGTCTTTTCTTTTTATAGCGCTGGTTATTTTGTCTGGCGCATTGCTCAAAGGACATCGGCTCGATTTAACCCGAAATCAGCAATACACTTTGAGTGAAGGCACCATGAATATTCTTGCCGGCCTTCAGGAACCGGTAAATTTTTATTTGTTTTTCTCCGAACAGGCCAGTAGAGATCTTCCTCAGATTCGTAGTTACGCACGCTGGGCAGGAGAAATGCTCGATGAAATGGCTGCGCATAGCGATGGTGCTCTCAGAATTCACCGTGTTGATCCAAAACCATTTTCCACAGATGAAGATAAGGCCGCACAGTTCGGTTTGCAGGCTATACCCCTGGGTTCCGGAAGTGATGTTCTGTATTTTGGTCTGGCAGGAACCAATACGCTTGATGACTTGCAATTGATCCCGTTTCTACAGCCATCGAAAGAGGCTTTTCTGGAATACGACCTGGCAAAAATGGTATCCGGCCTTTCTCATCCGGAGCAGCAAAAGCTGGGGTTGATGTCCAGCCTGGATATGCAAGCCGGCTTTGATCCTGCTACTCAGGGAATTCGGGAGGCCTGGACAATTTTTGATCAACTGGATCAACTTTTCGATATTGAAATCATACCGCCTGACAGTGAAACATTGCCCTCTGACCTGAACTTGCTTTTGTTGGTGCATCCCAAGCAACTTTCTCAAAATATGCAATATCAGATCGATCAGTTCGTACTCAAAGGCGGGAGACTGGTAGCGTTTCTGGATCCTTTCGCTGAAGCTGATGTAGGCGACAATCCTTCCGATCCAATGGCGAGGTTTAATGCAGGCAGTAGTTCTACGCTGGATGGCTTGCTGACTGCCTGGGGAGTAGATTTTGATCCGACTCAAATGGTGGGCGACGCTCGATTTGCACTGCAAGTCGGCATGGGAGGGGGTGCAGCACCGGTACGACACCTCGCTATTATTTCTGCAACTGCCGAGGGCTTAAACCGGGAAGATATTGTTAGTGCTGAACTTGAAGCGATTAATTTTTCTTCAAGCGGTTGGCTTAAAGCCAGAAGTGAGGCAACCACACATTTTACGTCCCTGGTGCATAGCAGTGAAAACGCCGCTGGTCTGGATGCAAGCCGAATGAGATTCTTGTCAAATCCGCAGGATTTGTTAGATGGCTTCGTTGAGATGGGCGAAGCTCTTTCAATGGTTGCCAGAATCACCGGGCCGACAAGCTCAGCTTTTGCAGGCGGATTTGAAGGTATGTCGAACGAACCACATATTGAGCAATCTATACCAGAGGGAATCAATGTTTTGTTATTTGCTGATACGGATGTCTTGAGTGACCGATTTTGGGTTCAGAAGCAAAATTTTCTCGGTCAAACTCTAGTCAATTCTTTTGCTGACAACGGCAGTCTGGTAATCAACGCAGTTGATCATCTGATGGGTTCGCCCGACCTCATTAGCGTGAGGGCCCGTGCGACAACCACCAAGCCGTTCAGCCGTGTTGAGAATCTGCGCTTTGAAGCCGAAGCCCGTTACCGTGCCACTGAGGAAAAATTACAAAGCGATCTTGAGGAAACCGAAAGGAAAATCTCCGAGATGCAGACCACCAGAAATGATGGTGATTTAACGGTATTTAGCCAGGAACAAAGTGAAGAAGTTCAGCGTTTTATGGACCAGAGGGTCCAGATTCGCACCGATTTGCGGCAGGTGCGGCATGACCTTGATCGGGAAATTGATGCACTTGGAACACGGTTGAAGTTGCTAAATATTGCACTTGTTCCTTTGTTGGTAATTGTATTTGCTCTCGTTTATAGCCATCGTCGTCACAAGCGAAGGGAGGGTGAATTGCTATGAATCATCGTCATTTTTTAGTTTTGCTGTTTGTCGCAGTAGTCGTGGCAACTGCTGTTTTGGTGGTCTCAAATAACGGATCTGATCCGAAAGAGTCAAAAGGTGAATTGTTATTCAGCGAAGTGAGCGCACGTATAAATGAAGTAAACAGTTTGAAAGTGAGTTCCGGAGAAAACGGCAGCTCAAGCACACTGAAAAAGCAGGAATCGGGCTGGGTTGTGGCCGAACTTTCTGATTATCCGGCGCAATGGACCAAATTAAGAGCGTTGCTGGCCGCGATAGGTGAAGCCAAGGTAGCAGAAATCAAAACCTCCAAACCTGAGTATTATTCAAGACTTGGGGTCGAGGATCCCGATGAGCCAGGAGCCGAAAGCACTTTGCTGACGTTGGGTCTGGGACAAGAACAAATCGAACTGATTGTTGGAAACCAAGCGACTTCCAGAGGCGGTCAATATGTTCGACTTGCTGGAAACCCGCAGAGTGTATTAATTGATCAGGAACTGGAGACCAGTTCAGAACCCACTTATTGGGCGGATAGTGGGATTGTTGACATTGGTTCCGCACAAGTCGCCGGCATTGAAATTGTGCATGCAGATGGGGATACAATCCGAGCTCGCAAGGTGTCCGCAGATGACACGGATTTCAAGCTGGATAACTTACCAGTAAATCGAAAGATACTTTCAAGTTGGTCAGTCAACTCTCTTGCAAATGTGTTTTCCCAACTCGAGATGGATTCCGTAGAATTGGATAACATGCAGACATCGGCTGAGCTGGTAAACATTAAGCTGTTGATGTTCTCTGGCCTTGCACTGGAAGCGCAAGCCTTCAATCAGGGGAAGCGGGGCTGGATCAGGCTAAAAGCTTCTGCTCCTGAAATGCCCGGGTCGTCAGAGGCCTCTGAACTTGAAATGCAGGCTGCCAGCAGCCTTGTAATTGAAGCTGCGAAGATAAACCAGAAGGTAGGTGGCTGGATTTATCGTTTGCCAGTTTCGAAATTCGAGGAAATGACCAAAAACCTTGAACAGATACTTGAGCCATTCGTCATCGAGGACGGTACAGAATCCTAGTGGTCAGTCGGCGATATGACTGGAATGAAGCGGTCGAACATTTACAACTACGTTGTGCTCGCCTGAGCAGTTTTATCGATGACTTTGGGCCAAGGCGTTTACCACTGAGAAAGGGCGGCACTCTTTTCGCGTCTCTGGCGCGTGCAATTGCATATCAGCAACTTTCGACCAAGGCGGCAGGCACTATACATAGCCGGTTTGAGGCGCTTTTCCCTGAATCCGATCCCAAGCCTGAGCTGGCAGTTGATATGCCTGTTCAAACATTAAGATCGGTAGGGTTGTCACAAGCCAAGACAATGTCAATTCTTGATTTGGCCGAAAAATTTCTGGCTGGCGAGCTTCCCTCGGCACAAAAAATGGCTCGTATGGAAGATGATGAAATCATCAACAGTTTCTGCGCGGTGCGTGGAATCGGACCTTGGACTGCTCAAATGTACCTGGTTTTTAACCTCGGCAGACCGGATGTAATGCCAGCTACAGATTTGGCTATACAAAAAGGTGTTCAGAATATTTATCGGATGCGAAAACTTCCAATACCTGACAAAGTAATGAAGAAAACCAGCCATTTGAAACCATACCGGTCGGCGGCTAGTTGGTACTTCTGGCGCGCTTCCGAGTTGCCTTCTTAAACCTTTGTAGGTGTTTTGCTTGAAACCCGGGTTGAAAAACCGCATGTTAATGTGGTCCACCGGCCCGGTATATTTATGAACCTATTTGATCAATTTATTCTTCAACACGTCCAGATATCTGTCCTGCGTACCGAGTTGGTGAGAGCTAGCCGCGAACCCGGTATGCAAGAGGCCAAAGTGGAGCTTAATTTGACCCCGAGAGTTATTGAAGGAGAAAAGGATTCTGTTTTGCCCTCCTACCAGGTTAGCGCAAATTTAAACTGTAACAGTGCCTCGGAAGACAAATCAGGACCAGCGTTCAAAGCGATTGTTGGGCTGGAAGCGGTATATCAGCAGATTTCAGGTGATCCAATGGATGTTGCAGAATTTACCAATCAACATTCTGTACTAGCACGGCAGCTTTATCCTTTATTGCAACAGGAAATGCGTGGTCTGCTCGCACGCATGGGCCTGTCCCAGATTCAGCTTCCTTTTGATCTGGCACCAAGGCTGCAGAATATTGATGGCTCGACCATTGAGGTGTCGGGCAGCTTGCACTAGTGCGGTGTCATGTTACTAGCTCTGTTACCGCGGTTTTCAATTGCGGTGATACCAGTGCCAGGGTTCGTAGGCAATTTCGTGCCTGTTGTGGCGCGGATAGGAGAGGTAAAACCTGAAGTCTCCAGCCGATTCGGTCAACCATTCAAATGCCAGGGTGTTTTCAAAGCATTGTTCAAAAGGCGGGCTGCCCGGACAGTTGATGTCTATGGCATGCCCGGTGTGATGTTCACTATATCCGGGAGCTGCGGAAACTTTCAAAATCTCATCCATGGGTAGCCCGGCATGCAGTTTTCTTTCAATTATTGAAACCTGGTAAGCGACCGACCTGAAGGCCGAGGCAATTTCCAGCGTTACGCCTTCGGATTCAGCGGTATTTCGCATTGCATACCAGGCCATCGCAGCATCAGGATGTAACCACTGTTCACGGCCATGGATGTCAGTCCCGACGGTAGCGAGTTGACTGGCTTCTTCCTTTAGTTTCAAGCGGTGTAAGCGACCATAATCTGATGGGACCCCTGCATTGCAGAGAATTTTCCGGATGTGAGCACCATATCGCGTCTGGCGATTGGTGAATGAACGGCTCAATGAGAGCGAATCGAGATGAGTACGAGAATCCTGGACCAACACCGCACCAGGTCGGGGTTGATAATGACATTTTTCATAAAAGCCAATGGCTGGCAACGCAGCTTCTACACTCAGAACTGATATTCCGAATTGGATCGCCAAACGTTCAACTTCCTGAACCATGCGTCTGCCAATGGAGCGGTACTTAAATGATGGGCTTACAAACAGTCCCACCATCTCAGTTTCATCCAGGTCAAGGCCATTTGTGGCAATGATTTCAGTACCTGATGTAGCGACCAGCAAGCATCCATCCAGAATTCTTGCCAACGCATTTTCTGTGCGAGTTACCCCCGCCCATTGCAGCAACTGCTCCCGCGAATAATCATCCTGACTGCTGCTGAGAATCGACTCGTTGCGCAGTCTGACGATTGCCTCAATATCTTCCTTGATCGCAGGCCGGATACTGACTCTTGGATTCACAATGCGCCTCTAGTTTAGAAAGATCCCTTTCAATAAGAAGAAGAAAATAATGGCAAGTATGCCGCCAGCAGGCAGCGTTACGATCCAGGACAACATGATATTTCTGACCACCTGGAGATTAAGCGCACCAATTCCTCGAGCAATTCCAACACCCAGAACCGCACCAACCAGTACGTGGGTTGTGGAGACGGGAAGCCCGGTTCCGGAAGCTATTACAACTGTGCTTGCGGCGGCAAGTTCGGCTGCAAAACCGCGGGAAGGTGTAAGCTCTGTGATACTTTTGCCAACGGTCTTGATCACTCTCCAGCCGTAAGTTGCCAGACCTAAAACAATACCGATAGCACCTAGAAACAGTATCCAACCAGCCAGCGGCGAGGACTGTGAAACCACTCCGGTCTTAACAATGCTGACAATAGCCGCGACCGGCCCGATGGCATTGGCAACATCATTTGAGCCATGTGCAAAAGCCATGCCGCAAGCGGTGAAAACCATCAATACGCCAAATATCTTTTCTACATTGGTAAACCTGAAATCCTCATCGTCACTAGGGTCAACCTTTACTCTTTTGATTGCCACCATTCCGATGAACATGGTCACAAAACCCGCCATGATTGCAATGATCAGGGATTGGTTGGTACTCAGGTCCAGACCAACGTGTTTGAGCCCTTTTAAAAGAGTAACCAAGGAAAGGATGAACCCCACGGCAAAAATGTACATAGGTACATATTTACGTGCATTCTTTAAAGGATCATCGGTGCTGAGTATCAGCTTTTGAACGCTCATGAATATGAAAAAGGCAATGAAACCCGACATTAATGGCGAGATAATCCAGGAAGCGGCAATTTCACCTACTTTGTTCCAGTGAACCGATTCAACGCCAATGCCGACTGCGGCAAAACCTACGATGGCACCAACAATTGAATGTGTTGTGGATACCGGCCAACCTTTTTTAGAGGCAATTAGTAGCCAGATTGCGGCAGCCAATAACGACGCCAGCATTCCAAATACTAATAATTCAGGGCGGTCTGCTAATTGTTCAGCGTCAATAATGCCTTTGCGAATCGTCGATGTGACCTGACCTCCTGCCAGAAAAGCACCCGCAAATTCAAATATCGCGGCAACAAAGATTGCCTGTTTGATCGTAAGCGCCTTCGAACCGACTGAAGTTGCCATGGCGTTGGCAACATCGTTTGCACCAATGCCCCAGGCCATGAAAAGGCCGAAAGCTGCAGCGAGCCCCAGGTACCACATTGAAAATTCCATAACGGCGCCCCCTATCGAGCCAACATCAATTGAAGTCTGCTACCAACACGCTGTGCGCAATCGGCGATTCCGCTGGTTTTATCAATAACGCGATAAAGAAACATTACGTTTACTGGCGGCAAGTCGCTCTCAAGAGCAAACAATTGATGACTGAGTGTGATGGCTTGTTCGTCTGTTTTTTGTTCAATGCTATCGAGTTCGGTCAAAAGATTGCCTACACGTTCCCGTTCGTTTTTGCCGAAGCCGGTTTCAATGAGTTCATCGAGGTCTTTGATTGCCAGAAATGCCTGTTCACAGGACTGCACACAAGTGGCCACCAGATCCCGGTAGTTGTCCCGCATATTTTCGGGAATGACAATATTGCGCCCTACAATAATTCCAGCCACATCGCGGACAGCACCGGCGACCCGGTCCTGCATGGTGAGTACTTCCAGCACGTCACGTCGGTCAATTGGCATAAACAAGCTGGAAGGGAGCTGCAAGCGAAGCTCTTTTTTGAGGTCATCAGCCTTGTGTTCGAGATCAATAATATTTTTATGGTGCAGGTTCCGGCGGGAGGTGTCGCCAGCTAGCACGGCTTCTACGTAAGGGTTTAATTCGTTAACACATTCAACTATCAGCTGCATGTGTTGCTGTAAAGGTCGCACTGGTGAAGACCCGAAAATTCCACTCAAATAACCGCCGGTCATTCCTGTATTCTCCTGTCCGATTTAAGGAGTTAATAAAATCGCGCTTAGCGTAACAGGTTTCAAAAATGTGGCAATAAAAAAGGCCGGATAACCGGCCTTTTTTATCCAACAGTCCTTTGTTCAGGTATCTTCATTGCCTTCCTGGCTGTATATATCTCTTCGTTCATTCATACGCTGCTTGAAAAATTCACGATGTTCCATTCTGTGTGCATGATGATTACCACTCATTATCATCAATTCCGCGCGTTGTTCATCGCTTAGATGTGACATTGCATTTGCCACAGCCCCAGATACAAGCATTGTAATGTCGGCTGTTAATGCACCCTGGTTAGCGGCAATATCAGAGACGGCATCTGCATCATATTTTTCACTCATTACAAGTTCGCGAATCTCATTTTTTCCTTCATGAAGTTGCCGGACCAATGGTTTGACGGATTCCCTGATGCCACTGAATTCACTGTGAATGGCAGTTTTTTGATCCTCACTCAAGTCGAGTTGTCTGATTGCTTTACCAAATCGTTGGATGGCCTCTGCAACAGGGTTTGCTCTGCCCTGTCTATTTTTGCCACTTTGATCCCTGCCATGATCATGGGCAATCGCGCTTGCTGCGAACATCAATCCGACCAGCAAAAGTGTAAATGTAATTCGATTTTTCATTGATTTCTCCTTCGGCGACTAATTTTCGGGTGATTCCCGCATTCGAATACTTGCCGGATATATGACCACAGGCCAATGTCGATAAATGTGTTGGAAATGTAAAAACAGGTAAATCAACGGTATTGCGTTCTCAATTGGCTACAATCAGAGCAAAATAAGAGGATGAATATGCCAGATACCATACTTTTGGCCGATGATGATGTTGAACTGTGCGAGTTGCTCGAGGAGTACCTCACGCAAGAGGGCTTTGTTGTGCGAACTGCCCATGACGGTCAGCAGGCACTGCTTGAGTCCAAACGGCCGGGCGTGGATGCAATGGTATTGGATATCATGATGCCACTTCGAAATGGTATCGATGTTCTAAAGGATTTACGCAGGGAATCTGATCTACCTGTTGTAATGCTAACTGCAAGAGGTGATGACCTTGACCGGATTATCGGTCTGGAGCTTGGTGCAGATGACTATTTGCCCAAACCCTGCAATCCCAGAGAGTTGGTTGCCCGCTTGCGGGCAGTGCTGCGCAGGACGGGAGGACAGTCTCACTCCGGCAACATTGCGCTGGATGACCTGGAGTTGAGTCCGGGTAATCGCGAACTCAAAAAAAATGGCCTGAAAGTGGAACTGACAAGTACTGAATTCAGCGTGCTTCAGGCTTTAATGCAAAGGTCCGGCGCGATCATCAGTAAGCGCGATCTCTATCTTTGCGCACTGGGTCGCGAACCGGTACGTTATGACCGGAGTATCGATATGCACGTGAGCAATCTGCGTCGCAAGCTCGGGCTAAATGAGGAAGGAGAGGCCCGCATTGAGACAATCCGCGGTATTGGCTACCAGTACCGGCTGCAGACACAGGCTTCACAGGCATGAGAATGCCAAGGCTGTTCTGGAAATTATTTTTTGCGCTTTGGCTCAGCATTATGGGTTTTGCGGTGATCATGTCTGTTGTGAATAACACACTGAACAGGGCTGATACGACTAATGGGCCAAGTTCGCGAATGGAACGCGATATCAACGGACTGGCAGAAAGATTGGCAACAGTACTGAGAACTCATGGTGAGCAGGGTGGGCAAAAGTTCCTTCAGAACCTGCCCCAACAATTTAGGAATCGTGTATATGTTTTTGCCAAGGATGACCATGAATTATTAGGACGGGAAGTCATACGCAAACGGTTGGAATCTACCAAAATTCAGGCAACTTACCGTGAACTTAAGGTTGGGCCAGACGAAACATACCAACTGCTGGTTCTGCAGCGAATACCGCGCGGTGCATTGCTTGAACCCGGTCAGCGGGGAATTTTCTTTCGCCTCCTTTTTGCTGCTTTTGTCAGTGCTCTGCTCAGTATCATGCTCGCGAGATATTTAGCTGCACCACTTGCGGACCTGAGTAAAGCCAGTCGTAGTCTGGGCAAGGGTGATCTTTCCACCCGTATCGGCCCCCGCCTGACCAAACGCAAAGATGAGTTTGGAATGTTGGCATCAGACTTTGATGAGATGGCGGCCCGCTTGCAGGACTCCCGGAAGGCGAACCATCGGCTATTGAGGGACGTCAGCCATGAATTGCGTTCCCCTTTGGCGCGATTACGCGTTGCTTTGGAAATCGCACGTAATCGTGATTCATCTGCAGTCAGTGGAGAATTGGACAGAATAGAACTGGAAAGTGAACGGCTCGAAATCCTCGTAGATGAAGTGCTGGGGCTCCTGCGCGAGTCCTCGCTGAGCAATCCACTGAAACTTGAAAATTTTGATCTTGTCGAGTTACTGACTGATATCCGGGAAGTTGTCAGGTACGAAATTCCTGAGGAGCTTCCAGGCATGCTACTCAACGCACCTGATCCAATCATGGTAAACGCAGACCGTGAATTGCTATGGCGGGCATTTGAAAACCTGGTGCGAAATGCCCTGATTCATACCGATGATATCTCTGGTGTTGAGGTCGAGGCCACAATGAATAAAAAAACTCAAACAATAGATATCTTTGTACGCGATCGTGGACCCGGGATTTCACCTCAACATCTTGACCAGATATTCAAGCCGTTTTACCGAGTACAGGAAGCAAGAGACCGAAAATCAGGTGGTCACGGGCTTGGGTTGGCGATCGCTGAGGCAGCAGTAAAACGACACGCAGGAAGTATTAGTGCTGCAAATCGGGAATCAGGCGGCTTGGAAATACACGTTAGTCTGCCAGGTTAAACCGATCAGGCAAGCTTGAAAGGAAACGCCAGTACGGAATCAATGGAATGCACTCCGAGCTTTGCCATAAGCAACCGATCGACCCCGAGGGCGACCCCAGAACATTCCGGCAAGCCGGATTTTAGAGCCGCTAACAGACGTGTATCAGTTTGCACCGCGGCTTGTCCGTCAATTCTGCGGGATTCGTTCTCGTGCGCAAACCGGTCACTCTGCTCGTCGGCGTCGAGCAATTCCTGGTAGCCATTTGCAATCTCTACCGGCCCGAGAAACATTTCAAACCGTTCTGCAACCGGGGGGTCATCTTTGCGGATTTTGGCTAACGCAGCTTGATCCACAGGGTAATCAAAAACGAAGGTCATGGCATCATCCGGAAATTCAGTCTGGACAAAATGTGAGATCATCAGGTCAAGCATCTGGCCTCTGTTTAAATTTTGAAGATCGATACTTTTACTACGAATAAATTCAGATATTTCCTCATCGGAACTCAACATTGGATCAATGCCTGTGAAACCCAGCAATAGGTCACGGTAACTCACTCTTGATTCAGGGAATGAAATTTTGGGTAGACAAAACCTGATCAGTTCACTCACTTCATCCATTAGTTGGTGATAGGTCCATCCGGTGCGGTACCACTCCAGCATCGTAAACTCCGGGTTGTGATAACGACCGCTTTCATCTGCACGAAACACCCGGCCCAATTCATAAATATCACCACTACCTGCTGCCAGTAACCGTTTCATCGGGTATTCCGGTGAAGTTCGTAGCCAACATGTGTTTTTCTGTAACGCAAATTGACTGATTCCCGGGTCACTGTTGCCTACGGTTGAGATCAAAGGAGTTTCAACCTCCATTATTTGACGCGAAGAAAAAAACTCACGAATCCGGGCGAGCAAACCGGCCCTGGTTTCGAGCGCTATCTGATCAGCGGAGGGACTCCAGCAAGATCTGTTGTTCAAAGTGAACCCCGGAAAATTGAATTGCCTGTTTGAATATTAAGCGCATTCCAGGTGTGGGTCGACCTGTGGCAAACAAATGATCGACTAGTTGGCGAGTTTTTTGAGCAGGCGCTTTTGTGGATGGCGAATTTTCTTTTCATTCAAGTCAACCGAGCTCAGGTACTGGCCATCCGCCTGCATGTCCCAGGCTTCTGTGCCTTTTTCCCATGGCACTGTAAAAGACTCCAGATAAACACGGGAATTAAGAGACTTGTCCAAAACCGGAAATGCCAACTCAACACGCTGATGCAGGTTGCGCTCCATCCAATCTGCACTTGAGCACCAGAGTTCCCCTTTGCCATTATTTTCAAAGTAAAACACTCTGGCATGTTCAAGAAACTGGCCCAGAATCGAGCGCACTTCAATATTCTCAGATATGCCTGGGATACCAGGTCTGAGGCTGCAAATGCCGCGAATGATCAGGCGAATCTTAACGCCCGATTTAGAGGCATTGTATAGGCTGCGGATGATCTTTGGATCTGTAAGGGAATTCATTTTCGCATCAATCCGGGCGGGCAGACCATTTGCGGCGTTTTCACTCTCGCGTTTTATTTTGCGGATCAATTGTTTGTTCAAAGTAAAAGGGGAGTGAAGCAGGTAGGTCATTTTCGGCACGCGGCCCAGGCCAGAAATTTCATGGAACAGCCTGTGTACATCCTCTCCAATATCGGAGTTGGCAGTGATGAGGCCCAGATCCGTATAAGTGGTGGCAGTGCCGGAGTGATAGTTGCCTGTACCCAAATGTACATAGCGGGTGATTTTCTTTCTCTCACGCCGAACAATCATCAGCATTTTGGCGTGAGCCTTGTATCCAACAATGCCATAGACTACTTGAACACCGGCTTGTGCCAGTCTGCCTGCCAGACTGATATTGGCCTCTTCATCAAATCGTGCACGCACTTCAACGACTGCTGTAACGTCTTTTCCGGATCTTGCAGCCTCTATCAATAACTGAACAATTTGAGAATCAATCCCGGTTCTGTACAGCGTCTGCTTGATAGCGAGGACATCGGGATCCTGACTTGCCTGGCGTAACAATTCGATCACCGGCGTAAAGCTCTGGTAAGGATGATGCAGCAAAATGTCCTGCATTCGAATGACCGCAAACATATCCGGCTTACCCTGTAAAACCCTTGGAACACTTGGTCTCATTACGGGGTACTTAAGGTCAGGCCTGTCAATATTATCAATTGCCTCGGTTAAGCGGTGCAGGTTTACCGGGCCATTGCATTGATAAACATCTGCAGCGCTCAATTCGAATTTGGCAGTAAGCCATTTCTCCACCGTTGCGGGGCAGCCTGAGCGGGTTTCGAGCCTTACCGCTGCTGAGTAACCGCGCTCGATCAATTCGTTTTGCAGGGCATTGGCAAGGTCCTCAATCTCTTCCTCATCGACCAGTAACTCGGAATTCCTGGTTACCCTGAATTGATGAGATGCCACAACCTCCATACCTGGAAATAGTTCGACCATAAAATACTGAACCACTGATGAAAGGAATACAAAATCATCTGGACCACGTGAGTATTTTCTGGGAATTCGAATGAGTCTGGGTAGTGAACGTGGTGCCCTGACCACTGCCATAGAGCTTTCGCGACCAAATGCATCCTTGCCCCGGAGTTCAACTGCAAAATTCAGGCTCTTGGTCAAAATTCGGGGAAAAGGGTGTGCCGGGTCCAGCCCCAGAGGGCTGAGGACCGGCAAGAGTTCACTCAGGAAATAGCTGTGTAGCCAGCGCACCTGTCTTTCGGTCCAGTGCACGGACTCCAGAAAACGAATGCCCTCTGAATCAAGTGCTGGCTTAAGCGAATTGTGAAATACCTGATACTGCCCGGCAATGAGCTGCAGGGTTGATTCGCGTATGCTTTTCAAGGTGTTTCGAGGGGTAATGCCATCTGGACCCGGTTTTGCGGCACCGTGCAAAATTCGTTGCTTAAGGGAGGCAACCCTTACTTCGAAAAACTCGTCCAGCAACTGACGTGATATACAGAGAAACCGAAGACGTTCAAGCAATCGCAAGCGTGGATTCATTGCCTGCGACAGTACTCGTTCATTGAACTCCAGCAGGCTCAATTCCCGATTGACATACAATCGACGGTCGCGCAAATTCTTCGGCGGCCTGGTTTCCAGATCCCGAAGATGATTCTTGCTCACCGGCAATTGAATGACGGTTGATTCCATCAGTTTTCCTGAATTGATATGCGCATACTTGAGATCTACAGCTCCAAAATTGATTTCTCTAATATATTAAAACTCATTTGATGCTGTAAAGTTGGTGCCGGCAATGTTTTTTTTGTGAAAGTAAATGTTTTTGCCTTTCGTAGCCAGATGTAAATAAGTGATACCGGTCGTTTTCAAAAGGGCTTTCTTTGGGGCTAACTATCTTTGTCCATTTCTCCGGTTTCAACTATCTCGATACGTAATTCCAGCAAGCGGTCACTTATTCTGGCACGCTGGTAATAGTCGAGTTCAGAGTCTTTGGAAAGCCTTTCAAGCTGCTCGATGGCTTCTTTTGTCCCACCGCGCTGATAGTAGGATTCAGCGATAGCTTCAGTGGCCCGGACATGATCTTGTGAAATATTCGCGGCTTTGGCATACAAGGCATATAACTCGGGGTCTTCCGGGCGGAAAAGAATTTGCTGACGCAGGATGATACTGGCAGTTTCAGCTCGTTGCGGGTCTTCCTCGGCCAGCAACGCTTCACTGTATTGCATTGCAATGGCATGATTTCCCTGGAAACTATGGTAAAGATCTTCCATGCGTTGCAAAGCCGGATCATATTCTTTTCGTTCAAGGTCAAGATCTGCCAACTGCAGTTGGTAGCTTAGTCGACCCGGGTCTTGAATCTGCAGAGCAAGCAGCAATTCATACGCGCGTTCATAGTCACTATGTCTTTGCAATGAGATCGCCAGGCCATATTGCAATGAGAGTTGCTCGCTACCGGTCGCGCCTTTTTGTAACTTATCCTCAAAATAGGTAATTGCTTCAGCGGGATTTTCTTCCAGCAATGCCCTGACTCTCGCTTGCATCAGGAAAAAATCAAGGCCATTGCTTTTTTCCACCGGAGACATATTTGCAGCACGATTTCGAGCCTCTGCAATTCGGTTAACCGTCACCGGATGTGTTCTCAGGAATTCCGGCGGCCCTTCACCATTAGGCCGTGTCAGCCGGTTGAGTTTGGAAAAAAAACCGGCCATTCCAAGAGGGTCAAAACCCGCCCTGTGTAGAGTAATAATGCCAATTCTGTCTGCTTCCGACTCGTTGGCACGGGTAAAATTGATTTGCATTTGCTGTGCAAGTCCGGAACCGCCCATTAAGGCGCCAGCCACGGCATCACCACTACCACCACCAGCCAGAATGAGGCCCAGCATTGCCAATGCAATCGGGATCGTCATCCGCTGTGAGCTTTCAAGGGTGCGGTACAAATGAAGTTGCGTAATGTGTGCGACCTCGTGAGCAAGCACTCCAGCCACTTCGTGCTCGGATTCTGCGGCCAGAATCAAACCTGAGTGCAGTGCAATCACACCTCCTGGAGCAGCAAATGCATTAATCCGTGACTGATCGAGTACAACAAAATGAAACGGCTTTGCCGGACGATCACTATGGGCGACAATTTGAAAACCCATATTTTCAAAATATGCGCTGATTTGCGGATCTTCAACCAGTACTTCGTAAGCACGCATTTGACGAATTAAAGCATTGGCGTACTGTTTTTCTTCTTTCTCGGTCAAAAAATTGCTGGCTGAATTCCCCATGTCCGGCAGGGGGATGCGGTCGTCCTGTGCGATGCTTGAAAGACTGACTAAAATGGTCAAGACAGCCAGAAGTCCCCGTTGCCATCCGAACAGGAGTTGCTTGACCCTTAACATATTTTCGCTGACCATTGTTTTTTCGGTACCAATCGCACTCAAGTCATGACACGTGGCTGAGACAGTTTTTTTCGTTGCTGGTTCTGGCTCATTGTTCTTATTCTAGTGCATGAAGTGTGCCTGCTCAGACAAATAGTGATTATCAAGGCTTATCTGAATGGATATTCTGGTTGTTGTCAATGAAAGTCCGGAGGTTTCAACTCTTGCTGCAACCGCTCTGCGTTTCGTCGAAGCAGTTCAAAGGGCAGGGCACACTGTGCCGATGGTGTTTTTCCAGGGTGAAGGCATATATAACGCATTAAGTGCCGGAACACCTGATCGGGATAGACCGCATTTGTCGGCCATGTGGCAGAAAATCGGCCGGCAGCATAAAACCCGCTTATTATTGTGCTCAGCGGCCCTTGCCCGAAGAAATGCCGGGTCTGTCCCGGGTGTCCTGGCAGATGAGTTCGGCCAGGCAGGGCTGCCTTTTTTTTTGGACTTCGCGACGCGATGTGACCGGGTTGTAACGTTTTGAGTACTGTTGTCAGAAGAGTCGGACTACTGGTTCGCAGCGCACCCGCTTCCGGGACATCGTCCAGAGATCAGCTTGATACTGCTTTGGCGGCTGCGAGTCTTGGTATGGAACTGGAGCTGTTTTTTACGGCCGAGGGTATTGAACAATTGTTACCTGACAGGGGTGGGCACAAAGGCTGGAAGGCCCTACCGGAACTTAGTACTGTCAGGGCCTGGGCAAGTGCTGACACATTAGAGTCAGAACACATGGCATGCCAGCAAATGTCGCTGCAGGTGAAGGCTGCACCGACTCGTGAAATGGCAGTTCAATTCGCTACATGTGATTGCAGCATGGTTATTTAGGTATGAGTGGTATTTTGCATCAGGTGCTGGGCGCCGGAACTAATTCACTGGCAGATTGCCTGGCGTTTTTTAATGACGGAGATGAAATTTTGTTGATTGATGCCGGGGTTGAACTGCTTGCCGACGAAGTTGCACTTCGATCGCTGCTAGAGCAAAAATCCACTGCCAATCAGGTTTGCGCAATATGTGAGGATGTGGTGGCAAGAAACCTGACCTTGCAAGCACAGGAAAATAATATCGATTTGATCCGTGACTCTGAATGGGTGGAGCATGTTCTGTGTTATTCGCACATATTGAGTTGGAAATGAATTCGCAACTAATAATGCCGGATGGAGGCAGCCTTGGGTTGGACGAGGATGGTCATCTGGACGATCCGAAAGAATGGTCAAGAGCTGCAGCTGAATGCTTTTCAGCTGAGGACAACATTAGTCTCACTGCGGCACACTGGCTGGTATTGGAAATTTTGCGAGATTACTTCCGGGATTTTGGCATTGAACCACCAATGCGGGCACTGGTTAAAGAAATGAAAGCCAGGGGAAGCGAAGAAATTGCAAACAGCCTTGATCTTTATCGCCTTTTCCCGGAGGGACCGGTTCGGCAGGGCAGCCGCTATGCAGGCCTTCCTCTCCCATTGAGTTGTATATGAGGGAGCCTCTAATCTATTCATGAACTCGTATCTTGCAACCAAAATGTCCAGTTTCTGCGTTGCAAATCTCGGCAACTGCTCCATGCGTTGCTCTAGCTCCTGCATCCATGCAGTCGTTCGCAATAGCCAGCTAT
This sequence comes from Rhodothermales bacterium, assembly GCA_047614505.1. Classification (GTDB taxonomy): domain Bacteria; phylum Pseudomonadota; class Gammaproteobacteria; order Xanthomonadales; family SZUA-36; genus JABDJL01. The sequence goes on along the minus strand of JBLHGQ010000005.1, from coordinate 9,539 downwards.
TGCCTACAGGGATGTAGGTAAGGGGCGTTAGCAGGAGCGGAAGCTTTACGCGCGATTCGCGCCTTGAACCTGAAAATTTTGAATCGCAATCTAATTCGCCCAGAATAAATTAGAGGTTCCCTAGCCAATTTACGATTTCTTTCACTGGTACTGAGCTTTATCTATGAACAGGAATTATAATGGTCGGCTTGGTCCGTATGAAGGACATCCTCTTTGTAAAAGGTAATGATCATGACTAAAACCATTAGCGTTATTCCAGGCGATGGCATCGGCCCGGAGATCTTGGACGCGACATTGCGAGTATTGGATTCACTTGATCCCGGACTCGAATATGAAACTGTCAAGGCAGGCCTTGTCGCGCTTGAAGAGGAAGGCGAACTGATTCCCGAAAAAACCCTGGAGTCGATACGCCGCAATCGAATCGTTCTGAAAGGGCCTTTGACGACACCGGTTGGCAAAGGTTTTCGCTCTATTAATGTGACGCTGCGAAAAGAGTTTGATCTGTATGCGAATGTCCGCCCGGTAATTTCAATGGCAGGCACAAAGTCTCATTTTGAAGACATTGACATCATTACCGTGCGGGAGAACACACAAGGCGCATACCTGGCCGCAGATGCAAAACTCAGTGACGACGGTGAGCAAGCCGAGTCAAAGATGGTTGTCACTCGCACTGGTTGTGACCGCATCACCCACTACGCCTATGAGTTGGCGCGCAAAGAAGGTCGCAAGAAAGTTACCATTGTGCACAAAGCCAACATACTCAAAGTTGTCTCCGGAATGTTCCTGGATGTAGCGCGTGAAGTGGCAAGTGAATATCCGGATATTGAAACTGAAGAAATGATCGTTGATGCAACGTGTATGAAATTGGTCATGAACCCATGGCAGTTTGATGTAATCGTCACAACCAATCTTTTTGGGGATATCATTTCAGACCTCTGCGCAGGACTTGTGGGAGGACTGGGATTGGCGCCCGGTGCGAATATCGGAAAAGATGCAGCGATGTTTGAAGCAGTTCATGGTTCAGCACCCGATATTGCAGGACAGAAGATTGCCAATCCCTGTGCTTTGATGCTGGGGGCGGCACAAATGCTTTCACACCTGGGTATGGAAGGCCGTGCAAAAATTCTCAGGACCGCGATTCGGGACACATTGAAGGCAGGCGACCGGGTTACACCAGACGTGGGCGGGTCGGGTTCAACCTCGAGTATGACCGATGCAATTATCGACCGGATAAATAGTGCTGTAAGCTAAGAGCATCGGCCCAATACGACTGTAAAGTAATGAGTTGAGCTCTTTCTTTTGGGTGTCCCTGCACGTTTTTTCTGGCGAATGTTGCGTTCAAACAACGTAAGTGAACGGCTATAATTCAATAATTACCTGGAAGAGTGCCTCTAAATATTCGAATATTTGACTATAAATCAAGGGAGTAGCAGGTAAATACAGACATCTTTCATGCGCATCAATTATGCGTTAAAAAGATGTTAAATCGTTGACATTTTGTTGTTTTCCTGCCATATTTATCTTCATGAAAATGCGAAATTTCGCAGAACTGAGACTAAGCGTGTGAAATTACGGTTGTTTAAATCAGCATTACTGGTGTTGGGCTTACTGCCCGGGCTTTGTGCTGCCCAGCTTTCGGGCCTTCCCATGGCCAATTTTGCAGCTGGTGGGACTGGTCTCACTCCGTTCTATGTTCTCGGTTTCGAATTGGGTCTCTGGCAGGATTATCTGGCCAGAGAATTGACCCCTGAATTTATGGTTGATGCCTCAATTGAGCCATTAAACATCAGCTGGATGGATTCAGAATCAGTATTTATCCTTCCGGTTTTTGCTGCACAATTAATTGGAAACCAGTCGCGCTCCAGGTTGAATGTTGAGCTTGAGTGGCAGCATTCAGGTGAAGTTAGAGTGCCCGGTTTGACCAGAGGGCAGAAGAGTCCTGGTCTTGGTTTTGAACGGACCATGCTCTCACCCGGAATCCTGCACCAGTTGAACGACAGTCAGATACTTGGGGTATCAGCGGTTTTTGCATACCAGAGTTATGGTGTATCAAGTCTCGGTATGCGTTCCTACGACGACCAGCTACCATCTTATTTTCAGTCATCTAGCTACTCCCCATATGAAGAAACAGGTTACGGTGCGGGTGTCAGGCTCGCTGTTCGCAGCGAAGTTTCAGATGGCATGGCTATTGACGCGGGCTTTCAGTCACGCATTGATATGGAAGAGTTTGCCAACTACCGCGGCGTCTATTCCCAACCGGCAGATTTGGATATTCCGGCTCGTGCAAGTGTAGGCCTCGCATTTCAGGCCAGTAACTATTCCTGGCTCAACCTGTCTGTTGAACGTGTGATGTATAGCGATGTCAATGCGTTCCCAAGCAGGATGCTGCCTAACCGGTTCCTGTCTTTGTTGGGCGATTCGACCAGCCCGGTTTTTTCCTGGGATGATCTGACCGTTTATTCAGTCGGATGGTCCTGGAGTAATGGTAGCGATACACAATGGCATCTGGACTTCAGTTCAAGATCGCAACCCACTCCAAGCTCGGTGACACTTAGTCAGGCGCTTGAAGGCGATCTGGCTGATAACTCCATGATTATCGGCTACTCAAAGAAATTTAGCGGCTCAAGCCGATTTGATATGAATGCAGCGTACGCCCCGTCAGAATTTGCCTTCGGTGGGAACGTGCTCGGTGTTACAACCGATAACCTGGACCAGAACTTTGAAATCGAAGCATTCTGGACCTGGGATTTTTAGTCAGTACCCAGCGCGGTTCTCCCCCACTAATATAGAGCGGCCCTAAAGCGGCTGAACAGGTGTTCACTTGGACTTATTAAAAGACTGGTTCAAGCGCACTTTTTCTGACCCTCAAGTAGTCATTCTTGGCTTGTTTCTGCTTTTTGGTTTTTTTGTCATATTTGGACTCGGCTCATATCTGGCCCCGGTATTTGCCAGTATGGTCATCGCATATCTGCTTGAAGCAGCCGTGTTCCGAATCGAAAGGCTGGGCTCCCCAAGATTGCCAGCGGTTATTGTGGTTTTTCTGCTTTTTCTGGCAACCCTCATATTTCTTTTGTTCGGTCTTGTACCCATGCTTTCATCACAGCTTTCTGCTTTGGTACAACAGTTTCCGAACTACATTAGCCAGGGTCAGGTAATGCTCGAACAATTGCCTGAACGCTATCCACAGCTTGTTTCAGAAGAACAGATTGAGACTGTTACCTCTAACGTCGGTTCTGAACTTGCAGGCCTGGGACAGCAACTGGTCACATGGTCGCTGGCCTCAGTGGCGAGCGTATTTAGTTTGCTGATTTTCCTCGTGTTAATGCCGGTATTGGTGTTCTTTTTTCTGAAAGACAAACATAAACTGATTTTCTGGTTCATCAGTTACCTCCCCATTGAGCGACGCCTGGTCGCTTCTGTATGGACAGAAGTTGAAGGCCAGATTGCGAACTATGTTCGTGGTAAAGCAGGCGAGATTGTTATCGTCGGCGCTGTCAGTTATGTCACTTTCGTGGCGCTTGGCTTGCAGTACTCTGCGTTGCTTGCCACCATAGTTGGGTTTTCGGTGCTCATTCCATATATCGGTGCGGCAGTTGTCACTTTACCTATTGCCCTGGTTGGCTTTTTTCAATGGGGTTGGGGTTGGGATTTTGGCCAATTGATGATCGCTTATGCCATCATCCAGGCTTTGGATGGCAATGTGCTGGTTCCATTGATGTTTTCAGAAGCTGTGAATTTACACCCGGTTGCTATCATCGTAGCTATTCTGGTATTTGGAGGTCTGTGGGGATTTTGGGGTGTGTTTTTTGCTATTCCGCTGGCAACCCTGGTACAGGCGGTTCTCAAGGCGTGGCCCCGGAGTACCATACAAAACGAAGACCCGGTTGAAACAATACAGTCCTAACAGACCCTGATTTGTTTAAAGTGCGTTTGAGGCGAAATCTGCCAATCTGGAACGCTCTCCTCGTCTGAGTGTGATGTGGCCTGCGTGTTCCCATGATTTGAAACGATCAACAGCGAAAGTCAGACCTGAAGTGGTTTCAGTCAAATAGGGCGTATCAATCTGCCCGACATTTCCCAGGCAGATCATTTTCGTGCCGGGACCAGCACGGGTAAGTAAAGCTTTCATCTGCTTGGGCGTAATGTTCTGAGCTTCGTCAATTATCACCAGGCGATTGAAAAAGGTACGTCCCCGCATGAAGCTCAAAGAACGAATTTTGATCCTGGCCGAAATCAGGTCATTGGTCGCGGCACGACCCCATTCGCCGCCTTCCCCAGGATGAGTCAGAACTTCGAGATTATCGGTCAGGGCACCCATCCAGGGCGTCATTTTCTCCTCTTCAGTGCCTGGTAGAAAACCAATGTCCTCTCCGATTGAAACAGTCGCCCTGGTCATAATGATTTCCGTGAAACGTTTATCTTCCAACGTTTGTGCAAGTCCTGCAGCCAGGCTTAACAAAGTCTTTCCGGTCCCCGCGGTTCCCATTAGAGTCACAAAATCGACTTCAGGATCCATGAGCAAATTCATTGCGAAATTTTGTTCCCTGTTACGAGCCTGGATGCCCCAGATATTTTTCTTGCCGGAAACATAGTCCGTCACCAGGCGCAGAATGATCTGCTCTTGAGTCACCTGCGAGACAATCGCTTCGATACCGTCACCTTCGCCGATTACGACGCATTGGTTTGGGTACCAATCCTCACCTGACGTTCTTTTCACACGGTAATACGTTTCGCCATTTTCACTCCAGGAATCGACCTCAGGGTGTCGATCCCAGAAAGTCTCATCTTCAACTGTAAGCCCTTGATAGAGCATGCTCAGGTCATCCAATGCACGATCATTGAAATAATCCTCAGCTTTCAGTCCCAGTATTGCAGCCTTGATCCGCAGATTTATGTCTTTTGAAACCAGGATGACATCTACGTTATCCAGATTTTTCTTTAGTGAAAGTGCAGTACTCAAGATTTCGTTGTCGGCGAATGAACCGTCCCGCAACAGGCTTGAATGAGACTCCGGCATACTGGTCTGAAAATAAAGGCGACCTCGGGCAGTGGGTAGTTCAAGGCTGTCCGGCATCTGTAATTCCAGGCCATCCTCGAGATTGCAGGTCTCCTGACGTGTCATCATCTCGCCAATAAACCGGCTAACCTGCCGAACATTGCGGCCAACCTCGGAGAGTCCTTTCTTAGCAGCATCAAGCTCTTCCAGAACCATCATTGGAATGAAGACATCATGCTCCTCGAATCGGAACAATGAGGTGGGATCGTGCATCAGCACATTGGTGTCAATGACGTAAAGACGTTTGTTTTTTCCCATAGAAGGTATTGGATTCCTTTTGGTGGTACCAAATTAAGTCATGGACATCACCGTCTCTAATACTGCATCGACATGTCCCGGCACGCGAACTTTTCGCCATTCAGCACGCAGTACACCTTTTGCATCAATTAAGAAAGTGCTGCGTTCTATTCCCAAATATTTCCTGCCATAAAGGGTTTTTTCTTTAATCACATCAAATTGTTTACACAATTTTTCGTCAACATCTGACAACAAATCAAATGGCAAGGACTGCTTTTTGCAAAAATTTTCGTGGGTGCGAACACTGTCCCGGGACACACCTAAAATGTCTGCCCCTGCTTTCTTGAATTCCTGATAGGCATCACGAAAGTTCTGCCCTTCGACTGTGCAGCCGGGAGTGTGGTCCTTAGGATAAAAATAAAGCACCACATTAGTGCCTTGAAAATCGTCCAGAGAAAGTGTTTTGTCGCCGGTGGCGGGAAGGGTGAAATTTGCTACACGTGCACCGACGTTGACCATGAACACTCCGTATCAAAGTTGTTGTTCAGAATTGACAATTCCTTTGCCAATCGTAATGTCTTTCCATCTCAGGATACTTGTCAGGACTTGGGTCCGCAAGTACTATTGCGCGACATTTGCAAGGCACTAATTCCTATGTTCAAAGGTAGTTTTGTAGCGCTTGTCACCCCGATGGATGGGGCCGGCGGGATTGATTTCGATGCCTTACAAACGCTTGTTGCCTTCCATATTAATTCAGGTACGGATGGCCTGGTGATCGGTGGTACAACCGGTGAGTCTGCTTCGCTAAGCACCGGGGAGTTTAGTGAATTAATTTCTGTGGCGTGCTCGCAAGTTGCCTCAAAGATTCCTGTAGTAGCAGGCACCGGCTCGGCGAATACGCAAAAAACCATCTTTATGACCAATTTAGCCGCCGATCTCGGTGCAGATGCAGCGCTGGTGGTAACACCTTATTACGTCAGGCCGATGCAAAATGGGTTATTGGCACATTTCACTGCAGTTGCTGATTGTTCAAATATCCCCTTGCTAATGTATAACGTTCCCGCGCGAACATCGGTTGATATGCTGGCCACCACTACAGCCAAACTAGCAGAACATGAAATGATCGTCGGTATCAAAGAGGCTCTGCCGGATATGCAGCGGATTTCCAGTTTGATTGAACTTTGTCCTCCGGAATTTGATGTTTTGAGCGGTGACGACCCTAGCTGTAAAGACGCAATGCTTGCGGGTGCCCGCGGGGTGATTTCTGTTGCTGCAAATGTCGAGCCAAGGCGATTAAAACAACTTTGCCAGGCCGCTCTCGAGGGTAACAGAAGCATAAGTGACACTTTGCATAAAGAATTGTCAGAGTTGTTTGCCTTATTGGGAGTCGAATCCAATCCGATTCCGGTAAAATGGGCGGTTGCAGAAATGGGTCTCATTAAGAATGGAATACGGTTACCATTATTGCCCCTGGAACAATGCCATCATAATGTCCTCAGGGAATGCCTGAATGCACTGCAGGGCAATTTAAAAAAATGACAGGAACAGAATGAGAAATTATTTGAAATCAGCGTTATTGCTTTTGATACTTACCGGTTTACTTCAAGCTTGTGGCATGTTCCGGGATAAAGATCCAGAGTACCTCGCCAGTGAAGATGGCGAGCCTCTTGTTTTGCCCGAAGGACTTGATACTCCTCGCCCGGTAACACCGATTGTCATCAGAATCGCCGAAATGCGCACCCCCTCAGGGGATGAACTTAATCCACTACCACCCAGGGCCGCCACGACAGCCGGTGGTGGCGAAGCCAATACTTTTATTGCCTGGTCTGCATCAGGTGCATATCTGGCAGTCAATGACACACCTGAGAGTGTGTCCCGGCGTATGCGATTTACGATCGAGCGCAGTGGAATGAATTTGTTAGAACGCGATGACGAAAATGGTCACCAGTTTGAATACTTCCAGCAGCCACAGGTTTTGGAAAAGAGTTTCTGGGGAAAAATCAAGTTTTGGAGTAAAGACTACGCACCCAACTATTCAGGATCGTATCGACTTCGTCTTGAACCTGATGGTGATAATACTCGCGTCTACCTGAAAACGATTACAGGAGAATCTACAGGAACCAATGCAGCTGAACATGTTCTCGGAATCTTCATGGAACGCCTGGGATAAGGCCCGGTAATCACCCCGGAATTCAGATCCTGACTTGCCCACATCCGCCTGGACTTGAGCTTCCTTCAACCCATAGCTTCAGCTATGAGTTTCAGTCCAGCACATCGTCCAATCGCAGCTGTTCTGCGTCTGCATTCTGTATTCCGGGGTGATTACCGGGCCAGGCCCTTTAGATCAGGGTTATCTTTCCAGTAATGCCAGTTTTCCAGGCTTACCATCCCACTCAGTAGCATCGGGTGGTGCCTCTTCCATCTCAGTAAGTACCGGCCAAATGAGCGAGAGTTCAGCATTTAGCGCGATGAAATGTTCCTGACCAGCCGGAAGGTCATCTTCCGGATATATAGCTTCAGCGGGACACTCAGGTTCACAGAGGGTGCAATCTATGCATTCTTCCGGGTCAATTACTATAAAATTTGGGCCGATGTGAAAGCAATCAACAGGACAAACTTCCACGCAGTCGGTGTATTTACACTTGATGCAATTTTCAGTAACTACAAAAGTCATTTGCTTTGGCCTGTATTTCTGGTGCTCCCTACGAGAATCGAACTCGTGTTTCAGCCTTGAGAGGGCCGCGTCCTAACCGCTAGACGAAGGGAGCTTTCAAACGGAGGCACATGGTAAACTAACGGCTGCTTTGCATACAACCGTGTTTCACGGTGTGTGTACTCTTTCATTCACTTTTCCAGGATTAAATTATCAAAAGTTCCAGCATTATTCCTGCCGCTCATCATGGTCTCGCAGTCAAACAGCTTTGTCCTCATGCCACGGAAGTGGTACGTCGTCTCCAACAAGCCGGCTTTGAAGCCTATATTGTCGGTGGCAGTGTCAGAGATTTGCTGCTGGGCAAAATACCCAAAGACTATGATGTTGCAACTGATGCAACGCCGGAAGAAGTTAAGGTCGTTTTCCCCCGATGCCATCTGATTGGTCGTCGTTTTCGTCTTGCCCATGTTCGCCTTGAAGGGGTTTTAGTTGAAGTTGCAACCTTTCGCGGACAGCAGATAAGTAGTTCTCATACTCATGCCGATGGACGGATCTTGCGGGACAATGTTTGGGGCAGCCTGGAAGAGGATGCAATCAGAAGGGATTTCACCATCAACGCATTGTTCATGGACCCAATTAGTGGTGATATCCGGGATTTCACTGGTGGTTATGAGGATTTGATGGAGCGAAGATTGCGCTTGATTGGAGACCCCGATACTCGTTACCGGGAGGATCCTGTACGGCTGCTGAGAGCTGCAAGATTTGTTGCCAAATTAGGAGTTGAGCCGGTTCCCGAAACTGCTGCACCCATTAGTGAACTGGCTCCATTACTGGAATCCATGCCACCTGCGCGGTTGTTTGAGGAAGTGTGTAAGTTATTTCTTACCGGTCATGCAGTTAAAACCCTGGAGGCTTTGCAACGTTTCGGCCTGACTCTTTCCTTATTTCCAGTGCTGGGCAATAAGCGTTCAGATTTTGATGTCGAGAGCAATGCCTTGCTCGCACAAGCAATGTTAAACACCGACCAACGAATACAACAGAAGAAATCAGTCACGCCGGCTTTCTTGTTTGCCTCTTTGCTTTGGCAGCCGGTAAAAAGCAAAACAGCAAGATTAATGGAGGAGGGTAAGACCGAGTTTCAGGCTCTTGAACAAGCCGGGGATGAAGTCATTTCTGTGCAAGTCCGGCGTACTGCTATTCCTCGTAGGTTCAGTGCTGTTACCAAACAGATTTGGGAAATGCAGGCACGATTCAGAAGAACACAGGGCAAAAGAGCAATGAGCGTTCTTCACCACACCCGATTCAGGGCAGGATATGATTTTTTGTTGTTACGATCAGTTGAAGATCAGGAACTGCTACCGCTGGTCAAATTCTGGACTGGGGTGCAAAAAGATATGCCCGAAAGAAAAAGTTTACCACCGAGAAAAAGGCAAAGAAGACGCAGGCGCGGCGGGAAACCGGGTGAGGGGACTTGAGGTGGTTCAGGCTGCCCGTGAGGTAAACCTCAGGGCCTGGGTTGGCCTTGGCAGTAATTTAGGGAATGGCAGAAAACAGTTAGAGCATGCACTTCGCTTACTGAATCAGTATCCCTCG
>JBLHGQ010000004.1:0-54374 GCA_047614505.1 Rhodothermales bacterium | reverse complement strand
AGAGTTGATGCCGTACCGTAATTGGTGGTTGCAGTTGCTTCCCTGATATAAGAGTCAAATGTACCGTCATATGCTGGTGTCGGTGCCAGGCCATCCTGGAATGACACTGTCAATTGTTGAATAAAGTCAAAACCGAATTGGCTGTTGGGCAGAATCGTATTACCCTCATCGTCCATGACATCATTAATCGTCAAAGTGTAATTGCTACCCGGCGTCATGGCGCTGGTAGTCAGTCGGACGGATTTATTGCCCGCAATCATCGCCGCGTTACTGATGCCAAGCCCTGAAATGCTGTAGTTTGTGACATTGCTCGCAGAAGTGACGTCAACATGTTCCGAATAGTCCACAATCACGTGAGTGCCGTCTTCGGCTCTGGCGTCTACGATCAAGGGTGGGTCCAGATCAGGTGTCTTCAGAATGGTGAACTCGTCCCGGACCAGACCGGTTTCATCGATAAATACCGCGTCTAGCCGGTTACCGACAACATCCACAACCATGGAACCGAGATTGGCCAGGCCTACGAACATTGCAGGATGGTTGAGTACAGCTGCGCTTGCCTTTCCTGAACTGCCCGCAACAATATATATCGCGCCCTCATTTTCGGCCGCGATAGTGCCCGGTTTCTGATATACGCCGTTACCGGATTCACTTCCGTCACCCCAATCCAGTACGTTACTGCTCGGGTCAGAAAGATCCAGTGAGCTTGAAAGGCCATAATGGCCATCGAGCAGGAAAGAGCGTTCGTATGAATGACTATGGCCTGTCAGTACCAAATCAACTCCCCAGGCCTCCAGAACAGGAAGAAAATTCTGCCGCATTTCAGTCATCTGCACTTCACCGCTGGAATCTGAATTATGCGAGCCCTTTGAATAAGGCGGGTGGTGCCAGTAAGCGATGACCCAAGGCAGGTGATTCTCGGCCAGATCACTCTCCAGCCATGTCATCATGCTGGCGTTAACGCCCCGCGGCGAATCATAAGAATCCAGACAAACGAAATGGACTTCGCCGTAGTCAAAGGAGTAATAAGCCTCTGTAAATGATGGATAACCGCCAACTTCTCCTGTTGTCGGTAACTCGAAAATATCGTAATACGGGCCGGTCTGAGTGGCGGAATCTGCACTATGACCGTCGTGATTACCCAGTGTCGACCAAAGCGGTAATTGGCGAAGCAGTTCGGGATAAGTATCAAAAACAGCGTTTTGGTATTGAGTATCTGTCCCGTCGTTGTAGGCGTTATCACCCAACATCATCATGAAGTTTGCGGGTGACGATGCTGAATAGGTTTTGAAGGCGTCACGCACAGAAGCTGCCTGACCAGGATGAGTCACTGCGGTTCCAGAGTCTCCAATTGCCCAGAAGCGTGTAGATGTTGGCGTTCCGATGACCGGTGCGGTGTGGAAATGATAAGAGGCATCGCCAGCAATTGTGCCTATGCTGTCGCCTACTGAATAAAAATATTGCGTTAGCGTGGTTAAACCAGTGACCTGCACATTATGCTCAGTGCGCGAACCTGCAACCGAGGTCAAGGAACTCAGAGTTGCGCTATCCAGCCCATAACGAACGACGGAATCGGTAGCTGTATCCGTCCGCCAGCGAACAATAATGCTGCCATCAGTTTGCTGCTGTAAATACGGCCCCCTGACTACAGATTGGCCCAAGGCGGCGGCGGCAAACAACAACAAAAACAGTGAGAAAATCACTCTAACCAGACAGCGGTTCATTCCATTGATCCCCTTTTATCCATAATCCAGAAGTCAAGTGTACTACGACAGCGACTAAAGACAAGTCACAGAATGCCAATTAAACCTTTGATTATAGTGAATTCAAACTTGCGCTCGAGCCAGTTTGGACAGTCAGAATCAATCTACATACAAGGAGCTGACAGATTCACCTTCAGACATTCTACGGATCGTTTCAGCGAGCATTTGCGCAACACTTAATTGTCTGATTCGACCGCAATTTTGTGCTGCTACACTCAGAGGGATGGTATCGGTAACAATCAGTTCATCGAGTTCAGAGTTTTCAATATTGGATATCGCCGGCCCTGACAGAACCGGGTGAACACAGTGTGCTATCACCCTGATTGCGCCGTGTTCTTTCAATGCAGTAGCAGCCGCACAAAGGGTACCCGCGGTGTCCACCATGTCATCGACCAGAACACAACATTTACCTTCCACATCGCCAATGATATTCATTACCGTTGCAACATTCGCCTTCGGTCGGCGCTTATCGATAATGGCCAGATCTGCCTCCAAACGTTTGGCAATAGCCCGGGCACGAACAACGCCCCCAACATCAGGCGATACAACTGTAATTTCATCACCGCCATGTTTTTGCCACACGTCGGCAAGTACCAGTGGTGAAGCGTAAACATTGTCTACCGGAATATCGAAAAAACCCTGGATTTGATCGGCGTGCAAATCAATTGTCACCACACGGTCAGTTCCAACAGCGCTGATCATTTTTGCGGCTACCTTAGCTGTTATCGGAACACGGGCTGAACGCGGACGACGATCCTGTCGCGAGTAACCAAAATAGGGAATGACCGCAGTTACTCTGCTGGCGGAAGCCCTTTTCAGGGCATCGATCATGACCAGCAGCTCCACAAAGTTGTCAGCGGCGGGCGCGCAAGTGGGTTGAATCACATAAACATCCCTGGTTCGGATGTTTTCCATGATTTCAACCATGACCTCACCGTCACTGAATCGTCCAACTATCGCCTTACCCATTGGAACGCCCAGTTCATGAGCAACATCAGACGCGAGTTTTAGGTTCGCGTTTCCTGAAAAAATCATTAAGGAGGGATTGTCCACCGTGTGCTTTCCCTGTTTTTATAAAATGGCTGGGACGGCAGGATTCGAACCTGCGCATCCGGGGATCAAAACCCCGTGCCTTAACCAACTTGGCGACGTCCCAGCAGATTTATTCACCATCAACTTCCCGCGGAAGTCTTGCAAGCAACGGAGAGTTATTTAAGCCCCGGACAGCGCGCACATTATATAGCGATTTCAGATCGTTTGTGATCCTGATTGCCTCATTTTCGTCATTTACAGGGATAAAAATGCAGCTGCCGGTTCCAGTAAGTCTGGGAGTCCCCCATTGCGCAAGATTTTTCATTGTTTTACGCAACTCAGGAAACAAGTTCATAACCACTTTCTGGCAGTCATTTCTACACCTACTAAAATCGTACTGCTTCTGCTCCAGGGGCCTGGTGTCCCGCTTGAGACCCGCATCGCCAAATACTTCTTGAGTTGAAATCTCAATGTCCGGAAAAACCAGTACGTACCAGCTTGCCTCTATCAGAAAGGGCTGAAGTTGCTCACCAATTCCTTCGGCCCAGGCGCTTTGGCAATGGACAAATAACGGCACGTCGGCGCCCAGCCTGAGACCCAGCTTGGCCAATTCATCCGTTTTCAGGCCGCAACCCCAGAGATTATTAAGCGCATGCAGCACGGTGGCTGCATCAGAACTTCCCCCACCAAGCCCGGAACCCAGTGGAATATTCTTGCTCAAGTGAATGTTTGCACCCTGCCTGCAACCAGTCTCTGCTTTGAGCAAACGGGCAGCTTTGATGCACAGATCGTGTGATTCAGGAATCTGTTCGATGATGTACTGACGTTCGATTTGACCGTCATCCCGGTGTTCAAATTGCAGCTCGTCACCCCAGTCCAGAAGTTGAAACAGGGTTTGAATCTCATGATATCCGTCTGGCCGTCTTCCAGTGACATGTAAAAACAGGTTGAGTTTTGCAGGAGCAGGCCAAACCGACATCGTATGGCTATTCATCTGTCGAGTTACTGGAAGAAAATGTCCAGCGAGAGACCGCCATTTTTATGCGATAAGGTCCATTCACGGCTTCGATCCTGACCGGCAGATTTTCCTTTCCAAAAATACGGTACCGATCAAAAGTGATACGCCATCCATTCTGGTGCAACTCCTGCAATAAACCACCAGAATCCAATTTTGTCAGACCGGTTTCTCCTGGTGCTGCGATACCAAGAACCCACCATTTAAGTGAATTAATCGGAATGTGCCAGCCCACCTCTGTTTCTACCAGTTCGCTAACAGAGTTTGCACGTGAAATTTGACCATCGGCTTTTGACAATATGGCAAATCCGGGTCCGGAATCGAGTTTCCATGCACCCCGCCCCAGAGCGCCTCTAAAACTCATTATTGACAGCTCATCTGAAACTTCCCAGCTTAGCTTTCCGCTGCCTCCATCCTCGCCGTCATCGATAGAAAGTTTTCCCGAAAGGTCCCAGGAAGTGCGCAATCTCAAATCGGCTGCACGTTGCTGATATGCGAAGGCTCTGGCGGTATCATCCGGTGCCAGAATTGGGTGGCTACTGCAAGAAAACAAAACAATACTGGCCACTAGGGCGGCCACGAATCTCATCAGGGAACAGCTCCGAGCCTTTGCATCGTTTCTACTACCACTTCGTTTCCGGGCTCTATTTGTAATGCAGCATTCCAGATTTGCAATGCTTCATCAGGCTCATTATTTACCCACAGCACTTCTCCCAGGTGAGCAGCAATTTCTGGATTGTTGTCTCTGGCGAGTGCCTCCCGGAGAAAACTTTCTGCTTCTTCAAGGCGACCCTGCCGATAAGCCACCCAACCCATACTGTCTATAATGGAAGCCTCTTCCGGCTGCAGTTTGTAGGCAGCCCGAATCAAGCCCTCTGCTTCCTCATATCGTCCAACACGGTCGGCAAGCGTGTAACCCAGAGCGTTTAGCGCCCCTGCATTTTGCGGGTCAAGCCTAATAATGAGACGCAGATCCTTTTCTGCGTCTGCGATACGATCCAGCTGTACCGCTATCATCGCCCGTCCATACAACAACTGGGGATCTTCCGGCATAAGCTCCAATGCATTACCAAGAAGCTGATATGAGTCTGTGGCCAGCCCTGCTTCTAAAAGAATTTCACTTTCGGCAAGGTAGCTTTCTTTAATAATTGCAGAATCATGTTGTAGCCGTAGCTTGGCCAGCTGCTTTCTTGCAGAATCCAAATCACCAACTTCAGCTGAAAGGTAAGCGCGGCGCAATGCTGCAACCAAGGCTTTATCACCACGAACAACCAACTCATACCAGTCAGCAGCTTCTTGTTTGAGATCTAATAATTCGGCTGCCTGCCCTGCCTGAAATGCAAATGCCATCTCATCGAAATATTTTGCGGCACTAAATCCCTCATAAATTTCCTCGGCGAGGAGCTGTAAACCAGAATCCAGCGCAAACGCTACGCGGGCAAAACGATTTATGGGGGTATCTTGCAGGCCTGCCAGTACTTCCTGCGCGGCATTAATCTCACCATTACGTTTCAGTAATTGCGCGTAAGCCATAGCAATAGGCTGACTCTCAGGCTGCAATTCCCATGCAGTGTGGTAATGATCAATTGCGGCTGCTTCCTGCTTCAGATTGACCTCAATACGTCCTGCCCAGGCATGAAATTCAGCGCGCTCCGGCGCTAGCTCAATCGCCATAATTGCCAGCTTCCGGGCTTCTTCCAGATTTCCAATCAGTGCTAAAAACTGACTTTTGGCAGAAAGCGCGTCTGGATTGTTCAATGCATCATGTTCGTCAATCAAACGATCCAGTATCTGGCCCGCTTTTTCGACGTTCGTCGCAGTTGTCAATAATCCGCTGACCAAAGCCCAGGCACTGCCGCTGTCATGTCGCATTTGATTAAGAATGCCGTTGAGATGGTGCTCGGCAGCGACATAATCTCCTACGATCATCATTGTTCGGGCAGCGGTCTGGCGTGCGTCGATATTTTCAGGTTGCAAAACAACCCAGCGGTCAGATGCCATTGCAGCGTACTGCCACGCCTGTGCCGCCATAGCGACACGGGTCGCCCGTGCAGCGATTGCCGGGTCATCCGATTCCATTGCGGCCTCGAGGTACTCACCAGCGGCTAATTCCATGTTGCCTTCTGCACCCAGCACCTCGCCCGAGAATACCCGGAACATGACGTCGGGGTCTGTCGGATCAAGTTTTGCTTCACCTTCAACTTGTCCTGTGGCGTCTGACTGTGAATTACCGTCAGTTTGCTCAGGCAATTCCGGATCAACTGCGTGATGTGCACATGCCCCGAGTAATAACAACAGCGGGAACATCCATTTTAATTTCGAATTCGTGAAACAATAGTGTACTTTCATAGTTACGAAGGATACGCGCTTGCTGTTGATGAACCAATCCCCTAAAGAACAAATACTTCCAAGTGGGAATTTTGGCATATGTACTTGATATTGACCTTGACCGCCGCCAAGATCTTTCCGCATCCAAATATTCGGTTGGATATCTGTCCCGGTCCTGTGAGCTAATACTGCCTTATGCCTTTACTTGTTGTTGGTACAAGTCACCAAACTGCTCCACTGGAAGTCCGGGAAAAGCTGGCATTTTCGAGCAATCAGTATGCAAATAAGGTGCAGGAGCTTGTTTCCATGCCTGGCGTGGATGAAGCAATTGTACTGAGCACCTGTAACCGCACCGAAATTTATGCCATCGTTCTTCCCGGTGAAGAGCATATCCTTCAGCGCTGGTTGCAAAACACCGCCGGCCTGAACGACGAAGAATGTGCCAAATACTTTTACACACGAAAAGATGCCCATGCTGTCGAACACCTTTTTAATGTCGCTAGTGGACTGGATTCACTGGTGCTGGGTGAGCCTCAAATTGTCGGCCAGCTTAAGGAAGCCTGGCAAATCGCCAGTGAGTGTGGAGGTGCCGGGAAACTGGTCGATCGATTGTTTCAACATGCGTTTTCGGCCAGCAAAGCGGTGCGCCATGAAACCGGCATTAATGAACACCCGGTTTCTGTTGCCTATATTACGATGGTTCTTGCACGCCAGATTTTCGGTGACCTGAGTAGCAAGAAAGTTCTTCTGGTTGGTGCCGGGGAGATGATTGAGTTGTGCGGCCGCCACTTTCACCAACAAGGGGTTGCAGAGTTAATGATCATCAACCGGAGTCTGGATAAAGCACAACTACTGGCGGCAGAGTTCAAAGCAAGGGCAATCGGACTTGAGTTTATCGACGAAACACTTCCGGAAGCCGATATTGTCATCAGCTCTACAGCGTCCCGGACTCCGATAATCAGTCGTGAGGCAGTCGAAAGTGCATTGAAAACGCGCCGCAGGCGACCCGTGTTTCTGGTGGATATTGCGGTACCCCGGGATATCGAGGCCACTGTCGCAAGCCTGGATGATGCTTATTTGTATACCATAGACGACCTGCAACAGGTTGCAGATGAAAATACCGGGCACCGGAACTTCGCAGCCAAAGAAGCCAGCGGGCTGGTTCAGGCTTCAGTTGAAGAGTATATGCGTTGGTTGCATGGAGCCAGGGCGGCAAAATTTCTGAAACGCCTTCGTTCGCATGCAGAAAAAAGCAGTGAAGAATTGGTAAGCAAGGCACTCAGGCAAATTGATTTGGGCAAAGATCCCGCAGATGTGGTGCGGCAACTTGCAGGCTCCTTAACAAATCGGATACTTCACGTGCCCAGTATCCGCCTTCGTCAGGCCGCGGAGAATCAGGAGTATGGAATTCTCAAGGCAGCAGACTGGCTGTTTGAACATCGCGACAATGATGAAGAAGAAAACGACAATATTTCAACTGACTCAGTTGGAACAAAAACGGGCGTTCCACAGGAATCGGATCAATGAAAGATAGCATCCGAACTCGTCTGGACCAGATTGAAGCCCGTCACGAGGAAATTGCCCGGCTAATGTCCCAGCCGGAAATTATGAGTGATCAAAACCAGTTCAGAGACCTGTCCAGGGAATATGCAACGCTTGAGCCGGTCGTGAGCAGTTGGAAACTTTGGCAGCTAAACAATGAGTCCCAGGATGAAGCACGATTGATGCTGACCGACTCTGACCCTGCTATGAAAAAACTTGCTGAAGAGGAACTGGCCAGTACCATTGTTCGACAAGAAGAAATTGAGCAGCAATTAAAATTGCTCTTGATTCCCCGTGATCCCGACGATGACAACAACATATTTCTGGAAATTCGTGCCGGAACGGGGGGTGATGAAGCAGGTTTGTTTGCCGGCGATCTGTTCCGGATGTATACGCGCTATGCCGAACAATATAAATGGAAGATAGAAGTCCTTAACCAAAGTCTTGGTGATCATGGTGGATTTAAGGAGTTGGTAGCCAGAATAGTTGGTCTTGGGGCTTTCGCCAGACTGAAGTATGAATCAGGCACTCATCGCGTCCAACGGGTTCCTGAAACGGAATCACAGGGACGTATCCATACCTCGGCTTGCACGGTGGCGATACTTCCGGAACGGGAAAACATAGAAGACGTTGACATCCAGACGGGCGATCTGAGAATCGATACTTTTCGTGCCTCTGGAGCAGGAGGCCAGCATGTCAATACCACTGATTCAGCAATCAGAATTACCCATCTGCCGACCGGGATCGTGGTTGAGTGTCAGGACGAGCGTTCACAGCACAAAAATAAGGCACGTGCCCTATCTTTGCTGCGTGCGCGCATCCTGGAACAGGAGCAATCCCGTCAGGTTGAGGAACAGGCTGAATCACGTAAATTACAAGTTGGCTCGGGTGACCGGTCACAACGCATCCGTACTTATAACTATCCTCAGGGCAGAGTCACCGATCACCGCATTAATCTGACGCTTTACAAACTCGATGACATACTTGCGGGCGGGCTTGATGCTGTTATTGAGCCATTGCTGCAAGAACATCAGGCATTAGTCCTTGCGGAGCTGGATAAATGAAGCACTTTTTCCTGACAGCAACTTGTATTGTATTGTTTGCCTGTGCAAATCAAGTTGTTGAGCCACAAACACAGAGCGATCAGTTCCAACTGATTCTGATCCGCCATGCTGAAAAAGCGACAGGCACTGATCCGGGCCTGACAGAAATGGGACAGCAGCGTGCAGAATTTATTGCGCGTTGGTTGGGCAGTTCGACCCTTGATTCCATATGGTCATCGGATTACCGGCGAACTCGCGACACAGCAGCTCCACTTGCTCAAAAGCTTGAACTTGATATTTCCTATTACGACCCACGCAAGCTGCAGGAATTATCGCAAAATCTGATTCTGGCACATGACAACACCCTGGTAATCGGACACAGCAATACGACACCTCAATTGGCCGCAATTCTATGTGAATGTGAGGTTGATGCGATGGACGAGACTCAATATGAGCTTGCTTATTTGATACGCAGAACCAATGACCAAACTGAGTTGATCACCATTGATTTTACAAAAGAATGGCAAGATAGACCTGCGGTTCCCTAGTCCGGATTACGCCAAAGATATATAGCACAACATACATTGATTGGTGCAAAAAACGCCAGCATGTCGAGATTATATTGCCCCCCCGGAACCAAAGCTTCAATTGCGACCAGTCCCAATCCACCAAGCAACAATTGAGCGGAAAATTTCCTGAGTCGCGGCCAGAGTCCCAACACAAACAGCGGGTTTAATAGCAAAAGATTCGTGTTTGGACCGGCGACAGTATGATCAGTAAATCCCCATAGACCCGCAAGCACCATTCCACCACTAGCAGAAATCGTTAACCAGGTCAGAACGCTGCCCATGGCCATCACAGAACCGGCCAAGCGGCCTAAAACAATAAAAAACGCCACAAATAAAATTGAAACAAGCAAATATCGAGGCCACAAATCTGGCGCAGATTCGGGCGGCAATACTGCGGTCGAGCGAAAAATAACCTTTTCCTCACCTGCAATTGCCACACCATCAACTTCCAAGTCTGCCAGCACCTCATCAACCACAGCAGGCAAAAACATTTCATCCCATCGGCTGATTGACCGGTCTACCGGAGACCCCAAAGCCGCCTCAAGTGCTAGTGAATAGCTAAAATCCAGAGATGTCGAGCGGCGGGTGTGTTCACGAAAATTCTGCTCAGCCACGATACTTGAAAATCGGTTTTTTAGTGCACCACCAAGGGCAAGATCAATTGCATCGCGCACACGTGTTGAGCAATTATCCAGGTAATAATCGTAAAGATAGTTTCGATTTTCCGGCTTAATGTGATTGAGTAAATGGGTTTCTAAAATTCTGAAGGCATCAGCTGATAACTGCAGTTTTCGGGCCGAAACGCTGCGGTTTTCATTGAGATATTGTTCAAATTCCTTTAATGAAGGCTGTGCCAGCGCGAAGTAAAGCATTCTTCCCTGCACAAACCGCTGGAAAAATTTTTCCTGATTAAAATCGAAAAAACCGAAACTGAATGTGTGATCTATGTCATTTTCGGAATCGCGTATCCAGATCGCATTGTGTCCAAACCTTTGCCAGTAAATTTCCCCGGGAGAGTAGGTCACCAGCCAGGCTTCCGTGTGAGAAGTTGCGGGGGGGATATCGAGTTGGGTGTTCACCGCCTGAGCAACCGCCGGTGTGCTCCCAAGTGCCAACGTCAGCATAAGACAAAGGAAAAAAAACCTCAGCGTTAAGCCATGCGACTGTACATAGCCCGAATAATTAATCGGGATTAAGGGCATTCATTTCCAGCGTAAAAATGCGGCGACTGCTTGATGATGTGACCTTGAACTCGAACTGGCCTGCCAGTAGAATACTCTCTCCCCGCTTCGGTACGTAACCGAATTCGGCCATGACCAGACCACCAATGGTGTCGTAACTTTCGTCATCGAGATTACATTCAAATCTCTCATTAAAATCTTCGATTGGTGCAAGTGCCTCAACCTTGTAGCGATTCAGGCCTAACTCGGAAATAGCGGCTTCTTCCTCTTCGTCATGTTCGTCGTCAATTTCACCGACTATTTCCTCCAGCACATCTTCAATAGTGATCAGTCCGGAAACCCCGCCGTACTCGTCCACCACAATTGCCATGTGATTGCGACTGGCACGAAAATCACTTAGCAGCATATTCAAGCGCTTGCTTTCAGGAATAACGACTGCAGGGCGCATCACTTCGAGTAAATTGAATTCGCTGGAACCATTGGCAAAATGCCGCAGCAGATCTTTGGCAAGCAAAATACCTTCAACTTCATCCAGGTCTTCACCAATTACGGGAAAACGAGAATGCCCGGACTCGAGAATTCTTGGCAGAAACTCATCCAGAGAACCATCGCGAGGTATCACAACCATCTGCGATCGCGACACCATGGCATCGCGCACCTGCATTTCAGAAACTTCGAGGGCACCTTCCATCATTGCAAGCGCGTCTACATCGAGCACGCCGCGCTGAAGTGATTCATTGAGAAGCTCTTTTAATTCGTCCCGGTCCCGTGGTTCGCTGGAGAATGCACTAACTATGCGTTCAATCCAGGATTTATCCCCGGAACCGTTACTCGATTGATCATCGCTCATTTTGATTTGTCTGGCAGCGCTTGTTTACGCCACTGAGTATATGGGGCTCAACACACCCCTGTTCCAGTCTTTTACCAGATTTGCAGTGTATTTTCAGCTTTTCTGAGTAATGAGCTTTCAATCTGTGGTGTAAGGATTGTCAATTCCAAGCGTTGAAAGCATGTCAATCTCAAGCTTTTCCATTATTTCCGCCTGGCCAGTTTCCTGATGATCGTGTCCAAGCAGATGTAAAATTCCGTGTATCACGAGATGGGCCCAATGATGCAAAAGAGGCTTGGATTGATCCTTCGCCTCACGCGTAACTAAGGGCACGCAAATGACAAGGTCACCAAGTGAAGTTCTTCCATCAATTGACGCGATCTCATTCTGAATATGTTCAGGTAAGCTGGCAGGAAATGAAAGCACATTGGTGGCAGAATCCTGCTTCCGGTAGTTGAGGTTCAGCTTTCTGCTCTCAAGCTCATCTACCAATCGGATGGTTATTTGGTGCTGGCGACTGCCCTGCACCGCGGCTTGCGCCCATAGTGCAAGTTCTTCGTCTGTTGGAGTTGAATTATCTTCATTAACTCTTTGTATAACAAGAGATACTGTTTCCGTTTCAAGCACAAAATCAGACTTCATCACCATTGCCTTCGGCCCTGCCATAGGCTTCAACAATCTTTTGCACCATGGGGTGACGAACCACATCCCTGGAATTAAATATTGTGAAACTGATGCCTTCAACACCTTCGAGAATATCCAGGGCCTGCTTCATACCTGACAGGGTGTGTTTGGGCAAATCGATTTGTGTGATATCGCCAGTAATGACGGCCGTTGATCCAAATCCGATGCGCGTCAAAAACATTTTCATCTGCTCGCCTGTAGTGTTCTGGGCCTCGTCCAGAATCACGAATGCATCATTAAGGGTTCGCCCGCGCATAAAGGCTAGCGGTGCAACCTCAATTACATGCTTCTCAATCAATCGGGAAACACGCTCGAACCCAAGCATCTCGTAAGCGGCGTCATAAAGCGGCCTGAGGTATGGATCAACTTTTTGTGCCATATCACCGGGCAAAAACCCAAGCCGTTCTCCTGCTTCAACTGCAGGTCGAACCAGCACAATTCTCTGCACCCGGTCCTGTTGCAGAGCAGCAACCGCGCATGCCATTGCGAGGTATGTCTTTCCTGTACCTGCAGGACCAATACCAAAATTGACAGCATATTTGTTGATTTTACGAAGATAAGCTTTCTGATTCGGTCCACGGCCACGGATGGTTCCTGAACGAGTGACAATGGTGACCTCGTCGTCGATTTGCGCGCTCATCTCATCATTTGCCATTTCGTCCATGGCCGAATCCTGTAGATGCAAATTGATCAAATCCGGGGTCAACGTTTCGTTTTCTGACATTGCATACAATTCCTTTAACAAACGGGTCGCGGCCCGTACCTGACGGTTATCACCTTCAAAAGAGAATACATTTCCACGGCAAAAGATCTCTACCCCTAAGCGGGTTTCAATCTGTTTTAAATGCTGGTCAAATTGCCCGCACAGATTTGCAAGCCTCTCGGTGTCAGCAGGCTCAAGCTCCAGCGTTAAACGTGGACTCATGTGATAATTATGCCACCGCTGATGTACTGAATTCTGTGTCAACCAGACTGCCGCGGAGAGAGTTATTCAGAGCCTGAGTAATTTGAACGTCTACAAAATGTCCCTTCAATCTGGGGTGACCGTCGAAGTTGACCACCCGATTGTTCTCGGTTCGCCCGGCAAGTTGCTGTGGGTCTTTTTTGCTGCAGCCCTCTACCAGAATGCGTTGGCGCGTGCCCACCATTGCCTGACTTATGGCTGCGGCCTGTTCGTTGATCAGGGACTGTAGACGCATCAGGCGTTCTTTCTTAGCTTCCAGGGGGGTGTCATCCACCAATGAAGCAGCAGGTGTTCCTGGCCTGGCGCTATATATAAAGCTGAAACTCTGGTCAAAGCCAATGTCACGTATCAAGTTGAGAGTTGCCTCGAAATCCTGTTCAGTTTCGCCGGGAAAGCCGACGATGAAGTCGGATGAGATACAGATGTCAGGTCTTTTTTCTCGCAGGCGGCGAATTTTTTGCTTGTACTCGATGGCTGTATGGCCCCGTTTCATCATGGATAAAACACGATCTGAACCAGATTGCACCGGCAAATGAACAAAGTTGACCAACTCGGTGACTTCACCAAACGCATCTGTCAGGTTTTGGCTGAACTCAACCGGGTGTGAGGTTGTAAACCGGATTCGATCTATGCCCTCAACAGCTGCGACGTAATGGATCAACAATGCAAGGTCAGCTTCAAGCCCATCATGCATCAGGCCACTGTATGAATTTACATTTTGGCCCAGCAGGTTAATTTCACGCACGTCCTGAGCCGCCAGTGCAGCACATTCGGCGACCACATCATCCAAAGGCCTGCTCACTTCTTCACCCCTGGTATATGGCACAACGCAGAACGAGCAATATTTGCTACAGCCTTCCATTACTGAAACAAACGCGCTGGGGCCATTTGCTCCGGGTGCAGGAAGATTGTCGAATTTCTCTATTTCCGGGAACGAAATGTCTACTGAGGCCTTGCCTGTCTGCCGTGCAGAATCAAGCATTGTTGGTAGACGGTGAAGCGTTTGAGGGCCGAACACCATGTCTACAAACGGTGCACGCTTGAGCAACGCGCTACCTTCCTGACTGGCCACGCAACCACCTACACCAATCACCAGCTTCGGATTTATTTCTTTTAACTTACGCCAACGCCCTAGTTGTGAAAAAACTTTTTCCTGGGCTTTTTCACGGATTGAGCAGGTGTTGATCAAAATGACATCTGCCTCTGCCTCGACCTGGGTCAATTCCAGGCCATGGGAAGCGGCAAGCACGTCCGACATTTTTTCGGAATCATACTCATTCATCTGGCAACCATGTGTTTTAATAAATAGCTTACCGCTCATTTTTCTCAGCTCTTCCCAAAGAGCCGGATAGGATACACTCAAGCCCGTTTTGCCGCCATAATAGTTCAACCACGAACTGATTCCCAATTAGGAGGAAGCATGACCGGAACCATGCAAGCTTTGGTTAAAAAAGAGGCCGCCCCGGGCATTTGGATGGAACGTGTGCCAATACCTGAGCCAGGTACCAATGAAGTTCTAATCCGTGTGGAAAAAACAGCGATCTGCGGTACCGATATCCATATCTTCAACTGGGATGAATGGGCTCAAAGAACCATCAAACCTGGACTGGTCATTGGTCATGAGTTTGTTGGTCTGATAGAAAAGCTGGGCCATGGTGTTGATGGTTACAAGCTGGGTGACCGGGTTTCTGCAGAAGGCCATATTGTTTGTGGTCACTGCCGGAATTGCCGTGCGGGGAAACGACATTTGTGTCCAAACACTGTTGGTATCGGTGTCGATCGTGACGGAGCCTTTGCCGAATTCATCGTCGTTCCAGCAAGCAACCTGTGGCCTATTCCCGACGAGATCGCACCTGAACTGGCGGCATTTTTTGATCCATTCGGCAATGCCGCTCATTGCGCACTTCAGTTCGATCTGGTCGGTGAGGATGTGCTCATTACAGGAGCCGGACCGGTGGGAATCATCGCAGCGGGTATCTGCAGGCATGTGGGCGCCAGGCATGTGGTGATAACAGATGTTAATGACTACAGGCTATCACTCGCCAAGGAAATGGGGGCCAATCGGATCATCAATGTCAATAAAGGCTCCATTGCCCAAACTGTTGAAGAACTTGGAATTGAAGGCTTCGACATAGGTCTGGAAATGTCCGGCCACCCGGGCGCGTTCAATGACCTTTTGCACCACATGTTCCACGGTGGGAAAGTCGCCCTACTTGGCTTGCTGCCATCGGGAACCGGTGTTGACTGGGATCAAATTATATTCAAGGGTTTGGAGCTACATGGAATTTACGGTCGGCGTATGTATGAAACCTGGTACAAAATGACGCAGATGGTCTTAACCGGTTTTCCTTTGCATAAAGCAATGACGCATCACATTCCCATCGCTGATTTTGAAACCGGTTTCCGCCTGATGAGGGCAGGCGAATGCGGAAAAGTGGTTTGTGACTGGACAGGAAAAATTTGAAATGACTTCCTTACAACGCCTGACAGATACATTGAATGAAATCCGGGCAGCCGGGCTTTACAAAACTGAACGAGTGATTACCAGCC
The DNA here is from genome assembly GCA_047614505.1 of Rhodothermales bacterium. GTDB lineage: Bacteria > Pseudomonadota > Gammaproteobacteria > Xanthomonadales > SZUA-36 > JABDJL01. The sequence goes on along the minus strand of JBLHGQ010000004.1, from coordinate 38,877 downwards.
CGCAAAACGTCGAGATTAAAGTATCGGATGGCTCTGAGGTATTGAACTTTTGCGCTAATAACTATCTTGGTCTGGCAGACAATCCCGAGGTGATCGCAGCAGCTCACAAAGCCCTGGACGACCATGGTTTCGGACTCGCTTCAGTGCGCTTCATTTGCGGAACACAGGATATCCACAAGCAACTTGAAAGTACTATTTCCGCGTTCTTTGAAACACAAGACACCATTCTGTATACCTCGTGCTTTGATGCAAATGGCGGTCTGTTTGAAACCATCCTTGGCCCTGAAGACGCGGTTATTTCAGACGCGTTGAATCACGCATCAATAATTGACGGTATCCGCTTGTGCAAAGCACAGCGGTACCGCTACCCAAACAGTGACATGCAAGCTCTGGAAAAAATTCTGCAGGACACACAAGACAGCCAAACACGCTTAATCGCAACCGACGGCGTTTTCAGCATGGATGGTTTTATTGCAAAGCTTGATGAAATTACTGCTCTGGCAGAAAAATATGATGCATTGGTCATGGTCGATGACAGCCATGCAACAGGTTTTATGGGAAAGACCGGCCGTGGCTCAGCTGAGCACCATGGGGTAATGGACAAAATCGATGTGTACACCTCAACTCTGGGCAAGGCCTTGGGTGGAGGGTCTGGAGGCTTCACTACGGGCCGTAAGGAGATTATTGACCTGTTAAGGCAGCGATCACGGCCTTATTTATTTTCCAATACCCTGCCACCACCACTGGTTGCTGCTTCAATAAAGGTTTTTGAAATGTTGTCGGGGACCACCGATTTGCGTGACAAGCTCGAAGCAAACACACGTTATTTCAGATCAGCACTGACAGAAGCAGGATTCGATATCAAACCCGGAATTCATCCGATCGTTCCGGTCATGCTCTTTGACGCTCCTCTTGCGCAGGAATTTGCCAGTCGATTGTTGGACGAAGGAATATATGTAATCGGCTTCTTTTTCCCGGTTGTTCCAAAAGGCGAAGCCCGAATCCGGGTGCAGGTCTCGGCTGCTCATGAAAAACATCATCTGGACCGTGCAGTTGAAGCATTTACTACAGTTGGACATGCTCTGAGTGTTGTTTCCTGATCAGACACTCATTTCAGGCCAGTAAAACGAAATTCTTTTCCTCATACCATAGGTCAATTAACTGCGATAAATACTTGAGTTAATTGGCCTTATAAGCAATAAATTTTTCAATTGAGGGATTTGTTTATTTAGACCATTTTTTCATCTGTAATTTGGTAAAATAAATGGTGTATGCTTGCGTTTGTGGGTTTAGTTTCCATTGATAAAAAAAGTGGCTTGCAAGCTACAAAATCATCAGGAGAAATCATGAAGAGTCTTAATTGTTTACAGCATAAATTGGTGCTGAGCGTATTGACGTGCGCACTTTTCGGGCTGTTTTCAACAGCTGCAATCGCTCAGGACACCACCTCTAATATCAGGATCATCGTGTCTGACCATAATGGTAATCGACTGAGTGGAGTTGATGTACGCATTACGCATAGTCCAACTCAACGAAGCCAGGTGGTGACGTCCGGTAACTCCGGCGCGGTTACAGCCGTTGGCTTACAAATTGGCGGGCCCTACGAAGTAAGTGCTGCTGACGCTACAAAGTATTCGGCGGAAGACAGTGCAGGTATTTTCCTCTCACTTAATCAAACTGAAGTTGTTGAACTTCTGGTATCGGAACGTTCGGCACTCGAAGAAGTGACCGTTACTGCTACTCAGACACTCCAGGAGCAGCGGTTTGGAGCAGGAACGAGTTTTAGTCGCGATACGATAGAAGGCATCCCTTCTCTAAGCCGGGATTTCGTCAACACAATCGCTGTCGACCCTTCGATCCTGGTCGACAACAGTGTGGCTCGCGGCCCGGCTGTTTCCATTGCCGGACAGAATTTTCGTTATAACAGTGTCACCATTGATGGTGTTGCCCAAAACGATAATTTTGGCTTATCCAAAAATGCATCAGCTACCCAACGCTCGCCGATTTCTATTGACGCTATCGCAGGGCTGAATGTCAACGTTGCGCCTTATGATGTGACCTATGGTGGCTTTATTGGCGGCAATATTAATATTGTCACCAAATCCGGAACCAATGAATTCCATGGTGGCGTTTTTGGCTTTACCACTGGTGCTGGCAAGACCGGCAACAAGTCAGATGGCGTAAACCTGGGAATCAATCAATTTGAAGAAGATACCTGGGGATTTACCCTTGGCGGACCCATCATCAAAGACAAACTGTTTTTCTTTGTCAATTACGAATCGTTTGAAACCACCCGCCCTTCAAACTCTTCGCCAATTTCAAGCATCAATGGCGTCACACAGGCCGATGTTGACGAAGCGCGCAGTATATTGATGTCCGAATATGGGTTTGATCCCGGCACTTTTGATGCCACCGATGTAGATGAGGATGAAAAAACCCTGATCAAGCTGGACTGGAATATCAATGATGATCATCGTGCGGCCTTTGCATTCCAACAGGCAGAAGGTGATGTTTTGTTTGATGATTTCCCGGATGCAGCGTCCCTGCAGTCAAACCGTTACAACATCAATGAGAAAATGGATGCCACATCTCTGCAGATTTTCTCTACCTGGAACAACCATCTTTCCACTGAGTTCAAATACGGCACCAAGTCGGTTGAAAACCGGCAGATCAGTATTGATTCGTCAACGCCTGCATATCAGATATTCACTGCTGGCGGTGGCATCATTAATGCTGGCGGCGATCAATTCCGGCACAACAACGTACTGGATAATGATTCTGAAGTGATCCGTTTAAAAATGGACTATACGGTTGGTGATCATGTAATCACCGCTGGTTATGAAACCGAAGAAAAAGAGACCTGGAATTTATTCGTACCATTTGAAAGAGCCCAGGTGTTGTTTTTTGGCGGCCTTGAGGCACTGCGCAACAGGGAGTGGGGACTGGTCCTTTACGGTAATTCCACCACAGGTACCCCGCTCGACGCGGCTGCAGGGTTTACGCTGACCACCGATGCATTTTTTATTCAGGATGAATGGGCAGTCAGTGATGAACTAACCCTGAAATTTGGCATGCGATTTGAAGAGGATAACAACAGTAGCCCTGTTCCACGCAATGCTGATTTCGCTGCAAGAAATGGCTTTGATAATACCTTCAACCTGGATGGCAACAAGCTCTCTATGCCACGTTTCGGGTTTAACTGGGCAGCCAGTGACCGTCTGACGATCTCCGGTGGAGCCGGCCTGTTTGGTGGCGGTGTTCCATTGATTAATCTGTCCAATAGCTATGCGGGCAATGGCATTACGCGAAATATTGTGTGCATTCCTTGCATTGGCGCGGCTTTCGGCCTTTATGGCGAAATTGCAGCCAGACTTGAAGATCCGACTTTTGCCTCTGACTTGTTGCAGGAGTTTAATGGTGTTGATCCGAATGCATTAGTCGATGCAATTCACCCCGGTTATGACACGCTTAGCACATGGAAATATTCACTTGCTGCAGATTTTGAAGTGGGTGATGGCTGGGACTTTAGCGCCGAAGTCATCGTTTCAGATGTTAAAGATGGCTACAACATCTATGAAGGCAGACGGACTGCCGTTGGCAGTGCACCTGATGGCCGGCCAATATATGATTTCCCGATTGATGGCGATTACATCGTAACCAACACCAATCAAGGTGGTGGAACAGTCTGGTCTATCGGAATCGCCAAGTCCTGGGATACTGACACTGGCCGGTTTGATGCAACCTTTGGTTATACCTCCACAGATATGGAAGAAGTCCGCGCATATAACCGTTTCATTAATTATGAAGCGTACGCCTTCGATGGTACGACTGATTACAACAACATGGGTCTTTCACCATCCAAATATGAAGTTGAGGATCGCATCACTGCTACCTTCAATTGGGAAAACGAAATTTGGGGTGATAACACCACCAGAGCAACACTGATTTATCAGGGTAGGTCCGGCAGGCATTACTCTCATGTAATGGGCAATGTGGGCGGATCATTTGGTGGTACATTCCTTGCTGATTTTGGTAGCGAGGGTGATAACCCCGGTTCTCAGTTGTTCTACGTACCGACCGGACTTAATGACCCAATCGTTACCGGCGACCCTCAATTCCTTCGGGACCTGGATACCTTTATCAGTGGCAACAGTTGTCTTGCGCACTCACGTGGTACCAATGTTCAGCGTAACGGCTGCGAGACAGGATTTACCAATGTCTGGAGCCTTCGTCTGATGCAGGAAATTTCAGTTGGCGACGACAAAAAGATAGAGCTGATCATGGATATCGAAAACCTGCTCAATCTGTTTAACTCTGATTGGGGCCGCGTAGACAGCTATGCAGCACCATCGAATGTGCCAGTTGCAAATGTGGCCATTTCAGAAGATGGCAGCCAGTACATTTACAGCCCGACTTCTTCATCTGTATCCGGTCCTGACTCCATTGTGCCGGCACCGCAAATAGCTTTATTGCCTTCGGCATACCGTATTCAGTTCGGAGCGCGTTTCCGCTTCTGATTTGATTAAAGCACTAATAAAAAAGGGCAGCTATGGCTGCCCTTTTTTATTAACGAGAAAAATGAGGCCTCAAAAATCGCCTACGCTAATTCGGCACGTACCACGTCCGCCAATTGATTGGCCAGGCGGTCAATCTGGCCTGCATCTTCACCCTCTAGTGTCACCCTGATCAAAGGTTCTGTGCCTGAGGGCCGCAGTATCACCCTGCCCCGTCCGTTCATTTCTGCCTCAACCTTTTTCAATGCCTGTTGAATTGGCACCGAATCATTCAACTTTGAGCGCGCATCAGCGGCAATCGGTACATTTACCATGATCTGAGGGAATTTGACGATCGGCTTGCATAACTCATCCAGACTTTGATTGCTTTTAACCATCGCCTCGAGAACCTGAAGCGCACTAACGATTCCATCACCTGTGCTGGTACGGTCCAGGCAAAGAATATGACCCGAGGCCTCGCCACCCAGGTTCCAACCCTTGCGAACCAGTTCGCGATGGATGTAACGATCTCCTACCTGGGTACGCCGAAACTCAATACCCAGACTTTTAAACGCCAACTCAAGACCAAAATTACTCATGACCGTGCCCACCACGCCGCCATCAAGTACGCCGGCTGTTTGCCGGGAATTGGCAATGATGTAAAGAATGTCGTCTCCGTCCACGACCTTGCCTTTGGAATCAACCAATACAACGCGATCACCATCTCCATCGAATGCAATGCCCGCATCGGCCCCGGCTTTCACCACTGCTGCTTGCAATGTCGCCGGATAGGTTGAGCCACAGTCGTCATTGATATTCATCCCATCGGGATGGTTAGCAATCACATCGATGCTTGCACCCAGCTCACGCAATACTTCAGGTCCGACTTTATAGGTTGAGCCATTAGCGCAATCAACCACCAGTTTCAAACCACGCAGATTTGTTCCGTAGGGAACTGTGCTTTTACAAAACTCAATGTAGCGGCCGGCAGCATCATCTATGCGTTCCGCCTTGCCCAATTCAGCAGAGTCAACGGTTAAAAATGGCTTATCCAACTCTGCCTCAATGGCATGTTCAACATCATCGGGTAATTTCTCGCCATCCTGAGAAAAGAATTTGATCCCATTGTCGTGATAGGGATTGTGTGAAGCGCTAATCACGATGCCAGCACAGGCATACAGCGTACGGGTAAGATAAGCCACAGCAGGTGTGGGCATTGGACCAAGTAACGCAACATTCGCGCCTGAGGCGGCCAGACCGGCTTCCAGAGCCGATTCAAACATGTACCCGGAAATCCGTGTGTCTTTGCCTATGACCACAGCTCGTGGATCACCATTCGCCAACACAGCACCCGCAGCACGGCCAAGCCTTAACATGAAATCTGCAGTGATTGGCTCTTGCCCCACCCGACCTCGAACTCCGTCTGTTCCAAAGTATTTTCTTACCATGATTTGAATTTTACGCCGAATTTGCTAACTGTATGATAATACTTTAATAACATCTCTTGTTTCTGCAACATCATGCACTCGAATGATTGCTGCACCCGCCTGAATCGCAAGCATTGTCAAAGCCAGGGAACCAGCCAGTCGCTGATCTACCGCACGACCGGTCATGGTGGACAACATAGATTTTCGGGAAAGCCCCACCAGTACCGGATAATCACCGGCACAAAGTCGATCCAGCTTTTGCAGCAATTCCAGATTGTGTTGTAATAATTTGCCAAAGCCGAAACCAGGGTCAATCAGGATGTTCTGCTTTGGAATATTTGCTGCCTCACATGCACCTGCCCTTTCAAGCAGGAAAGATTCCACCTCTTCATACACATTTGCATAATCAGGTTTCTGCTGCATGGATCGAGGATCACCTTGCATATGCATAAGGCAAACCGGTATTCCGAGTTTTGCGACGGCATCAATCGCCCCTTCCTGCTGTAAGGCGGATACATCATTGATCAAACCTGCACCGGCGCTTACCGCTTCCCGCATGACTTCAGGCTTGCTGGTGTCTATGGATATTGGAATCCGTGTTTCAGCCTCTAATGCTTCTATCACCGGAATAACCCGGTCGAGTTCCTGTTGCACAGATACCAGGGAAGCCCCGGGGCGGGTCGACTCACCGCCAATATCGATAATATCTGCACCAGCTGCGGCCATATGATGGGCGTGTAACACCGCAGCTCGAGGAGATAACCAGTCACCGCCGTCTGAAAACGAATCGGGTGTTACATTGAGGATACCCATAATTCGAGGCCTATCGAGGACCAACGGTCGACCCCCGCAGTCCAAAATAGTATGGTTTTGTGTGCTATCGGTCATAGAAAAGAGCACGAAATCCCGTGCTCTATTTTGAAATCAGTGCTGTGAAGCTGGCCCACCGATGGGCGAAGGATCATCGGCTTTTTTAACTTTCTTTTTCGCTTTCTTTTTCGCTTTGGTATCACCGGCATCAGAGCTCTGATCAGTCCAATCCTCCGGTGGATCAGGGATTTTTCCTTCCATGATCTGATCGATCATGCTTTTATCTATCGTTTCGTACTTCATCAAGGCCTCGGTCATCACTTCGAGCTTATCAAGATTAGCCGATACCAGCTTATGTGCGGATTTGTGTGCGATTTCGATAATGGCTCGAATTTCATCATCAATCAATTTAGCCGTATCATCAGAAATATGTTTGTGTTGGGTCACAGAGCGGCCCAGAAACACTTCGCTTTCATCTTCCGAATAGGTCAAAGGCCCAAGCGCATCGGTCAATCCCCAGCGGGTAACCATATTTCGGGCAATCTGAGTGGCGCGGTCAATATCATTGGAAGCACCGGTTGTGACATTTTCAATTCCAAAAATAATTTCCTCAGCAACGCGACCTCCAAACAGCGTGGCCATTTGGCTGTCCAGTTGTTTGCGCGTAACACTGTATTTATCCTGTTCCGGCAGGAACATGGTCACACCCAATGCCATACCACGGGGAATAATGGTTACTTTGTATACCGGGTCATGTTCCGGCACTAATCTGCCCACAATGGCGTGGCCTGCCTCGTGGTAAGCAGTGAGTTTCTTTTCCTTCTCAGACATCACCATGGATCGACGCTCGGCGCCCATCATGATTTTGTCTTTGGCTTTTTCCATATGATCCATACTGACGGCCTTTGCATTTTCACGGGCCGCAAACAGTGCCGCTTCATTGACCAGGTTTGCAAGATCAGCACCAGAAAAACCGGGGGTCCCGCGCGCGATCAGCCTGGGTTCAACTGAGTCATCCAGAGGAACTTTGCGCATATGTACTTTCAAAATGCCTTCACGGCCGCGAATATCTGGCAACGGAACAACCACCTGTCGATCGAATCTGCCCGGGCGCAATAAGGCCGGGTCCAACACATCCGGACGGTTAGTGGCCGCGATAACGATAACGCCTTCACCACCTTCGAAACCATCCATTTCGACCAATAGCTGGTTCAATGTTTGTTCCCGTTCATCATGGCCGCCGCCAAGTCCGGCACCACGGTGCCTGCCAACAGCGTCGATCTCATCAATGAATATGATGCACGGTGCGTGTTTCTTGGCCTGGTCAAACATGTCCCTAACCCGGGAAGCGCCAACACCAACGAACATCTCCACAAAGTCTGAGCCGGAAATTGAAAAGAACGGTACTTTCGCCTCGCCTGCGATGGCACGTGCAAGCAAGGTTTTACCTGTACCGGGTGCACCAACCATCAATATTCCACGTGGTATATGCCCGCCAAGTTTCTGAAACTTACCTGGATTACGTAAAAACTCGACTAACTCGCCGACCTCCTCTTTGGCCTCTTCAACGCCGGCAACGTCAGCAAAAGTGACCTTAACCTGATCTTCGCCCTGTAACTTTGCACGTGATTTTCCGAATGACATGGCACCACGACCACCGCCGCCACCTTGCATCTGACGCATAAAATAAACCCAAACGCCGATCAGCAGAAGAAATGGGGCAATATTCACAAGCAGATCGACAATAATGGAGCGTTGCTTGGGTGGAGTGGAGCTAATTTCTACTTTGTTTTCAACCAGTTCATCGATCAATTTCGGGTCAGGAGGACCGAAAGTAGTGAACTCCTGGCTGAGCGTGTTGATACCTGTAATGAGGTTGCCACTTTGACTACTTTCAACATGTACCTTGGTGACGGTTCCATTACGGACATTTACCAGGAATTGAGAGTAGGTCAGTGGATCCTGTGCGGTACTGACGCTGGCGTAATGATTAAATATGGACATCAAAACCACTGCAATAATTGCCCAGGTCAAGAGGTTTTTCACTAGATCATTCATCGGTTTTTCGTCTTTCTTTCCTGCCATGAGCTTTTTTGTTTCCTGATTGAAATTAGATACTACAGTAGCTTGCGGCCGCGTCCCAGTACATATACTTCCCGACTACGGGGCCTTGAAGCCTTTGGCTTTCGCACGACCAGCTTCTCAAAACCTGACCGGCATTGCTGCAAAAACTCGTCAGAACCTTCACCCTGAAAAAGTTTGCAAATAAAATCTCCACCGGGCCTTAGCCATTGTTCCGCAAACGAAAGTGCCAACTCAGCCAGATAAATAGACCGTGGCTGATCAGAAGCACTTACACCAGAGATATTGGGTGCCATATCTGACAACACAAGATCAACCCGGGTATTGTTTAATAGTTCCTCCAGAGCCTTTAATGGCTCACCATCGGTAAAATCGCCCTGAATAAATTCAACATCTTTCAACGCTGGCATTTCCAGAATATCCAAGGCGATAACGCGACCTTGAGGCCCAACCAATTCTACTGACACCTGCGACCAGCTGCCAGGCGCTGCACCAAGATCCACTACACACATGCCTTTTCGGAGAAGGTTGTACTTTTCATGCAACTCGAGCAACTTGAAAGCTGCCCGCGCCCGAAAACCCCTTTGCTGTGCCAGTTTGACGTAGGGATCATCAAAATGTTCATTAAGCCAGCGGCTACTGCTTTTGCTTCTGGCCATTTGTCAGGTTCCTGGGTACAACTGCATGCTAAAATATACGTTCCAATTGAGCAGGTTTACAGTGCCTGTGTTACCGGGATTTGTCATGAAATTAAGCTCTTCACAGAAACGATTTTTACGTGGCATGACACATCATATCAATCCGGTGGTCATGGTAGGCGATAAAGGCCTGTCCGAGAATGTGCTAGAAGAGATAGAGATCGCATTAAATCACCATGAACTGATCAAGGTAAAGCTGCGAACTGACCGTGACACACGAAAATCACAAACTCAGGAAATCGCTACAATTTGCAAAGCAATCATCGTCCAGGAAATCGGCCAGGTGAGTTGCTTTTACCGCCGCAATAAAAAGAAACCAGTGATTGAATTAGGTAAGGTCTGAGTTCATGGATCTGAATCTTGAACTGCCTGGCGATCACTATTTCATCAGATCTCAGGACGAGCAAGGTATACGAATTGGGGACAAGTTTCATACGCAAAGTCTGATTATCTCAGCTGGTCATCTGATTACCGGATGGGAACCAGCTGACCTGGACGAACTGCAAGATCAACATTTGCTGCCCATATTTGAGCTCAAACCGGAAATACTGCTGCTGGGCACTGGAGATTTACAACGATTCCTGCCCCCAAAAATGCAAGTGTCAATTTATGAAAAGGGCATTGGTGTCGAAGTGATGACCACTAAAGCCGCCTGCAGTACGTTTAACGTGTTGGTGTCAGAAGGTCGAATAGTAGTTGCAGCATTGATGCAACAACATATCAGTCCATAAATGGCATCTCTAAGATGCCTTCCCGGTTTGAGATTTCGCGTAATTTGGACAGTGCTGCCAACTGCACCTGGCGTACTCTTTCCCGTGTAACGCCCAATAATTGACCGACCTCCTCGAGCGTTCGACGGCCTTTACCGTGCAAACCAAAACGATGCACAACCACCATTCTTTGTTGCAGGGGTAAAAACTCCAGCCAGTGATCGAGCAGTTCCTCTGCCGCATGGTCTGCATATTCGATCTCCGGGCTCCGGTTTTGCTCGTCAACAATGTTGTCAAGAGTCGGTTTTATTAATTCATCATTTTTATTCTCACTTAAATAGCTGGCGGATTCATTTAATGAAAAAATCGAGTAAACGGTGTCTACCGGCAAATCGAGATGTTCAGAAATTTCTTCCATTGAGGGTCTGCGACGCAGTTTTTGTTCCAGTTCACGGGCAGCCCGCAGGTACTTCGTGAGTTCACGAATGATATGGATTGGCAACCGGACGGTGCGGCATTGATTCATGATTGCCCGCTGAACTGATTGGCGAATCCACCAGGTTGCGTAGGTTGAAAATCGACAGTCTCTTTCCGGGTCGAATTTTTCCACCGCCCTGATCAAACCTATATTGCCCTCTTCTATCAAGTCCAGTAATGGTAATCCGCGATTAATGTAAGCCCTGGCGATTTTCACTACTAACCGGAGGTTTGACTCAATCATTCGCTGTCTACTGACCGCACAACCTTTGTTAAGCGCACGGGTAAGCGATTTTTCTTCATCGGCAGTCAACAAAGCTGCTCGACCAATCTCAGAAAGGTATATACGGGTAACATCGCCCTGGTGAGAAGGCCGACTGGCTGTTTTAGCTATTCGCGAGCGCGGCAGCCTCAACCCGCTTGGAGTTCCGGCGATATCCGTCATCCTGGCCTCGCTAACTTTCCCTTCCCTGTGACCCATATCCCCAACGTTTTCCAGTGAGATACTAGACGGCCGGACCATTCTGCATTGAAGATCACATCCTCCGGTCCGTTGATCAATTGGCATTGATCTACAGAATGGACCAGAAACACTACCATAGTCGTTGCTTCAAGTCACAAACTTGTACACATTAAAGCCAGAGATCACTTTGGTAAGATCCTGTTTCGAAGGGGGTTTTAGTTCAGTGTTAATTTTTAGGAAGGTATTTTCGAGGATCGACCGGCCTGCCATTGACCCGTATTTCGAAATGTAAAATTGCTTCATTTCGGTCATTTCTACCAAGCTCGGCAATTTTTTGCCCTTGTTTTACTTGCGCGCCTTCTGCAACCAGCCTGACCCGGTTATGTGCATAGGCGCTTAGCATCAACTCGCTGTGCTTTATTATAATTAACTCACCAAAACCAATCAGGCCATTGCCACTGTATACCACTGTTCCAGCCGCCGAAGCGATTATGCCCTGACCTTCGCTTGCACTTATATCCAGGCCGTTACGGGCTGGATCATTCGCTACAAATCCGCGAATCAAGCGCCCTTGAACCGGCCACAACCAAGACATCGGTGCTTCAGTTCGCACGACGGGGGCAGAAACTTTTGGCGCAGGTTTCGCAGTCGTTTTGGGAACCTTCGCGGGCGGTGTCACCGGCTTGCTTGTTTTCCCATTGTTGGCCGGCGTTTGAAGGCCAGGGCTTGAACCCCCGACTGGCCTTGTAAGCTTCAAAATCTGATCCGGGTAAATCAAATAAGGAGCCTCGATTTGGTTCCAACGAGCAAGGTCCCTGTGGTCAATTCCAAATCGAAAAGCAATTGCGTGCAAGGTATCGCCCCTTCTAATCCGATAGACGCCATTCTTCTCAATTGTTTGTGTTGCAGGTCCATTGGACCGGTCAATAACCGGCGCAGGAGGAGTTGAACAAGCGGTAAGCATCAACAACACTGTGACCGTAATCAATCTCCTCAAATCGCACTTCCATTAAGTTTCAATATCACTGCTAAAATTGCTACCAACACCAGTACCGACCAACCGATCAGGTCAATCCACTTGCGCAGGCTTTGCTCCAACTTCTCCCCTCCCAATCGGATCAGTCCTGCGACCAGGAAAAATCTTCCTCCACGACCTGCTACAGATCCTGCAAGGAAGGTTAGTGCCGGCATTCCCACAACGCCTGCACTGATGGTAAAAATTTTGTATGGGATTGGGGTAAACCCGGCCAGAAGAATGAACCAGAAGCCGTGATCTCCGAATGATTGAACCGCGTGCTCAAAAACCTCCGCAAAAGATGAGGACAACAGCCATGGCTCAATGACAGAGAATGCCAACTTGCCCATAAGGTATCCCAACATTCCTCCTAAAACGGAACTAAAGGTACACAGGCCTGCGTAGAACCATGCTTTCTTAGGGCGCGCCAGGCACATTGGCGCCAGCATCACATCGGGTGGAATGGGAAATACACTGGACTCTGCTGCACTGAGGACAGCCAGATAGCCGGCTGCGTTTTTGTGCGCTGACCAATGCAGCACACGATCATATAGCTTCTGGAACATTAAGCAGTCACTGGCTTCATTAATCGAGCCCACTGAGCATGGGAACAAATATTACCGCACCCAAGTCGCTTACCTCTTGACCATCTTCAGTTCTCACAATGGACAACAAACGTTGTCCATTATTCTGTGCAATTGGAATTATCAGTTTCCCACCGATCACAAGTTGCTCAATCAGGTCTTCAGGAATGAACTGGCTGGCAGCTGTCACTATGATTCCATCAAATGGTGCCTGCGTTGGCCAGCCTAGATGCCCATCTGCATAACGCGCGTGAATATTCATCAGCCTGAGAGAATGAAATCGTCTGCGCGCAAGTTTCAATAGCTCCTTAATGCGCTCAACCGTGTAAACCTCTTTTATCAAGTGGGATAATACCGTCGCCTGGTAACCGGACCCGGTACCAACCTCCAGCACTTTTCCAGGTGTATTTCCGTCAAGTAGCGCTTCGGTCATTCGCGCAACTATCCATGGCTGGGATATCGTCTGGCTAGAACCAATAGGTAATGCTGTATCTTCATATGCTCTGCTGGCAAGGGCCTCATCAACAAACTGGTGTCGAGGCACCTGCATGATCGCATTGAGCACTATTTCACTTTTAATTCCTTCAGCCCGTAAGCGGCTCACCAGCCTGTCCCGGGTTCCAGGCGAAGTCATGCCTATTCCACGTGAATCTTTTTGTAACTGCCGTTTATGGATCAATTTAATATTTCCATATCTTCAGTAACCATTTCAGTGTTTTCTTCCGGTGCCGTTGATACCGCAGATATCCAGCCCGCAACCTGCTCCAGTGCTTGATATCGGGTCAGATCAACATGAATCGGTGTTACTGAGATAAACCCACGTCTCACTGCATCGAAATCGGTGCCCGGCCCTGCATCCTGCTCTGCACCTGCAGGGCCAATCCAGTACATGGGTCTTCCCCTCGGATCGATAGTTTGAATGGTTGGTTCTGCACGATGCCGATGACCAAGCCTGGTAACCTCAAATCCTTTGATCTCATTCCAGGGCAGATTGGGAACATTGACGTTTAATATCGTGTCTGCAGGCAATGGGTCTTTTAGCAATTGCCTGATCAGGCGCACAACTGCTTCACCGGCTGTCGCGTAGTGCTCCGGTTGCTCCTCGAATACCAAAGATACTGCCAAAGCGGGGAAGCCCAAAAACCGCCCTTCCATTGCTGCAGCGACTGTTCCTGAATAAATAACATCGTCGCCCAGATTAGCCCCTGCATTGATTCCGGAGATAACCATGTCCGGGTCTTCGTTAAGCAGCCCGGTCAGTGCGATATGAACGCAATCTGTTGGTGTGCCTGAGGCCATGAAGGTGCCAGATTCAACTTCCTTAATCCGGATCGGTGATTCCAGAGTGAGTGAATTACTTGCACCACTGCGGTTCTGGTCCGGGGCCACCACCGTTACATCGCCCAATTTACGAACACAATTTGCAAGCGTTTGAATGCCCGGGGCAGACAATCCGTCGTCATTACTTATTAAAAAATGCATTCCCATATCTTCTTTTTATTCCAGACTCACTGCAAAGGGGGATTATCAGAAGATGGTATTGTACGATCTTCCATGCAGGACGGAAACGCAGCGGAACAATAATTGAGCAAACCAACCGAGAAAAATGAAGATCTGGCCATATTTCGCGAGGCAATTCGTGATGTGAAGCCACTCCGGCAATCAGATAGATCAGATTCGCGTGCACCGCAGCCCGCTCCTTACCCGAAGCAGTTTGAGCTGGATGAAGAGGCGGTCATCACTGAGCTGCTGGATGAACCGGATGACGATCAGGTACAGGAAACCGGCGAGGAGCTAATGTTTCTCCGAAATGGTGTCCAAAAACGCTATCTGACAAGGTTAAAGCGTGGGCGGTATAGCGTTGACGATCATCTGGATCTTCATCAGATGAATGAAACGACCGCTACAAGTGCGTTGCTTGCCTTTATTGACTCTGCTCACAACAGGGGAATTAAATGTGTTCGCGTAGTTCACGGTAAAGGCCTTCGCAGTCGCAAAGGACCAGTTCTCAAGCTGATGGCACGGCGATTGCTGAGCAGGCACCCCTTGGTTATTGCTTTTGCGTCATGCAGACCGGTCGACGGCGGAACCGGTGCAGTGAGTGTGCTTTTAAAATCAAAACGCTGAGGCAACTCATTGCCCGGACTACTTAATTAACTTGAGGTGGGAACCCGGTTGTGGCTTGTCCAGCGATGAACTATCTGGATTTTTTTCGAGCGCATCACCGGGTTCACCTTCTTTCGCGTTGGCAAACATCATGCCCTGTCCGTTTTCCCGAGCATAAATTGCCATTACGGCATCAATTGGCAAATAAATGTCGTACGACTTGCCAGAAAAACGTGCCTGGAAGGAAATGGCCTCATTACCCATTTCCAGATGACGCGATGCCTGTGGTGCAATATTCAAAACAAGCTTCCCATCAGAAATGGCTTGTTCGGGAACTGACATACCCTCAGCGTTCACGTCAACAATGATATGAGGCGTTTGCCCATTATCAATAATCCATTCGTTTAATGCACGAAGCAGGTACGGTTTGTTGGACGTCATGATCTTAAATCCGATTTCCGTCTATATTCAGGAAACGTTCAATATCAACTCACGTTCGGCCTGGGTCAAACTGGTTTTAAATGACTTTCTCGAAATTAAGCGTTGAATGTAATTTTGAATCGCAATTGCCGGTCGCCCCAGTTGAATGCCATACACGGGCAATCTCCAGAACAGTGGGCCCAGAGTACAGTCAACCAGACTGAGTTCCTCACCAAGCACAAAGCTGCCGTGCTTGAATAACTCATTGGCTGCAATAATGCTCTCTTTCAACTGCTTCCGGGGCTTGTCAGCCTTGCGTGGCGATGCAGCCTCGATTTCGTGTGCCAAGGGATACCAGTCCCGCAAAATCCGGTAATGCACCAATCTGAGTCGCGCGCGCGAAACTGGATCTACCGGCATCAAAGGCGGGTGCGGGTAGCGCTCGTCAAGGTAATCATTAATCACGCCGGCGTCATACAACAAAAGATCGCGATCGACCAATGTAGGTGTTTCATTATATGGGCTGAGCTCGGCAAGATCCGCAGCAGCAGAAGGATCTGTATCGACGTTTACTATTTCAACGTTGATCCCCTTTTCAGCGAGCACAAAACGAACACGATGACATTCAATATTTTCAGAAGCAGAATACAGGGCCATTGTCGAACGGCCTTTGGCTTGTACAGACACTAATAATCTCCCATCAGGTAAGGGGTGAAAAAACTGGCCGGGTGCCTAATGCACATCGCGCCAGTATTCGGCTTTCAGTAAATAAGTAAGAAACGCAAAAACTGCCAGAAACAAAATAACCCACACGCCGATATTTTTTCTTTTCAGCTTGGCAGGTTCACCAAGATAGTCCAGGAAAGTTACAAGGTCTCTAACCGTGTTGTCGTACTCTTCTGGGCTCAAGTTCTCTTGCACTTGCCATAATACATGCGGCATGGCCACATTGGGTAGGACATGGTTATTCCATTTGCCACTCTCGTCCTCGTAAAATGAGCGTAAATATGCATACAGCCAGTCCGGTCCGCGTGATCGTCCGACCAGAGAAAGATCAGGCGGAGCATTGCTAAACCAGCGCTCGGCATCTTCAGCCTGCATGGCTATTTCCATTGTATCGCCAATTTTAGCGTCGGAAAACACTAAGTTCTCCATAACGACCTCTTCGCTTAAATCCAGATCTTGTGCCAAACGGGAGTAACGCATATATGACGCACTGTGGCATGAAAGGCAGTAATTCACGAATAAACCGGCGCCTCTTTGTAGAGCCGCCGTATCATTGATATTCACACCCGATGGTTCGATGTGATTTTCACTCGAAGCCATAATTGAAGTCGAAACCAGCACCATCAGAATGCCCGGTAAAAATGTCTTGAGAGCGGATAATCTCATCAGTGTGTCACCCGCTCAGGAACAGGCTTGGTCTTGCCGCCCTTACTCAGGAAAAAGAGCAGAATGAAGAACGAAAAGTAGACAAAGGTCCAGACCCTCATCTCAATCGTTTGAGCTGGAGTTCCTTCGGCCATTCCAAGCATTCCCAGGCGTACAAAAGCGACTGCAAAGCTGAATACGAGAAATTTATACCAGCCACCCTTGTAACGTATCGACTTGACCGGCGAACGATCCAGCCATGGCAGGAAGAACAAAACCATCACTGAAAGACCCATGAGCACCACGCCCATAAGTTTGTCCGGAACTGCCTTTAAAATGGCGTAATAAGGCGTGAAATACCAAACCGGCTTGATATGTTCTGGCGTCACCAAAGGGTTGGCAGGTACAAAATTGTCGTGTTCCAAAAACATTCCGCCGGCCTCAGGCCAAAAGAAAATCACAAATGCGAAGATGATCAGGAACATGGCAGAACCGAAAATATCCTTCACGGTGTAATAAGGATGAAAAGGAATACCATCCAGGGGAATACCGTCTTCGTCTTTAGTTTCCTTGATTTCGATGCCATCCGGGTTGTTAGATCCCGTTTCGTGTAACGCAGCAAGATGCAGCACTACCAGGCCGAGCAAGGCGATAGGGACCGCAATTACATGCAATGCAAAGAAACGGTTCAAAGTAGCATCGGAGAGAAAATAGTCTCCCCTGATCCATTCAGTCAGTGGTTCGCCTATTTTGGGAATTGCACCGAACAGGTTAATGATTACCTGAGCGCCCCAATAAGACATCTGGCCCCATGGTAGTACGTAACCGAAGAAGGCTTCTGCCATTAGCAGCAGGTAAAGGATCATGCCGAAAACCCACAACAATTCGCGTGGCTTGCGGTGTGAACCGTACAAAACACTGCGAAACATATGCAGGTAAATAAATATGAAGAAAAATGATGCACCTGATGAGTGCATGTATCGAATCAACCAGCCCCACTCCACATCGCGCATGATGTATTCCACTGAAGCAAATGCCTCTGCTGCGGATGGCTTGTAATGCATGGTCAGGATAATACCGGTAACGATTTGAATAACCAGCGCCAGCAGGGCGAGTGAGCCCATGTAGTACCAGAAATTAAAGTTTTTCGGTGCGTAATATTTGGCCAGATGCGCGTTCCAGAACTCGGTGACAGGCAGGCGTTTGTCTACCCAGGTCATGAATTCCGTGGCTTGTCTTGTCAAGCTGCTAGCAGGCTTACCCATCACACTGCCCCTTCCGGACTGACGCCCAGAATCAAAGTCTGATCGTCCAGGAAACTATAAGGTGGAATGCGTAGATTGGTTGGAGCTGGCACCGCTTTGTAAACTCTCCCCGCGACGTCAAATTTTGATTTATGGCAAGGACAATAAAAGCCGCCTTTCCAGTCGTCGTCGAATGGCTGTGGGCCGACCTGTGGCTTCAGTTGTGGCACGCACCCCAGATGGGTACAGTGCATATTGACCACCAGAAACTCAGGCCTGATCGCACGGCTGGCATTTACGGCGTAGCTGGGTTGGTCGGATTCTTCTGAATCAGGGTCGCGCAACCTGTCGATCACTTCATTGAGACCTTCCAGCATTTCAGGCGTACGACGCAATATTCCAATTGTCTGGCCTCGCCACTGAACTTTAACGAGCTGGCCGTGCTCCATCTTACCGATATTAACTTCAACCGGTGCGCCACCTGCCTGCGCTCTTGCGCTTGGATTCCAGGATTGAATAAAGGGCACTGCCGCCAATCCGGTTCCCACTGCACCAACAATAGATGTTGTAGCCACCAGGAAACGACGTCGCTCTTTATTCACGTCAGCAGATGACATGTATTACTCCAATTGACTTAATTGCCCACAGGGCTGTTTGCTGAAAGGAAGTTGCTTGATCAACCCAATCACCTATTTTATCCGAAACGGCGCATGCGAGACAATCTGTTTACCGGTAATATTGAACCCAATGACAACTTGATACTCACAGAAGGAACCGCTGATCTACTTCGCCCAGAATGAATCAGAGCCTCCATAACCTAATGTTTGGTCAAGAGACCAATAAAACAACATGAATAAATTCAAATTTATCGCCAGCTTTCTATTTCAGTCTGCAGTTGCCGGGCTGGCTTTGGCATTTGTTTTGGTTTTTCTCTGGCCGTCATTAAAAGACCAATTTTCATCGCAAACAGAAATTCCGACTGAATCCAGGCCGGCAGCGCCTGCGTCATATGCTGACGCAGTGGATCTGGCTGCACCATCGGTGGTCAGCATTTATACCCAGAGGGTTGAAGTGCTGGAAATTAGTCCTCAGCTACAACGCATTTTAAGACGACAAAATCTGGCCAGAGCACGGCAGGACATGGGTTCCGGGGTTGTTGTAAGCGAAGACGGTTACATTCTGACCAATAATCATGTTATTTCGAATGTCAGAGACATTCAGGTCGGGCTTTGGGACGGGCGTTTTGCCCCAGCGGAGGTTGTCGGTTCCGATCCCGAGACTGACCTGGCTGTGCTCAAGATCAACATTGATGGCTTGCCGTCTGCACCGCTGGCCCCTGACGCGAAACTTCGTGTGGGAGATGTTGTCCTGGCGATTGGTAATGCGCTGGGACTGAGTCACACTGTGACAATGGGTATTATCAGTGCAACCGGCAGAAATGATTTGCGTTCCGTACTTTACGAGGATTTTATTCAGACTGATGCGGCCATCAACGCTGGCAATAGTGGTGGTGCGCTGGTCAATGCGATGGGACAGGTCATTGGCATCAATACACGTAATCTTGGCAGGGCTGTTGGAGGCCAAAACATCGGATTTGCCATTCCAATTGACCTTGCCAGCCAGGTTATGGAGCAAATCATTGAATATGGAAGCGTGCGACGTGCGTGGCTGGGTGCGCATTTAAGCGATCTTCCTTTGTCCCTGCGTGAAGACGGTAGTGCGTCACGTATTGGCATTCAGGTTGGTGAGGTATCACCCAGTAGTCCCGCCTGGTTTGCAGGGATACGTGAAGGGGATGTATTACTTTCTCTGGATGGGCAAACTATCGACGATGCCAGAGCATTTCTATTGCAAATTGCCCAACTATCGCCAGGTACACAGATAGAACTGGTAGTACGGCGCGAAAAACAAGAATTTGAAACCTACGCTACTTTGATTCAACAGCCTCCCCTGCGGTAATTAATGAGCAAGATGGACCATCCATGGCCCACTTGCATGTCGCTACGTAAAAACGTCGTTTTACTTCGCTTCTGCACTCGCTGACACTCGTGATGGCGCATCCCTGCGCCAAAAGCCATTATCCACTGAGCGGACAGGCGATAAATTCTGGTAGTGCTTCGGCCCGTGCAGAGAAAGCGGCAAGAGAAGGATAATTCTCAGGCTCAATTCGGGCTCGGTCAATGTGCTGCGTAAAGCGGTATGCCACAGCAATTGAAATATCGGCCTGACTAATTGCATTACCGTGTAACCACGCTTGCTGCATGCCGGATACAAAGCTCTCCATCATGCCCACGGCGCCTGCAAGCTGTTCCTCAATGCGCTCAATCCATGGCCCGTGCTGTTTTTCCTCTGGACGCTGGGAGGTCTCATAAATGAGTTGTGCCACTTTCTCCATCGCTGCCATCGCGACACCAATTTGCTGCAAAGCAGAACGATAGGCATCTTCACTGTTTGGCATCAGCTTGCGTCGAGCGACCTGTGATTGTAGATAATCGAGAATCAGGCTGGAATCAATCAACATCTGCCCGTCGTCACAAACCAGGGTAGGCACTTTGACCAGTGGGTGGACCGTGCGAAATTCCTCGTAAGTACTGAAAATTGATAATTCACGGTGATCAAAATCTATGCCCAAAAAACGCATGCTTACAGCCACGCGCCTTACAAATGGGGAGTCAAGATAGCCTATTAATTGCATGTTTAATCCCTAAGTCTTTAGCCTAAGTCTTTGGCCTAAGTCTTTGGCAAAGTTACCCCTGTTTGACCCTGATACTTTCCGTTCCGATCCCGGTAGGAGGTATCACATTGCTCATCAGACTCAAAAAACAAAAATTGTGCGACACCTTCATTTGCGTAAATTTTTGCAGGCAATGTGGTGGTATTTGAAAACTCAAGGGTAACGTGACCTTCCCATTCCGGTTCCAGCGGTGTGACATTTACGATGATGCCGCAGCGAGCGTAAGTGGACTTTCCCAGACAAATGGTCAGCACGTTCCTGGGAATCCGGAAATATTCCACGGTATGAGCCAATGCAAAGGAATTGGGCGGAATAATACAAACATCGTCCACCACATCAACAAAGCTGTTTTCGTCGAAATTTTTAGGGTCAACAACCGCTGAATTGATATTGGTAAAAATCTTGAAATCACGCGCGCAACGGCCATCGTAACCATAGCTGGAAGTTCCATAGGAAATGGTGCGGTCACCATGCTCATTTTGCCGAACCTGGTCGGGCTCAAATGGCTCAATCATGCCGTGTTCACGAGCCATTCGTCGAATCCAGTGATCTGCCTTAATACTCATCAGGCGTTTTGCATCACGATATTAGGCAGATCCATTTTTAGATTACGCGGCATCTGTGAAAGAGTCGCGGAAGTGCGTCGTGCAAACGCAATATAAGTATCTGCCAATTCTGAGCCCGCCGCAGACACCACGGTTGGGTTTCCCTTATCAAGAGACGAACGGATTTCCATAGCCAGCGGTAATTGACCAAGCAAGGGTATTTCAAAATCTGTTGCCATGCTCTGGCCACCGCCCTTGCCGAAGATTGATTCTTCAAAACCGCATTGACTGCAGATGTGAGTACTCATGTTTTCAACTACGCCCAGCACAGGCACTCCGACTTTTCGAAACATCTGCACTGCCTTGCGCGCATCAAGCAGTGCTATATCCTGCGGTGTTGTAACAATAACTGCTCCGGAAACCGGCACTTTTTGCGAGAGTGTTAACTGGATATCTCCGGTGCCCGGGGGCAGATCTATCACCAAGTAGTCAAGATCACCCCAATTGGTCTCGCCAAGCAATTGTTGTAATGCGGATGTAACCATCGGACCGCGCCAGATCATTGGCGTATCCTCTTCAACAAGGAAGCCAATTGACATCAATTGCAAGCCGTATGCCTGTTTGGGGATGATGCGTTTACCATCAACATCCGGTCGTCCGGAAACTCCCATCATGCGCGGGATGCTTGGCCCGTATATATCTGCATCAAGTATGCCGACACTTGCCCCGTCATGAGCCAGAGCAAGTGCCAGATTGACTGCTGTAGTAGATTTGCCTACACCGCCTTTGCCTGAACCCACGGCAATAATATTGCGAATATTGTCCAGTGGTTTAAGCTCAGCCTGAACCTTGTGGGCAGCAACCTTCCAGCTAATATTGACCACCGCGGCCTCTATCCCGGGATCTTTTTCCAACCTCACCTTGATCCGCTTGGCAAATGCATCAAGTAGCCCATCAGCCGGATAACCCAGGCGGACCTCCACCGCGACGCGGTTTTTATCCAGCCCAACACCCTTAACTGCGCCACCAGTGACAATATCCTTCCCAGAGTTGGGATCGACTATTTGTGACAGAATTTCATTTACATACTCGCGGGAAATCAGATCCACAAAACTAAACCTTTATTGCCAGGAACAAGCTGTGCATTGTATCCAAGTTAGGGCAACTTAGGTCTTTTTCCACAAGGTGAAATTTCAGTTTCCAAAGTACAAAAGGTACTGCTTGCCCGGTCAGCATGCGATAATCTCAAACCTGTGACCGGCCCATTTGCCGGTGGTCAAGAAAGCAAAGCAATGACAGACAAGAAACGAAGAATCCTGCTGACCAGCGGTCTCCCTTACGCCAACGGCGCCATTCATCTGGGACACATGCTGGAATACATTCAGACTGACATTTGGGCTCGATTTCAGCGAGCCTGCGGCCACGAGTGCTATTTCGCCTGGGCCGACGATGCTCATGGCACACCCATCATGTTGAGCGCCCAGAAAGCCGGGATCAGCCCCCAGGAACTGGTGGAAAGCATGATTCAGGATCACCAACGTGACTTCCAGGATTTCGGCCTCAGCTATGACCATTACTCATCTACGCATTTTGACAGTAATCGAGAAATGGTTGAACTCATATGGAGCCGGTTAAAAGACGGTAATTTCGTCACACAAAAGACGATTTCGCAGTTTTATGACGAGCAACAGGGTATGTTCTTGCCCGACCGCTTTATTCGCGGAACCTGCCCCAAGTGCGGAACAGAAGATCAGTACGGTGACAGTTGCGAATCCTGCGGCAGCACTTATGCACCAACCGACTTGATCAACCCCACATCGGCAGTCAGTGGAACTGCCCCCGTAATGCGGGATTCCGAACATTTCTTTGTCCGGCTGGAGGTGTTTAAGGATGCTTTGCATCAATGGATGAACACCGCGCCCATGCAGACCGAGCTCGTTAACAAGATGAGTGAATGGTTCACCGAAGGGTTAAGAGACTGGGATGTAACCAGAGATGAGCCGTATTTCGGCTGGAAAATTCCTGGTACTCAAGACAAGTATTTCTATGTATGGGTGGACGCGCCTATTGGCTATATTTCCAGTTTCAAGGAATTTTGTGAGCTGAAGGGCATGGATTTTGATGAATGGATGAAACCCGACTCAGACACTGAGATGGTCCATTTCATCGGAAAGGACATTATGTACTTCCACACACTGTTCTGGCCGGCCATGTTAATGGGCGCAGGATTCAGGACACCGACCGCTGTTTACGCGCACGGCTTCCTAACCGTGGACGGAACGAAAATGTCCAAGTCGCGGGGCACATTTATCATGGCCCGAACCTACCTGGACAATCTCAACCCTGACTACCTGCGTTATTACTATTGCGCTAAATTAGGTTCCGGAATCGTGGACATTGACCTCAACCTCGATGATTTCGTCTTGCGGGTAAACTCCGACCTGGTCGGCAAAGTCGTCAATATTGCCAGTCGCTGTGCGGTGTTTATCCAGCGCAACTTTGATGGAGTTTTAGCAAGCAGCCTGCATCAACCTGAGCAATACGCGTATTTCCTGTCGCAAAGACAAATAATTGGTGCCGAGTTTGAAGCGCGCAATTATCAGGCGGCAATACGCGCCATAATGGCATTGGCTGATGAGGCAAACCGCTATATTGATGAGTTCAAGCCCTGGCAAATGATCAAAGAAGAGGGAAATGAAGCTGCCGTGCAAAGCGTTTGTACTCAGGGCATTAACCTGTTCAGGGTATTGATTACACTATTGGCGCCTACAATTCCGTTCACAGCGGAGAAGGCTTCTGCATTCCTCGGTCAGCCGGTAGATCAATGGTCAGACCTGGATCAGGCACTTTTGGGGGTATCTATTAACACTTTTGAGCCCCTCATGACCCGAATAGACCCACTAAAGGTTAAAACCATGGTTGAAGAATCACGCGAAACCCTGACTCCAGACAATAAACCGCTCAGTCTTGATTTGGCTGATGAAATCAGTATTGATGATTTCTTGAAAGTAGACCTGCGTATCGCCCGTATCGTTAAAGCCGAGCTCGTACCGGAGGCAGATAAATTACTACGTTTGACCCTGGATATTGGCGGTGAAACCCGCAATATTTTCGCTGGCATCAAGTCAGCCTATGACCCTGCTGAACTTGAGGGTCGGCTCACTGTAGTTGTGGCCAATTTGAAACCGCGCAAGATGCGCTTTGGCGTTTCGGAAGGTATGGTTCTTGCTGCCGGCCCGGGTGGTGAGGATCTGTTTATCCTTAGTCCGGATGATGGTGCAGTCCCCGGTCAAAGGGTGACATGAGGCAATAGCAATTTCTCGATAAGCAGGACGGAATTCGATTTTGTTCAATGCAAGATACGATAAACGAAATGAACTTACAGTGCCTGAGCAGGGAGAAACCCATCAGTGGGCGAAATCCGGTCCATTGTGATGGTTGAATATCTGCTGATCCTGGTAAGTACGGTACTGGTCAATAACTTTGTACTAGTCCGATTTCTTGGCCTCTGCCCTTTTATGGGTGTGTCGAACAAACTTGAGGGTGCAGTCGGGATGGCAATCGCAACTTCGTTTGTGCTGACACTTTCATCGGCTTCAAGTTATTTAATGCATCAATACATCCTGCAACCGCTGGGGCTGGAGTACCTTTCAACCCTAAGTTTTATTCTGGTTATTGCCGTTGTGGTCCAATTGACAGAGATAGTAATGCGCAAGACCAGTCCTTTGATGTACCGAATTTTGGGTATTTTTTTACCGTTGATCACAAGTAATTGTGCGGTCCTGGGCGTAGCCTTGCTTAATGTGCAGGAGCAACACAATCTTTTGCAATCAGCACTTTATGGTTTTGGAGCTGCCACGGGTTTTGGCGTTGTTTTGATTATGTTTGCAGCAATGCGCGAACGGCTGGCATTTGCCGATGTGCCCCGGCATTTCAGAGGCGCCCCAATCGGACTGGTAACAGCCGGTTTGATGGCGCTTGCCTTTATGGGTTTCAACGGTCTGGCCAACCTATGATTCTAAAACCTCAATGCTAAGTTCCATATTAATACCGGTTGTTGTATTGCTGATCCTGGCTATAGCATTCGGCTTCGGACTGAGCTGGGTATCATCTAAATTCAAGGTAGAAACCGATCCGGTTGTCGAGCAGATTAATGCGCTGCTGCCTCAAACCCAATGCGCACAATGTGGCTATCCCGGTTGCCGCCCTTATGCCCAGGCAATCGCCAATGGCGAGGCCGATATCAACCAGTGCCCCCCCGGTGGCGAATCCGGAATCAAAGCGCTGGCCGACCTGTTAGGAATTGAAGCTATACCATTAAATCCGGAAAACGGCGTGGAAAAACCACTTTCCGTTGCTGTGATTGATGAGGAGGTTTGCATCGGATGTACGCTTTGCATTCAAGCCTGTCCGGTTGATGCGATTATGGGTGCAACCAAGCAAATGCATACTGTAATTGCATCTGAATGTACCGGCTGCGATCTGTGTCTGCCTCCCTGCCCTGTGGATTGCATTGAAATGGTTGTGCCGGAACCCGATTACCAACAATGGCGCTGGCCTCAACCCGGTCAGAAAGAGTTTCGCAAGTCGTTGCCCTAATGCATTCTGACCCGGTCAAACTCACTCGCCTTGCAGGCGAACATACCCACCGGTTTCATGGTGGCCTTAAGCTCAGGCATAACAAGAAGATATCCTGTCAACAACCCGTGAGCCGGCCACCATTGCCTGATCTTTTCACCGTTCCGTTGCAGCTCAATTCCGGACCTGCAGCAGACGCGCTGGTCTTTGCCGGTGAATTGGTTCTGAAGGGACAGTTAATTGCTGCCTCTGAATCTACAACGGAATTTAGTAGCCAATGCAACAGGATTCATGCGCCAACTTCAGGCAAAGTGCTTGGCATAGAACAAAGGGGAATAGCACATCCCTCAGGATTACCCGGCCCATGCATTCTGATCGAACCTGACGGCCTTGAGCGCTGGTGTGAACTGCAAGCTTGCGACGATTGGAATCTGCTTGATCAACACCAACTCGCGCAGGCGATCCGTCAGGCTGGAATTGTTGGCCTGGGTGGAGCTGTTTTTCCTACTCACCGCAAAACAGAATCAGGCAGGCGCGCTGGGATTCATACTCTCATCCTTAATGGTGCCGAATGTGAGCCGTATATCAGCTGTGACGAAATGCTGATGCGCGAATGTCCTGATCAGATTGTTCTGGGCGCGAAAATATTGCAAAAAGCTCTGGGTGCCGAACGTACAGTCATTGCCATTGAGGACCAGATGGGAGCGGTTCAAAAAGCGCTTGAAGCGGCAATAAAAAACTCGGGGGAAAACCAAATATCACTGGTCAAAATTCCATCGATTTACCCGGAAGGTGGAGAAAGGCAGTTAATTCAAGTGCTTACCGCTCAGGAAGTGCCAGCAAACGGATTACCAGTGGACATTGGAGTAGTTTGTCACAATGTCGGCACCTCGGCAGCGGTTGCCAATGCGGTATGTGAAGGAAAGCCACTGATCGAGCGCTATGTAACTGTCAGTGGAAATGGAGTTGCACGCCCGGCAAATTTTCTGACATTGTTGGGCACACCAGTGCGGCATTTAATCGAAAATGCTGGCGGTTACACGCCGGATTCGGCCCGCATCGTTGTAGGCGGACCAATGATGGGTTACAGCCTGCAATCGGATGAAGAACCCATAATCATGGCCTCCAATTGCATCCTTGTCCTCAGTTCTGAGGACATCAAGCCGCCACAGGCAGAAATGCCGTGTATCCGATGCGGTGAATGTGCCCGTGTTTGTCCCGCTCAGCTATTACCCCAGCAATTGCATTGGCAAATTCGCAACGGCCAACATGAAGAAGCGCAGAAAGACAGTCTGGCAGCGTGCATCGAATGTGGCTGCTGCGATTTTGTTTGTCCCAGTCACATTCCGCTGGTCGAATGGTTCCGTTACGGCAAGGCAGAAGTCAAAAGTATTTCAAAAGAGCACGAAGCATCCGAGTTAGCCCGAACACGGTATGAGGCTCGTGAGGAACGCTTAAGCAGAATCAAACAGCAGCAACGCGAGAGAATTACCAGGCGGAAGCAGGCCTTAAAAGGAGAATCAGAACAGCGCGCAAAAGTCGCCGCAGCCATCGAAAGAGTAGAGCAGAAAAGACAGTTGGACCAGCAGGGGGCACCCACCGATGAGCCCGATTTACCCATAACAGACTCAAACGGGGAGCATGAGCAATGAACGCCCCTTCATTGCACAGTGGTGGCGCACCGCATATGCCTCCCCAGGTTACTGTTGCATCTGTAATGCAGCAGGTCATTTTTGCTCTTGTTCCAGGAATTGCTGCCCACGTCTGGTTTTTTGGTCCTGGCGTACTGATCCAGATTGCTCTGGCCATCGCTTTTGCGCTCGGATTTGAAGCCATTATGCTCAGCCTGCGAAAGAAGCCGCTGCGCCTCTTCCTTGGGGACTATAGTGCGGCAGTCACAGCGGTGCTTTTTGCGCTCTGCATCCCGCCCCTGGCTCCGTGGTGGATTGCACTTATCGCCATGCTTTTCGCCATTGTGGTTGCCAAGCATCTTTACGGCGGTCTTGGAAATAATGTATTTAATCCTGCCATGGTTGGCTATGTCGTCGTGTTGATCAGTTTCCCAAGGGTAATGACTCAGTGGCTGCCACCAGGGGAAATTTCTGAGATGGTTCCGGGTCTGACTGACAGCCTGATGGCGATCTTCACCGGTCAGCTTCCCGGAACGCTAAGTTGGGACGCCATCACACAGGCGACGCCTCTGGACACCCTCAAAACAGGTCTTGGCTCCAGTCAAACCGTTCAGGAGATTCGACAAGCACCCATTTTCGGTGATTTTGGAGGTATGGGCTGGGAATGGATTGCTAACTGGTACCTTGTTGGCGGCATATACCTGCTCTATCGCCGGATTATTTCGTGGCAGGTACCGGTCGCATTGATCGGCAGTGTTCTTGTGCTAAGTCTGCCGGCATACCTCATTGATCCGGCGACTAATCCAGTACCCTTGCAACACGTCTTTTCCGGCGCATTGATTCTGGCTGCATTTTTTATTGCCACTGATCCGGTCAGCGGCTGCACCAGTGCTTTGGGAAGGCTCTGGTTTGGGGTCGGCGTTGGCATTATTACTCTGGTGATCAGGCGCTGGGGTGGATACCCGGACGGGATTGCATTTGCTGTTTTACTGATGAATATGGCAGCGCCATTGATTGATCGCTATACCAAACCCAGAGTGTTCGGAACATGATTGGCATATCCGCAAATATGTTCCGCAGCGCTGCATTGCTCGCTCTCATTGCGGTAATCGGTACTGGCCTGTTAGCCGGAATTAACGAACTGACAAAAGATCGTATCGTTTCCCAACAACGTAGATTGGTTTTGCAGCAACTTAATCAACTCATTCCAGCAGTTGCCTACGACAATGCCTTACACGAGGATGTGATTGAATTTCGGGATCCCGTCTATTTCAAACACAGTGGGCTGGTAACCGTCTATCGGGCCAGACTTGGGCTGGCACCAGTCGCAGTGGTCTTGAGACTGGTGGCACCAGACGGATACAACGGCGATATTCACTTGTTGGTCGGAATTTGGGAGAATGGGACGATTGCTGGAGTCAGAGTGATCTCACACCGCGAGACACCGGGATTAGGCGACCCGATCGAGCATCAACGAAGCGACTGGGTACTCGGGTTTGATGAAACCTCACTGGACAATCCCTCCGAAAAGGGCTGGGCAGTGAAACGGGACGGCGGAATATTTGAACAGTTTACCGGTGCAACCATCACACCGCGCGCAGTCGTGGGTACGGTGCAAAGAGCATTGACCTATTACTCAAGTCATTCGAAGATGCTTTTCGAACAACAAAGCATGTTAGTTGATCATGAATAATTACTTTGAGTTAAAGACAATTTTCATGAACGGACTGTGGCATCAAAACACCGGCCTGGTGGTTCTGCTGGGCCTTTGCCCCCTGCTGGCGGTAAGCGGTACGGTGATTAATGGTCTGGGCCTGGGTCTGGCCACCATGCTGACCCTGATGGCATCCAACCTCTCGGTTTCCCTGCTCCGGGGCCTCCTCAGGCCCGAAATTCGGATTCCGGCTTTTGTATTGATCATCGCATCGGTGGTAACCGCGTTAGAGTTGCTCATGCAGGCATGGCTTTATGATCTTTACCGGATTCTTGGCATATTCATCCCTTTGATAGTTACCAATTGCGCAATCATTGGCCGTGCTGAAGTGTTTGCCTCAAAAAATCGGCCGCTGCCCTCATTGATTGATGGTTTTGCTACCGGTTTGGGTTTCTGCTTAACACTGGTACTTCTCGGTGCACTCCGGGAACTGACCGGGCGAGGTACTTTGTTTGCAGATGCCCACCTCATGTTTGGGTCAATTGGCGAAAAAATGACAATAACAGTAGTACCTGATCATCCTGGATTTCTGCTCGCGATATTGCCACCGGGCGCCTTCATCGGACTGGGGTTGTTGATAGCGGCAAGAAACTGGTGGCATGCCCGTCGCAGCGAAATCTCCCTAAGGCTGCCGACCGGCCAAGCGGAAGTCGCAAAGTGAAACCTGCTGATCGCATTGAGTTCTTTCGCAGACTAAGGGAGTTAAACCCGAAACCCACCACTGAGCTGAACTACCAGTCTTCATTTGAACTGTTAATTGCAGTCATCCTTTCAGCGCAGGCAACCGATGTCGGTGTCAATAAAGCTACCAGACGTCTTTTTCCCAGAGCAAACACACCTCAAGCCATATTTGACCTTGGCCTCGAACAGCTAAAAGACTATGTGCGGACTATTGGCCTGTTCAATACCAAGGCAGCCAACATCATCCGAACCTGCAGAATATTGATAGACAAACATGGCGCTGAGGTACCTCAAACCAGAAGTGAGCTTGAAGCGCTACCCGGCGTGGGGCGAAAAACCGCAAATGTCATCCTCAACACCGCTTTCGGAGAGCCCACTATAGCCGTCGATACGCACATTTTTCGTGTTTCCAATCGAACCGGTCTGGCGATTGGCAAGACACCTTTGGCGGTTGAACGAAAGTTACTCAAGAGCGTTCCCAAGGAATTTTTACATGATGCACATCATTGGATGATTCTGCATGGCAGATATACATGCACAGCAAGAGCGCCGAACTGTGCCGAATGCATTGTTCGGGATTTGTGTGCATTTGACCGTAAGCAGCAGCGAAATAAATTAATTCAGAGATGAATTGAACGTTCAGGCGCAATAACCGGTCGTAGTATCCCGATTAGATCAAAACCTGAAAATCAGGGTGTAATAATCCTACCTTGGTGACGGTCTAATGAGAGGAAGAAGGCCTGGACCAAATAACTACTTGATTAAGAGTTTCGTTATCGATTTCAAAAATTAGGTATAGTTGCTATGCTGTAAGTAACACTCTAATAGGAAATGCTCTGTAATTTATTGATAATAAAGCATTACCATATAAAAGTAGCGAGTATGGAGTTGAAGCGCGTGTGGCGCTGAAATTGTAATTATCGGGCATTTTGCCTATCTTTGAACTGTGGAGGTTCTACCAAATGGTTAAGAAATCTACTTTGATTAAGCCTGTTGCAGCTGCCGTTGGCGTTGCATTTGTTTCATCTCTCGTCATGTCAGCTGTAGCTATTGCTGACGATAATCCTTTCGATACTTCTGATCTTGATGCTGGCTACATGCTTGCTGGTGAAGAAGGCGGCGAAGGTTCATGTGGTGAAGGTTCTTGCGGTGAGGGCGAAGGCTCTTGCGGTGAAGGTTCCCACGGTGAGGGCGAAGGCTCTTGCGGTGAAGGTTCCTGCGGTGAGGGCGAAGGCTCTTGCGGTGAAGGTTCCCACGGTGAGGGCGAAGGCTCTTGCGGCGAAAAAGGTGAAGAAGGTAAATGCGGCGAAGGCAAATGTGGTGGCGTAAGCTAATCACCTGCTTTAACTGATATTTACGTTTGAAACTGTAAGAAAATGAGTCACCGTCAGTTTCCTGTTACAGGAGCGGGACTTGGATTGAGGCGGGCCCTTTTGGGTCCGCTTCAGGATCACGCCATGGAATCTGTCAATTTCATGGAAGTTGCTCCGGAAAACTGGATCAACGTCGGCGGAAAACTGGGCAAAGCCTTTCGACATTTTACCAGTCGATTTCCGTTTCTTTGCCACGGACTTTCATTGTCCATTGGCGGACCGGCACCTCTCGATGAAACCTTTATTCGCAAAGTGCGTCGCTTTCTTGACGAACATGACATCAAGATTTACAGCGAACACTTGAGTTACTGTACCGATGACGGGCACATGTATGATCTGATGCCTATCCCGTTTACGGAAGAAGCTGTCAACCACGTCAGCGAAAGAATCATGCGCACCCAGGACCTTCTGGGACGTCGAATGGCAATCGAAAATGTTTCCTACTACGCCGCGCCCGGTGCGCAAATGCGCGAAATTGAATTTATTAACGCAATTCTGGAACAAGCGGATTGTGATCTTTTATTGGATGTGAACAACATTCATGTCAATAGCATTAATCACCGCTACGATGCGATGGAATTCCTAAAAGCACTTCCGGGCGAGAGAATTGCCTATGGCCACATAGCCGGACACAGCAAAGTGGCTGAAGATTTGAGAGTCGATACTCATGGTGCCGACGTCATTCCCGACGTATGGATGCTATTGGATAAGGCATACGAACTGTTTGGTGTATTCCCTACTCTGCTTGAGAGAGACTTCAACTTTCCACCAGTTGCAAAGCTGATGGAAGAGGTGGACCAGATTCACTCAGCCCAGGTCAGGTGGCTGGAGCATGATCAACAAGACCGGCAACATGCCTGAAAACCTTGCGGCCCTGCAAGAGCAGTTCGCGGCACATATTCGCAGTCCTCTTAAAGAACCGGCACCGTCCGATGTTGAAGACCGGCGCATGGAAATTTACCGGAACCTTTTTTACAACAATGTCCGTAGTCTTCTGTCGTGGAATTTTCCGGTAATAAAAAAACTGTATTCAAAGGAAGATTGGGCGCAATTGGTCAGGGATTTTTACATTGAACATCGGGCCGGCACTCCCCTATTTCCCGAATTGCCCCGTGAATTTCTGCAATACATTCAGGAACAAAGACAGGACCGTGAAGGTGATCCGCCATTTCTGCTGGAATTAGCACATTATGAATGGGTGGAACTTGCGCTGTCACTAGATGAACACGACCTCGAAAAGATACCTGCTAATCCAAAAGGCGATTTGTTGACCGGTGTTCCTGTTTTGTCTCCTTTGGCATGGCCGGTCAGCTATCGTTTCCCTGTACACCAGATTAGAGAAGATTTTCAGCCAACTGAAGCACCCGAGGAAGCAACCCACCTGCTTGTGTATCGCGACCGACAGGACGAAGTCAAGTTCATGAAATTGAATCCTGTTTCCGCTCTTTTACTGCAACTGCTGAAAGATGAACAACCACGTACCGGTCATGATCTCCTGAACGAAATTGCCATTTCATTAAACCACCCCAAACCCGAAGTGGTAATCAAAGGTGGCACTGAATTATTGTTGGATCTGTTCAAAAAAGATGTCGTTTTAGGGACTCGGATAGCAAACGATAAAAACTGATTACAGGCGAATTGTTATGGCATTACTGAATTTATATGATGACACAACAGAAAAACTAAAAGCTGGAGGCGATTATGTTTGGCCACTGGTGCTTCGAGTCGTAATGTTCTGGGAATTCTGGGAATCCGGAGTAAGCAAGTACAATGGTAAGAATTGGTTTGCCGATATTCCATGGGCGGACTGGCAAATCGGTTTCCCCTTTCCTTTTAATCAAATCTCAACCGAGTTGAACTGGTTTGCGGCAACCTGGGGAGAACTTGTTTTTGCGATCATGATTCTGCTTGGTTTGTTCACGCGATTTGCCGCGATCTCTTTGATCGTTGTGACAGTTGTAGCAACCGCGGCAGTTCATTGGCCGGCAGACTGGTCAAGCCTGTCTGAGCTGTGGAAAGGCTATGCAATTACGTCCAAGGGCTTTGGCAATTTCAAGCTTCCGCTTTTGTTCGTCGCGATGTTACTGCCGTTGGTTTTTCATGGTGGAGGCCGGATCAGCCTCGATCGGGTAATGTTACGTATTACCAGCCGCATAGACACTGGCAATGAGCAAACAGCAGACCTGCAGTCTGTCGGTTTGGCTTTGTTGGTACTAGGCCTGTCGACAGTATGGGTTGAGCCTATGTGGGGTGCGCCTCTTCTATTGGCAGCCGCTGCAAGCCTTCTGATACCCATCATTAAGGGTCGCTAGGACTAAGTAGTCCAGCTTCTACTAAAAACGCCGGTTTGTCCGGCGTTTTTAGCTAAGGAGTCTCTGATCAATTCGTGAACTCGTATCTTGCGCCCATAATATCCAGCTTCTGTGTCGCGAATCTTGCCAATAGCTAGCTATTAGCTGCGATCCGCGACTTGAATCTGAACATTTTGAACTGCAATCTAATTCATCCAGAATCAATCAGAGGTTCCTTGGGATTTGCAGGAAATGGCGAAGGCATAGGATTTAGTTCAAATCCTTTGCTTCTCAATAGCCCAATCAAGCCATCCTCGCCAGGTAAATGTAAGGCGCCCACAGCCGCAAAAACAGTCCCTGATTCCAGTGCGGCGAGCAGCGTTTGGAGCATTCGACGATTCCGATCTTTAATGCCTTTTTCCATGAAATACTCGTGCGCACCTTCACTCAAATCTGATAGTTGTGTTTCGGTTTCTTCCCTTAATCCCATAGGATCACCTTCAAGATAGGTCGTGACCATCTGGTCGTGAATTTCCTGAACGTTATCGATCTCTTTTACTGCTTGATCAAGCATGGCCAACTGGTGCTCCAGAGGCATGTTCTCAAGAAAGTCGAGCTGCTCTTCAAGAGTCTCCAGCCCAATCACCTTAAGACCATTGCCGGAAGCTCGCAAGGACAGTGAAAAGTCCATAAAAAACCCCGTTTCCGGAGCCGGTACGCTTAGCGAAATCATTGCTGCCCACGGCTTCATCACCATAATCTGGCTTGTCGGAATGCCGTACTTCCCGAGCGCTTCTTCAACGGACGCAAAGCGATCCTGTCCAATGACCGACGCGAGCGTGGAACCCTGCGGCAGCGACATGGCAATGGCTAGTTTTGATAGTGTCGGCAGGTTCGGCACCAGTTCCATTGCGAACTGATCACAGCTCTTTAAAGTGTTGAGAAATTCTTCAGTGTATTCAAGCACCCGGGGATCTTCGCTGTGAATGGTGCCCAGCAAGTAACCAGATTGGCCCTTATCTGATGAAAAAGACCAGAGCAGGGACTGCTCTTCTCCTGCAAAAATCTTTGGGCAGCAAAGTATGCCGACGATCGCGATCATGGCACACAGTCGTGGCGAAAATATTGTCATCTGCATAGCAATCTACTCTTGTTTCCCTTATTCTCGCTGCCATTCTCCACTAAGTTGACGATTATGCCTATTGCTGACCGATTTCGGGGCTTTCTGCCCGTGGTGCTTGATGTGGAAACCAGCGGTTTCAACCCCGCAAGCAACGCCATTCTGGAAATTGCAGTCAGCATTATTTGTATGGATGATTTTGGCCGGCTGGTCATTGGTGAAAGCATTGATGCGCACGTCGAGCCATTTGAAGGCGCGGTTATTGACCCCAGGTCTCTTGAATTTACCGGCATTGATTTGAAGGACCCAGATCGAAACCCACTGCCTGAAAAGGAAGCACTGGCGAGAATTTGCCAACCGGTTCGTAAGCACGTTCGTGAAACTGGTTGCCAAAGGGCCATTCTGGTTGGCCACAATCCAGCATTTGACCTGGCGTTCCTTAACGCATCAATCGAAAGAACCGAAATAAAACGTAGTCCGTTTCACCCCTTCAGTTCATTCGACACCGCTACTTTGGGAGGCCTCGCATTCGGCCAGACAGTTCTTGCCAGAGCGGTACAAGCTGCAGGTCTGGAATGGAACGAAGCAGAAGCTCATTCGGCAGTATATGACACTTTAAAAACAGCCGAATTATTTTGCACGGTCGTCAATCGATGGAAAATCGCTACCGGTCTCTGAGCCCATAGCCCCCACCACCAGGGGTTTCCAGCATCAGGCACTGACCCTGACTGACAGAGCGCTGGCATTTGGCAGGCAATATTTCTTCATCGAGCATGTTCTTACCGGTTTTTCCACTTTCGCCCCCCATCAGTCCCCAAGGTGCGTGAACGCGGCGTTCACTGATAATCGATAATTCAGCATCGGCCAGAAACTGGTATTCCCGGATAATGCCATCCCCGCCATGGAATTGACCTTCACCACCTGAATTGTATCTTTGTGCATACTTCAAAATCCGCAAAGGATAATGCCTCTCGAGTACCTCTACCGGCGTATTAAGTGTGTTGGTCATATGGCTGTGGCGAGCTGAACGGCCATTGCAATCCGGTCCTGCCCCCAAGCCACCTGCCAGAGTTTCATAGTAGTCCCAGCCATTTTTACCATGTGAGCCCATCGCGATATTATTCATAGTGCCCTGGCTGGCTGCGGGAATTTTACCCGGCAAACATTTTGCAAGTGCGCCACAAACCACATCAACCACCCGCATACTGGTTTCAACATTGCCGGCAGCTACAGCCGCAGGCGCGGCGGCATTTACCAGACTGGCCTCGGGAGCAACAATTCTGATCGGCAACATTGCTCCGTAACAAGCCGGAACCTGATCCGGCATCAGGCATCGAAAAGCATAGAACACAGCTGCTGCAGTTACCGATACCGGGCAATTTAAATTACCGTTAACCTGATTCGAGGTACCGGTAAAATCGGCCAATACACCTAGTTCATTTACCGTAATACAAACGCTGATAACAATATCTTTGGTCCCTGAACCATCATCATCGAGCATGTCAGTAAACGAGTAAATACCATGCGGCAGGTCATTCAGGCTCGCTTTGGCGAGTGTGTTCGCATACGCCTGCAAGTCTTTGCAGGCATCCAAAAATGATCTATACGAGTATTTGGAAGTTAGTTCTTCGAGACGCCGCGATCCCAGCAGATTCGCCGCAATTTGTGCTTTGAAATCACCTTTCGCTAAATCCTGATTCTGGAGTTTGCTGAGCAGGCCTCCAAAAAACTCTTGATTAATCTCGCCCTGATTGACGATACAGGTAGGGGAAATGATGATTCCCTCTTCTTCCAATCGTCCGCTGATCGGCATGGAGCCCGGAGCGTCTGAACCAATATCTGCGTGATGGGCACGATTGGCACAAAATCCAATTAGCAGTTGATCAGAAAAAACCGGTGACACAAATGTCACATCGGGAAGATGCGTACCGCCCCGGAACGGGTCATTGAAAATAACCATGTCACCCGCTTGCCAGTCAAATTCCTTCACCAGTCCCTGCATCGCATAAGCCATGCTGCCAAGATGAACAGGAATGTGGGTTGCCTGCCCCAGCAAAAGACCCTTGCTGTCAAAAAGAGCGCAGGAATAATCGAGCCTGTCACGAATATTGGGGGAAAATGCAATACGTCCGAGTAAAGCACCCATTTCTTCACAAATCGCTGCTATCCGGCTGGAAAACAGGCTTAACTCTATTTGATCAAATCCGGATTTGCTTGAGCCGGCCATGGCACCTGGTTCAGGCCTGTCTGGGATCAGGGTGTTCAAGAACTGCCTGACTGCGGGCGGTCTTTAGTTGTTGCAGGGACAAAAGTACCTCAGGATGGCTAAGGCCAAGAATTGAAGCCGCCAGAAATGCTGCATTGATCGCCCCCGGTTTTCCAATACCAAGTGTTCCTACCGGTATCCCAGGCGGCATCTGAACGATAGACAACAATGAATCCATGCCGTTAAACGCTGCGGACATAATCGGCACACCCAGCACCGGCAGATCGGTCTTGGCGGCAATAACCCCGGGTAATGCGGCGGCCATTCCGGCACCAGCGATGATGACTCGCAGGCCTCTTTGAGCTGCTGTGCTGGCGTACTCAAATGCAACATCGGGTGTCCTGTGTGCTGAAATCACCCGTGTTTCGTTGGGGATCCTGAGCTGATCCAGTATATCCACACCATGACGCATAAATTCCCAATCTGATTGGGACCCCATAATTACACCGACCAATGCATTGTTTGTCACTTGATGTCCTACGCAAGAATGAAAATTAAGGCACATATTGTAGCAGTGGCGTTCGACTGTAAACACCTTAGTAGTGGTCGCGTGATGCCACTATGCGTAAAATAGTCTCATTGATCCTGTCCAGGAAAACAACATGCCCGTTGATGGAAAGTTACTAGAAATTCTTTGCTGCCCGGAAAGCAAAACGCCACTGATTCGGCTGTCAGTTGAAAAACTTGAAAAATTAAATTCAGCCATAAGCCGGGGTGAGGTCAAATTTGTAGAGGGTGAAGCTGTTGAAAGCACACTTGACGAATGCCTGGTCACTGAAGATATGAAAGTCATTTACCCTGTTGAAGACAGCATTCCTATCCTGTTATACGAAAAAGGCATTGGCACTACCCAACTACAAGACTTCTAAAGGTGACCATTCCTGAAGGACCGGATATCTCTTTCGTATCAGCTGATGTATCGACTGCTCTCAAAGAAGATCTGGGCGACGGTGATCGCACCGCAAGCCTGATTGGAAAATCAACATTATTGAACACCCGGGTCATCTGCCGGCAACACGCAGTGCTTGCCGGGCAAGCCTGGTTTGACCAGACATTCCATCAATTGAACGGCGACATTATTGTGAATTGGAATCTTGCCGATGGTGAAAGCATGCATCCTGATCAGGAAGTCTGCAGTTTGTCGGGCCCGGCAGCAGCAATACTCAGCGGCGAGCGAACTGCCTTGAACTTTATACAGACCCTTTCCGCAACGGCAACCTTGGCGAAGCAGTACGTAAAAGCAGTATCCGGAACAAGCGTTACCATCCTTGATACTCGCAAAACGCTTCCCGGTCTGCGCATGGCACAAAAGTATGCCGTACTTTGTGGTGGCGCCAGTAACCACCGAATCGGACTGTTTGATGCGATCCTGATTAAGGAAAACCATATTGCCGCAGTAGGATCCATCACTGCAGCGATCAACCGGGCGAGGTCAAATTACCCCGATCTTCTTCTCGAAGTTGAAGTAGAAAACCTTGAGCAACTGAAGGAAGCCAGTGAAGCGTCTGCAGATCGTGCCCTGCTTGATAACTTCAGTGTATCCACATTGCGAACTGCGGTTGAACAGTTTTCAGGCCGGATACAACTAGAAGCATCTGGCGGTGTGAGCCTTAACTCGGTCAGGGAGATTGCTGAGACAGGTGTCGATTTCATATCTACCGGTGATATTACGAAAAACATTCAGGCGGTTGATTTTTCCATGCGTTACATTTGAATCCAAACTCCGCCGGGTTTGACCTCTAATGTCTTATAATCGGGATATTCATCCAATGGATCTGATCATGCAAAAACACTCGAGACTTGTGATCACCTGCCTGATGCTTGCATTGCTGGCAAGTTTTTCCACCCTTGCCCAGGAAAAGGCCCCGAAGCCGGTCAAATTATTCAACGATCACGAAATGATACATGTGACGCTTAAAGGCCCATGGCGAAGCATCGAACGCAGAAAGACCAATCCTGAAACCCACGCTGGAACGCTCGAGTATACCGATAGCAACGGGAAGCTACAGAGTCTGGACATTGGCCTTACAACGCGCGGTTTAAC